>JAAEPF010000002.1:0-300000 GCA_024222295.1 Actinomycetes bacterium
CCTCTCAGTCGCGGAGTGCCCTCTCAGTCGCGGAGTGCCCTCTCAGCGGCGGAGTGTCTGCTCAGCTTCGCCGAGTCAGCTCTGGCGCGTGAGTGCAACCTGCAGTGCGCCGCTGCCATCACGCATCTCGAGGGTCGAGCCGCTCACCGTGTAGGTGGTTGCGGCGGCCAGGGCAGCCATGAACTGCTGGTCGATCGCGTCGAGTTCGGGTCCACAACTCATCTCGGTGATGGCGCCCTCGGAGATCGTGACCATGTCGCCGTCTGTCTGCCATGTCGCACTGAAGGAGTTGCATCCGCCCGTGCCGACGACGCTGCCGTCGTCGAGGAACTCGATCGTGGCGAGTCCGGTGTTGGCGTTGGTCTCCACCCCGCCCTTGCCGTTGTTGATCCCGGTGGCCTGCCAGGACGTACCCGCAAGGTCCTGGGTGACGGGCGCATACACCAGCGTGACCTGCCCGTCGTCGTCGAGCAGCCGCAGGATGTCGACGCCGCCCTCGTAGGCCACCGCGGAGCCGAGCCCGTCCACAACGGCCCTCTCCTGGTCCGAGGTCACGGGGTCTAGGCACCCCGCCTGCGTCATGGGGCCGAGTGTGACCATGAGCTCACCATCGGCGCCCTCCCAACGTCCACCGATCCGGTTGCATCCGGTCGAACCCGTGAGCTCGCCGTCAGCACCGAACTCAAGCGCCGCGTCGGCAACCGCCTCGTTGCTGCCATCCCACGAGGTGAGCAACCACGATGTGCCGGTCAGTCCGGCTGCGGGCTCAGTAGTCGGTGGCGCGCTGGTCTCGCTCGCCGGTTCGGGATCATCGCCGGCGCAGGCCGCGCCGAGAAGGACAACGGCGACGATCGAACCCACCGTGGCGAGGGGATGGAGTCTCATGGCCAGGACTCTAGGGCGGGGATCCGGCCGGTCCCGCGGGTCGGTCGTCGCTGAGCATGTCGGCCAGCATGCCGACCAGTGCTTCGTGCGAACCCAGGTGTGACAGCACCTCGATGCTGACCTCAGGATGATCGTCGGCAGCGACCCGGGCGATCGCAGGTATGTCGACCTCGACGTGGTTGCCCGGGTGCAGGAAGCACGGCAGGATCCGGACCGCCATGGCACCGTTGGCGACCGCGGAATCGATGGCCGTCGCGATGTCGGGATCCGCCATCTCGAGGTAGGCGGCCAGAACCCGGGCGGCATCGTCGCCCGCGAGCCTTGCCGCAACCGCGTCGACCAGCTGCTCGTGGGCGCGCTGAGCCGCCTCGTTGCGGCTGCCATGCGCCACGAGGATCGTGGCCACGGCCGGGGAGCCGGCTGGGGGTCTTGGCACGGAGCCACGGTACGGTGCGCTGCCGTGACGGACAATGCAGGCGAGGACGCAAGCCAGGAAGTGGGCGTCGGGCCGCATCCGCAGCCCTGGCCCGATGACCCGCGGCTGGCCCCGGAGCTGCTCGAGGCAGGAGACCGCCGCAACGTGATCGACCGGTTCCGCTACTGGCGCACGGAGGCAATCGCCGAGGAGTTGGCCGGTAGCGCATTCCCGTTCCACGTCGCCATCGAGAACTTCCGCCACGACATGAACATCGGAACGGTGGTGCGCAACGCCAACGCGTTCGGCGCGGCGGGGGTTCACATCGTCGGCAAGCGCCGCTGGAACCGTCGCGGGGCCATGGTCACCGACCGCTACCTCGATGTCCACCACCACGACTCGGTGGCCGCGCTCGGCGAGTGGGCCGATGAGGCCGCTCTGGCGTTGGTCGGGATCGACAACCTGGCGGATTCCACGCCGCTGGAGGGCGCGCCACTTCCGCGTGACTGCGTGCTGCTGTTCGGCCAGGAGGGCCCCGGCCTGTCAGCGGAGGCCCACGCCCTGTGTGCAGAGGTCCGTTCCATCACGATGTACGGCTCGACCAGGTCGATCAACGCGGGGGTTGCCTCCGGCATCGCGATGCACAGCTGGCTGGCAGCGCACGCGGGGCACCGGTAGGTCACTCAGCCGGCGTTGGCCACGGTGATGCCGACCTCCTGGCCGTATGCCAGCTCGAGGTTGTGGCCGTCGGGGTCGGCGATGATCCCCCAGTAGCCCACGGGCGGGCCCGCATCGAAGGGGCCGAGCGCGTCGAAACCCGCAGCGACAGCCCGTTGGAGTCCGTCGTCGACCGCCTGGCGCGACTCCACGCCGATCCCGAGGTGGGACCATCCGCCGAGACGGTGGTCGACACTGCGCTCCAGCAGCACCACCACGAATGGGCGGGTGCGGTCGGAGATCCACGCCACGCGTTCGCCGGGTTCGCCTCGCTCATGCACCACCTCCATCGACGCATACTCGGCGTAGAACCCGAGGCTCGCGTCCATGTCGCTCACCGGCAGCGCCACATGGGTCAGGCCCAGGTCGACCGGGTGCTCACCCGGGTGCAGGTGCTCGGGTCTGTGTTGCTGTTCGCTCACATGTCCAAGCTAGGCCGCACGTTGCGGGGCGAGGTGGAGGAATCCCTCCCAGATCTCTTCCCCGTTGGAGCGGCCGTCGAGGGCGTGGAGGACCTCGGCGCCGATGGTCTGCTCGAACTCGTCGCGCCGTGGGCCGATCGCGTCGGCGCGGGCCCGGTCCCAGATGGTCCGGATGATCTGACTGCCGGCGTGGTGGCGGCCGCTCGCACCGACGACGGTTCGGTCGCGCAGTTCGGTGAGCGCGGCTCGCAGGTACTCGACGTGTGGGGTCTCGTCCGCCCGGATGCAGCTCACGAGGAAGGCCGCCTGGCCCTCGCCGCCGACAAGGTCGGTGTCCGACAGGACATCCTCGGCCCACGAGAACGTGTGGAATGCAGAGATCTCGATCATCAGCAGGCGGATCATCCGCTGCAGCAGCATTTCGAGCACGGGGTCGACGTCGTCATCGAGCAGGCGCTCCGGTGTCGCCGCGGGCCCGGCGCCGCCGCCGGGGCCCACTATGCCCATGCGCTGAAGCATCAGCTGGGTCTGGTCTTCGGTGGCCGGGGAGTCGAACGCCACGTCGCGTGCCGCGAACCACATGTCGCGGTGGCCGGCCTCGGTGGGCGTGTCGCCGTCGCCACCCCAGCCCGCCTCGTCGCGGGCGTGGGCCTCGATCAGGCCCTGGTCGAGGTGCGCCAGCGCGGTGCCCTCGATGTCCTCCACGATCAGGGAGCGCAGGTCGGGCACCTCGGTGTAGCGCAGGAAGGAGCCGAAGCCCTCGACGGTGCCGATGCGCGTGAGGCTCGCAACGATCGGCTCGGCGACCTCGTGCTGGAGCAGGAAGCGCGTCTGGGCGACCGAGGGGTAGTTGGCGGGCCAGTCGTCGATCCCGATGTCGATCAGTGCGGTGTCGAATTCGGCTGTGTGGTTGCGCTGCCACGCCTCGATCGCAGGGGTGCGGTGCAGCGTGCGCGGAGACACGTAGCTGCCGTCGGAGGCGATACCGCCGTGGCACAATACGCCGCCCACGACGAGCGGTTCGGCCACCGGCGCGGTGGCGAGGAGTTCCTCCTCGGTGAAGGTCAACTGGTCGGTTCGCTTGGCATCCGGGCTCATGGCCCACCCCCTTGGTGACCCAAGACTAAGCACCTGCCCAGCGGGGCGGCCCGTGCAGTGCTGTGATATGCGCCCGGGTGGGGTGAAGCCCACGACTGCGTCGCTGGTACTTTCGGGCGCCATGTCAAAGCCGAACTCCCACAGCGTGCTCCCGACCAACCAGCTCGAGGGCAAGGTGGCGATCGTCACCGGCGCGTCGTCAGGCCTCGGCCACCGTTTCGCCGAGGTACTGCATGGTGCCGGTGCCCACGTGGTTGTGGCGGCGCGCCGCCAGGACCGCCTGGACGAGCTCGCGTCGGCACTGGGTGACCGGGTCACTGCGGTCGCAGCGGACCTGTCGGACACGGCACAGCGCGAGCGCCTGGTGCAGGAGGCCTTCGACGTGGCCGGCCACCTCGACGTGCTGGTCAACAACGCCGGCTACGGAACCCCGGCGCCTGCCGAAGAGGAGCCGCTCGAACACTTCCTGATGACTCTCGAGATCAACCTGGTGGCCGTGTTCCACCTGTCGCAGCTGGCCGGGCGGCACATGCTCGCCGCCGGGCGGGGAAGCATCGTCAACATCTCGTCGATACTCGGCATGGTCGGCTCCGCGCCGGTCAAGGAGGTGTCGTACTGTGCGGCCAAGGGTGGCGTGGTCAACATGACCCGCGCCCTCGGAGCGGAGTGGGCCCGCAAGGGTGTGCGCGTCAACTCGATCGCTCCCGGCTGGTTCCCCACCGAGATGACCCAGGAGCAGATGTTCGACGACGCAGCCGGGATGGACTTCATCAGCCGCAACACGCCCATGGGGCGCGGCGGCGAGCTGCACGAGCTGGATGGTGCGCTGCTGTTCCTCGCGGGCGACGACTCGACCTACGTCACCGGCCAGAACATCGCCGTCGACGGCGGCTGGCTGGCTCGCTGAACGGCTCGGCTCAGCCTGCGGCCGGGGAGCCCGCGAACGCCACGGGGTCACCCGGCTTGGGGTACGCGGGGCGATTCCATGCGAGCACCTTCGCCAGGTCGTCGGTGATCGGGCGCCACCGCGCGGGATCCCAGCCGTCGGCTTTGCCGACGATCTCCTGGTTGGTGCCGACCACCACGAGCGACGGGATCTGTTCCACTCCCAGTGCCTCGACCGCCTTTCGCTCAGGATCGGCGAAGGTGAGGTACTCCTCGGCCCAGGGGCCGAGGAACGTGAGCGCATCCTCTTGGGGACCGGTGACCAGCCACGCCACACGGCAGTCGGCCTCTCGCAGCTCACTGAGGATTCGGGCCGCCGTGCGCAGCAACCAGGCGCTCTCGTCGGTGTACGGGTCGATGACGACCGCCACCAGGTGGAACAGCTGGGTCTGTTCGGCAAGGGTCAGCGGTTCTCCGCCGACCGGGTGCAGCTCTACATCGGTGTCAAGTGCCACGCGCCGAACTTAGCGCGGGCCCGCCGTTGCGCTGTAACGGCCACAGAGCGCCACTGCCACGACCTACCATTCGGCCGTGCATCCGATCGAGCGGCTTCGATACGTGGCCAGGGCCCAGGGAGTGCCGGGCGACGTGCTGGCTGCCGAGGCGACAGCGGCCCTCATGACGTTCTCCGAGGATCCGGCGGCCCTCGTGGCCGGCTGCCGCCGGGTCTTGTCGCGTCAGGTTGGCTGTGGCCAGCTCTGGTGGGCCTGTGCACGCCTGCTCACCTCCGAGCGGGTCCACGAGGCTGCCCGGGCCACCATCGAGGCGCTCGAGGGTGACACGACAGGCGCAGCGTTGTCGTTGTCGCTCGACCTGGATCCTGACTCCGACGCGGTGCAGCCGATCGTGGTCGACGCTCATGCGATCGGCGACGGCGGCGCCATCGTCGACGCCTACGCGGCCGAGGACCTCGATGCCCCGTTCGACGACGACCACGCACCGCAGCGCTGGCTCGTGGCCGGCGTGGGCGTGCAGCTGAGCGCCCCGATGTGGGGGTCGCTGGTGGAACACTGGTCCGCTGAGCCACGATCGGGTGAGGACCTGGTGCCGCTCGATCGCTTCACGCACTTCGTCGGCCCCGACGGGCCGTTGCCCCTCGTGGCCCTCGGTGAGCCCGATTGTCCGGTTGCTCCGGAACTGTTCCGCCTCGTCGGCTGAGGTGGCCCGGTCGGCCTGCACGGCCGGCGTGTGCACCGGCCCCGACGGCGTCGCTTGTCAGCGGAGCCCGGCGGGGCTCTGGTACCTTGCCGCCCCATGGGTGAACTGATCGACTTCCCTGTCAACGGCTCGACCTGCCCGGGATACTTCGCTGTGTCAGCCACCGGCTCCGGTCCCGGCGTGCTCGTGATCCAGGAATGGTGGGGTCTCGTGCCGCACATCACCGATGTGTGTGATCGCTTCGCCGAGGCCGGGTTCACCGCCCTCGCACCGGACTTGTACCGGGGTGAGACCACAACCGAGCCCGACGAGGCCGGCAAGCTGATGATGGCCCTCAACGTCGAGGCTGCATCCAAGGACATGGATGCCGCAATCGACTACCTGACCGGCCGCGACGAGGTGAGCTCGCAGCGCGTCGGGGTGATCGGGTTCTGCATGGGTGGTGGTCTGGCCCTGGTCGTAGCTGCCAATTCGGCGTCGAAGGTGGGCGCGGTGGCGCCGTTCTACGGCCTCATCCCCTGGGAAGACGCAAAGCCGGACTTCTCAGCAATCGAAGCGCCCATCCGGGGGCATTTCGCCGAGCTCGACGGCTTCTTCGGACCCGAGGCCGCCGCAGCCCTCGAAGAGGAACTGAGGGGGCTCGGCAAGGACGCCGCCATCACCGTCCATGAGGGTGCCGACCACGCCTTCTTCAACGACACGCGACCCGATGTCTACGCGGAGCCAGCCAGCCGGCGCGCCTGGGACGAGACGGTCTCGTTCTTCCGCGAAGCCCTGGCCTGACCACGCGTGGAGGTACACCGCCACCGCACGAGCGTCGACGCGGCGGAGCCCGAGGCGATCTCGGTCTCCATGCGCGCAACCGCCCGCGGGTTCGCGTGGCGAATCGCCAACACTTCCGCGGCGACAGCCGCCGTCAACTCGGTGACAGCCGCTTGCACCATCGAAGGGATTTCGGGGCGCCTTCGGATGTACCGAAATGGGTGGCAATCGTGGAGCGAGACCGGTGTGGCCACCCTCGGGGTCGATACCGATCCAGCGCTCACGCCGGGGGCCCTCGAGTTGCAGATCATGTCGCACCACGCCGACAGTTCACTGCCTGCTCCGGGTCGCCTGCGCTCGGAGATGGTTACCGTCGTGAGCGACGATCGCGGCGCCGTGCTGGCCGGATTCCTTGGTGGAGACCTGCACGAGGGAACGATCTGGCTGGCGCATGGACCCACGGGCCAGGAACTCCATGTGCAGGCCTTCCTCGGCGGCGCCGAGCTGGCCCCGGGCGAGGAACGGGACCTCCATGAGGTGCGCCTCGAGACAATCGGCGACGCCAACGATGCCCTGGCTGACTGGGCAGGCGAATACGGCCGCCGATCCCTGGCCAGGGTGCGCGCTCCATACCAGCTCGGCTGGTGCTCCTGGTACCACTACTTCGAGCATGTACGCGAGATCGACATGCGCGAGAACCTGGCAGCGGCATCCGACTGGCCAATCCAGGTGTTCCAGCTGGATGACGGGTTCCAGTCTGAAGTCGGTGACTGGCTGAGCACCGACGAGACCTTTCCCTCGGGTCTCGGTGCGATCGCCTCCGCAGTCGACCGCGCAGGGATGCGCCCCGGCCTGTGGCTGGCCCCGTTCCTGGTGGCGCCGGGCTCGAGGCTCGCGCAGCGCAACCCCGACTGGATCGCCCGGTACGCCGACGGTACGCCCCTCATCGCGATGTATAACGACCACTGGGGTGGTTTCGTGCACACGCTCGACACGTCGCGCCCCGACGTGCAGGAACACCTCGAGGGCCTTGCCCGGTCGGTCGTCCAGATGGGGTTCACCTACCTGAAGCTCGACTTCACCTATGCGCCCGCGATGCAGGGCATCTACTCCGACGCCTCGATGACGCCGGCGCAGCGTGTGCGTGCCGGTTATGACGCGATCCGCCGGGGTGCGGGCGACAGCGCGTTCCTGCTCGGCTGCGGTGCGCCATTGGGTGCGACGGTCGGTGTGGTTGACGGGATGCGCATCGGCGCCGACGTGGCGCCGTGGTGGTCGCCGCTGCGTGACCTCTGGGACGTGCCCGGCTACATGGGCACGATCCCCGCGACGGTCAACGCGTGGCGCAACACGCTGAGTCGCTCATTCATGCACCGCAAGCTCTGGCTCAACGACCCGGACTGCCTGATGCTCCGGCACACCGACACCGACCTCGACGAGGGTCAGGTGCGTGCGTGGGCGATGGCGGTGGCGGTCAGCGGTGGCATGGCGGTCATCAGCGACAACCTGGCCACGCTCGACCGGCGTTCCGCTGCCCTGCTCGATGAGGTCCTGGAGATCGGTGCCCGTTCCGACGCTGCCGCCGCCGAGGGTCACGCGGCGCGCTGCAATGACCTGATGGTGTCGCCGCTGCCCACGCGCCTGAGTGCGGCCGGAATGCTGCTCGAAGGGGAGCCGGAGCGCGGCTTCGTACGCCTCATTGCCGAGTCGGGCGACGTCTCGGAGTGACGCATTGCGCGTAGTCGTCATCACCAACGACCTGCCGCCCCGCGTGGGGGGCATCCAGTACTACGTCGACCAGCTCTGCCGGGGCCTGTGCGCCACCGGAGACGAAGTGGTGCTCTTCGGTTCCAGCTCGCCGGGCGACCGTGAGTTCGACGCCTCGGCGCCCTACGGCGTCGTGCGCGAGCCCACCTCGATCCTGTTGCCGACCCCCCGGGTGCGCCGCCACGCCGTGCGCCTCACCGAACACATCGACGCCGACGTGGTCGTGTTCGGCGCAGCGTTCCCCCTGGGAATCCTGGCCGACTCGATCAGGCGCGCGACCGGAGCGCCGAGCCTCGCGTTCACGCACGGACTCGAGGTCTCCGCCGTGCGAGGGCCTGGGGGACGGGCCGTGCTCAACCGGATCGGCAACGGCCTCGACGCCGTCACATACGTGTCGGGCTGGTGTCGCAGCCACCTGGAGTCGGCATTCGGCCCCAACCCGGTGCACTCGATGCTCCCGCCGGCAGTCGACGTGGCCGAGTACCACGCCGGCGTCGACGGGTCGCTGGTGCGGCAACGATGGGGGATCGGTGAAGACCCGCTCGTGGTTTGCGTGTCGCGGCTGGTGGAACGCAAGGGCCAGGACCGCCTGATCGACTCGCTGGCTCAGTGGCGTTCCAGCACGCCGGGGACTCGGCTCATGATCGTTGGCGACGGACCGCACCGCAGCGCGCTCGAACAGCGCGCCAGCGATGCCGGGGTCAGTGAGCACGTCGTGTTCACGGGCCAGGTGCCAGAGGACGAACTCCCTGCGCACTTCGCCGCCGCCGACGTGTTCGCCATGCCCTGCCGCGAACGCATCGGCGGATTCGAGGTGGAGGCCTTCGGGATCGTGTTCATCCAGGCACAGGCGGTGGGGGTGCCGGTTGTGGCCGGGGCCATCGGCGGCGTGCCCGACGCCGTGCGCGATGGCGAAACGGGCCTGCTCGTGGACGGCACCGACGGAGGCGCAGTGGCCGACGCCGTGGAAGCACTGCTCACAGATGGTCCGAGGCGCGAGGAGATGGGCCGCTCCGGGGCGGCCTGGGTCGCGCAGCGATTCAGCTGGGCGGAGCGCACGCGGCAGCTACGGGTGCTGCTCTCGGACCTGGCCGGCTGAACCAGCCTCCGGCGTCAGGCGCCGAGCTTCGCGAGGGACGCCTGGAAGTCGTCGATGGAGCGGGTGTCCCCGAGTCCCCCGGTCTGGTGGACGTCGGCCACCTTGCCCTCGGCGTCGATCATCACGGTGGCCCGCCACGCGCAGCCCATGTCCTCGTTGAACACGCCGTAGGCGGAGCACACGGCGCCGTGGGGCCAACCATCGGACAGCATCGGGAACTCGTAGCCCTGCTGGCGGCGCCACTCGGCGAGCGACGGGTGACGGTCACATCCGATCATGATCACCTGCACACCGGCGTCGGTGAACTGCGAGTAGTTGTCGCGGATCGCGCAGAGCTCTCCCTCACAGCCGCCGGTGAACGCGAACGGTATGAACACGAGTGCCACTGGCTTGCCCTCGTAGTCGGCCAGGGAAACCTCGCTCTTGTCGGTGTCGGGCAGGGTGAACGCGGGCGCCTCGGCGCCGATCTCGATGGTCATTGTTGCGGGGTCTCCTGGGTTCGCGTGCTTGTGTGCATGAACCCTGTCAGCCGAACCGCCTGGTAAGCCAGTCGACGAGGATCGCGTTGACCTGCTCGGGGCACTCCTGCTGCACCCAGTGGCCCGCACGCTCGACCATGTGTGTCTCGAGGTCCGAGCACACGTTGCCCATGTTCGCGGCCAGCGCCGGTGGCAGGGCGGGGTCCCACTCGGCGGTGATCATCAGCGTGGGGATGCCGAGCGGCATCGTGCCGGCCTCCGGAAACGCCGCGGCGTTGGCATCGAGGTTGCGGTACCAGTTGATGCCCCCTCCGAAGCCGGTGCGCTCGAAGACCTCGACGTAGTGGTCGACCTCCTCGGGTGTCGCAATCGGATCACCCATCGGCTCCAGTTCATCGATCCGTCGGAACGGGTTGAGGTCCATGCCGCCGTCGCGGGCAACGCCTGCCTCCAGCAACTGGGCCGGGTCCACACCTCCGACCATGAGCTTCTCGAACATCGTCCTCGCCCTCGGGTCCATGACCGACTCTGGTTCCTCCGGGCGTTGGAACCAGAGCATGTACATCTTCTCGTCGTCATCGAACATGGCCCGCAGCATCTCGGTGGGCGGGAAGGGTGTGTAGGGCGTGCACACACCGACGACGGCCTCGACCCGGTCGGGGTGCAGCGCTGGCATCGCCCAGGCCACGAAACCACCCCAGTCGTGGCCGACGAAGATGGCCTTGTCGATCTCGAGGGCGTCGAGCATGTCCGCCAGGTCCCCGCAGAGCTGGCCCAGGCCGTAGTTCCCGGCGCCCTCGGGTGCCGATGACGCGCCGTAGCCGCGCTGGTCGGGCGCGATGGCACGGAACCCGGCGCCGGCTACCGCCGGCAACTGCCGGCGCCACGAGTATCCGAGTTCGGGGAATCCGTGGCAGAACACGACCGGCGGCCGTCCTTCACCACCCCCTGTGTCGTGCACTGCGAGGGTAATCGGAGGTTCGGGAGCGCCATCGGGGTCGTATGAGCCGCCGAGCTCGACCATCACGGCGTCGGGGAACTGCGTGCCGGGGGATTCAGCCATGGCGGCACCGTATCCGCCTCCTCCCGGCCCTGCCGACTGGCCGTTCGGGCGGAAGGTCATGGCCCGTCCGGGATGATCTACCCATGGGGGGTCCCTGGGTTTCGGGCCGTTGCTCGCGTACCGTCGAGGTGTGGCCCGGCTCCCCCGAACCCTCGTGCTACCCCTCGCCCTTGCGGCGCCGGCTGCCCTCTGGCCCACAGCCGCACTGCAGGCCGATGAGAACGGTTTACCCGAACCCACCCCGGTGGGGATGTCAGCGGTCTCGCCGGTGCCCGCGGGAGGTCCTGCTCCTGACCCCGTGGCTCCACCGTCCGGACAGGACAGTGAGGCCGCTTCGGCCGAAGCGATCGAGGACCTCGAGGCACAGCCGGACGCCGTGCAGGTGGCCTGCGCCGAGGAGGGCGACGCCGAGGTTTGCATGCGTCGCCGCACCGCCGGTCAGAAGACTGCTGCTTTCGACCTAGAGGAGGCGGGGCTGATCGACTCGGGACACGCAACCGGCGCCGATGTGCGCGCCGAGCAGGTGGCCCCCGAGTTGCTGGCCGTGTCGGCGGTCGCCCCGGAGTACATCCCCCCTGTGTGCGAAGGCACGGGCTCGGGCATGTGGCGGGTGCAGCCGGTCTATGCACACACCTCGGCAACGGCCGATTCCGCCCAGGTTGCGAAGATCGCTGCAGCGCTCAACAACATCGACTGGGCATTCACGCAGTCGGCAGCCCGCACCGGCGGCGACCGGCAGCTGCGCTGGGTGACCGACCACGGATCTGCCGATTGCCGGCGCCTGCTGAGAACCGCGAACATCGGAACCGGGGGGGCGGCCAGCTACGACGGCCTGATGGATGAACTGGTGGCGCTAGGAGCCGTCACGCCGCAGGGCGGCTCCGACAGGGTCAAGTACATCGTGTTCACCGAGGGCTCCATCAGCCCCGACCGGCCGTCCACCTGTGGCCTGGGGGAGGCCTGGACCGACGACCGCCCGTGGGGTCCCGGTGACCAGGTGGCCAATCCGAGCAACCTCAACCAGTACACGTCGCGAGCTGCAGTAGACGAGCGGTGCTGGGAAATCAACGGCGGCGGGTCAACGTCCGCCCACGAGATCATGCACACGCTGGGAGCGGTTCAGGAGACGGCACCCAACGCGGGCAACCACGGTCACTGCCACGACGAATACGACCTCATGTGTTACGGCGAGGACCTTCGCTACGAGTGCCCGACGGTCACCGACGACGCGTTGTTCGACTGCGGCAACGACGACTACTTCAACACCGACCCCCTGCGTGGCAGCTACCTGTGCGACTACTGGAACACCGCTCGCAGCAGCTACCTCGTGGGCCACGACGACCAGCAGTCGGTCCACGCGGTCGCGTCGGTGACTGCGACCGACACAGGCAACTCGCTGCGGGTCGACTATGGCCCCACCCGGTCATGCCAGGACGCCGACTTCTACCGGGTGCAGGTGGCCGGCGTCGGGTCGGTCGACACGACCGGGCTGGTGGCCAACTTCAACGCCGTGCCGGGCACCTACACCGTCACGGTGACCCCCTGGCGCAACGGTTCCCCCGGTCCATCAAGCCAAACGCAGGTCGCGGTGAAGACCACCGTCCAGGTGGCCGGCGCCGGCGCAACCAACAGCCTGCCCTATGGCGGGATCGTCCTTTCGGCCACAGATGGGCGCGGCTACGGGATGCTTGCATGGGCGCTCGACCCCGAGACCAATGCCCCGGTCCGCACCCGCGTGGTGATTCCCGGGGTGCTCAACCGCGAGTTCGACTGGAACTACTGGTGGGCCGACATGCCCGCCTTCACGGGCACCAACCGCCACGAGTCGCTGGTGGTCCTCGCGCAGCTCCCACCCGGAACCCATGACGTGTGCTTCGACGCACTGGATCCGCAGACCGGCGGATGGACTCGCCTCGACTGCCGCACCCATACAGTCAAGTAGGGCACGGTCAAGTAGGGCACAGTCACAGGCAGGGCACGGTCAGGCAGGGCCGGCCGGGAGCGTCACTCCCAGATCGACGTCCAGACGTCGCCCAGCCAGTTGCCGATGGCACCACCGAACAGGATCGCGACCACCGAGGCCGACACCACGAGCACGCCCATGACGATCCACGTTGACAGCGGGATCTTGCCGTCCTCTGGAATTCCGGGGATGCGCCGTCGGATGGCGAGGATCGTCCGCTCCGCCCACGCGAAGGGGAGCAGCGAGAGGCCGAAGATGATCACAAGCCAGCCCGGCCCCGGAAGTGGCAGAAGCGCGATGCCCAGGCCGATGACGACGAAGCCTCCGACTGCACGGATCGTGCGGCGTATCGCCCCGGCCCGGGCCTCCTCGAGGGTCTCCTCCTGGCGGCCGGTAGCGATCTCGGCTTCGAGTGCCGCTTCGGCGAGCGTCTGGCCGGCGGATCGGAGCGGGTGGCCGGGGTCGGGTTCATGCGCCGGCACCTCGGGCGGGTCCGGGGGTGGCGGCGCGTCCACGCGGTCTTGCGGATCCGGCGCGGGACCGTCGCCCGGATCGGTGAAGTCGTCCTCAGAGCTGCTCACCCGGCCCAGTGTCGCACCTCCGGGTGGTCGTTCGCGCTACCGCGCGCCGGCGTCGAGTTCCTCGGCCACGCCGTGCACGATCGGCCTGAGGCTCTCGTCGACCTTCTCGATGTGGCCGTCGAGTTCGTCGGAGAACCGGAGTCGCTCGCGGTCGGCGACGGCGTCGGCGGTCGGCATCCACGCAGAGTGCAGCACCACTGGCACGCACTCACCGTTGGGGCTCGACAACGTGGCGACAGGTCCAGCCGACACCTTTGCCGCATCGAACACCTCGACACGGAAACCGCTGTCGTTGAGCACCGGCATGACCACGTATCCGTCATGGCCGCCGGGGTGGGACCCTGCGTAGCGGCTGCGGTCGGGATAGGTGCCCGAGGCGTTGGGATCGCGCGGGGCGAACGACGGGGAGGTGATGTGGTCGTTGGTGTCGCCGTACTCCCAGGTCCCCTCGATGTCGAGCGACCCGCGGTGCAGCGAAGCCAGCACCCCGGGCGTGTCCTCGGAAGGCATCGGATCGAGGCGGTCCCCGTAGTTCTCGACCGCGCGGTGGGTGACTGCGCCCGGCCGGAACCCCTGGTAGGCGATGTGGTGCAGCGTGGGTGCACGCAGCGCCTCGCTCGACCAGTCCATCGCGGAGAGCTGCAGGTTCCAGGTCCACTCCGGGTCGCGGAGCAGCGCATCCTGTCGCGATGTGCCTGATTCGGGGTCGAACACGACCTCGGAGCACGAGTTGGCGGCCATGGCGGTGTTGTAGAAACCGACCAGCGCCGGGTCGATCGGGTCGCCGTTGGCGTCCAGGTCACCCGCCTGGAGCTTGTAGCCGAGGTCCATGCGGTCCATGTGCTCGAAGATGATCGAGATGCCGTCGGCATCGCCCCACCTGGCGTAGAAGTGACCGGTGGTGGGCGCCACCCGGGAGGTGACGGGCACGAGCGTCTGGCCGATGGGCGTGGACTCGATCGCTTCCTTGCGCAGGATGTAGACCGCAGCGTCGTCATCGATGGTGACCGAGCGATTCTCGCCCGACATCTCCCCGAGATCGGTCTTGAAGTTGCCGGAGTCGATGAGCACCAGGAAGTTCTCGGTCTGGGTGATCGTGTGGGAACCGCCGAACACGGCGCCGCCCTCGACCGGCCACACCTTCACCTCGGTGCCGTCCCCGCTGTACTGAACGACATGGAGCATCTGGGCCCCGCTGGCGATGTCGAGCCCGAGCTTCACGGTCCACAGGCAGTCGCGGTCGGGGTCTACCACGGGATGCGCAGATGACAGGTAGAAGGGCAGTACGCCCCCCATGTCGATGCTTGGCTCACCCCAGCTGTCGCGGTGGCCGATCTCTCCGAGGAAGTCGAGGGTGTTGGGGTCGACCTCGGCGGGCCGACCGACGTCCCAGGTGGCGAACAGCCGGTCGCCCCACGGCAGCGGGGCGGTGTTGGCCTGGTTGGGCGGACCGAAGGGTGAGGTGTAGCCGGTGGGTCCGGCATTGAAGTGCTCGGGGGCAGCCGCCAGTAGCCGTTCCGACGGGCTCTCGACGACCCGGGTGCGCCATGCCCACCGATCCGACGCTGCGCCGTTGGTGCCGGGCCGCAGGGACAGTTTGCAGACCGTTCCCGAGCCGAACAGGGCGTACGGGAGGCCTTCTTCGATCCGCGGGGAGCTCAACACGAACTCGCCGGCCAGGTCCTCGGGCCACTCGCCGGAGGTGAGCTCCAGGTCCATGTCCTGGTGCTGGGTGCTGGCTATCGATCGCGGAACTGGCATCTTGGATCCCCTCGGAGGTTGACGGTGTTAACCGGGGCCACATTCAATCACGCCCACAGAGGTGCGACACGCCCGCACGCTGTGCACTAGAACGGGTCCCATGGGTGAACAGAGCACACAGAGCGGGTCGGCCCGGGGGGCCGCTGGACAGCCCGGCGTGACTGCGCCCCCCAGCGGCAAGCCCGATGGGGGGGCGCGCCGATGGGCGGTGTGCGCCTCGGTCACCGATGAGCTGCTCAACGACCTCGCGCTGATCGGACTGGGAGACGGAGTCGCTCTGGAGGCGGTCGAGCACGAGGTCAACCTGCCCGCGATGGGTGAGGTGCGCCTGCGGCTGGCACTCACGGTCACCGCTGTCACGTTCGACCTCCGCCCGGATGACGACGGGCGCGCACGAGTCACCGTGATCGGTGCCGGCGATGTGTCGGTGAAGGGATCCGACTACGAGGGCGACACGATTTCGGACTCGGCCATGGGCATGGAGACGCCGCCTGCGCCGCTCCCGGTGTCGCTGACGGCCCTGGCCGATCCGTACTTCGAGCTGCGCGACGACCACACGCTCTCGTTGGGCCTCGACCTGCGCGATGCCACGCTGGTGTCGCTCGATGTCGACCACGAGGCCGAGCTGCCCGACGGGGTGGAAGACGACGCCTGGACCGGGGTCCTGCAGATGACCTCAATGATGTTCAACATGATGGGCCACGAGCTGTTCGCCGGGCTGGGTGAGGCGGTCGGCTCGGTTGGCCTCGACCTCGGTGACGACATCGGCATGATCCTCGCCGACCTCGGTGTGGAACCCGGCGTTGCCGATGCCACCGTCGGCTCCGGCGTTCTCTCCATCGGCCTGCCGGCCGCCGGCCATGTCGACGGCCGTGCCATGCCCGTCCCGGTTGCAGGGCGCCGGCTCGGGGTCAGCCTCGCAAGCTCGGGGATCGACCGTCTCGCCGGTGGCCTGTTCGAGCGCGCGGTGGGAGGTCTGCCGTTGCCGTTCGAGCTGGAGCTCGACCTCGGTGAGCGCAAGGTGGGCGGAGCGCTTCGCCAGCCGCGTGTGATCTCTGACCGGTTCCCCGACCTACGCAGCACGGTTCACACCGATGTGGCAGTGCGGCTGGCGCGTGGGCGACTCGAACTGGCCGTCACAGCGGCTTGGCTGGAGCTGCCCGGAATCGTGCCGTCGTTCGTCAACCGGCTCAACCGCAAGCTCGGGAATCTGTGGTCGATCGCACCTCTGAGGTTCCGGTTCCCGGCCACCCTCCAGGTGCCGCTCGTCCCGGGTAGTGATGACACGGTCGGCGTACGCGTCGATGACCTGAGGGTGTCGCCCGACGGCGTCGGTGTGGCGCTGGCCCTCGCCTGAACGCCGGAATAGACCGCCGCGCGGATCAGTTGACACCAACATGCTCTCTACTGGTGACAAAGTCACTGACTTCACACTCGAAGACCAGGCCGGCGAGGCCCGCTCTCTTTCATCGCTCCTCGAGGCCGGCCCGGTGGTGCTGTTCTTCTACCCGCGGGCCATGACCACCGGGTGCACCAGGGAGTCATGCCACTTCCGTGATCTCGCATCCGAGTTTGCCGACGTGGGCGCAACCCGTGTGGGTATCTCCGGTGACTCCGTTGACCGCCAGGCCCGGTTTGACGAGAAGAACGGGCTCGGGTTCCCGCTGCTGGCCGACCCCGCACGTACGGTGTCCAAGCAGTTCGGCGTGAAGCGACCCGGTCCGCTCGGCTACAAGCGGGCGACGTTCGTGATCGGCACCGACAGCCGGGTGCTCGGCGCGTTCACGAGCGAGATGAACATGGAGGCCCACGCCGATCAGGCGCTCGAGGTGCTGCGCAACGCCACCTGAGTGGCCGGCGCCCCCTAACCTGCCCGGATGCTGTTCGACGGAACGCGTCCCTGGCTGGATCCGGCCGCCACAGGCCTCAACCGGCTGCCGGTAAGGCCCGCCACGGTACCGTGCCCCGATGCCGTCACTGCGCGACGGCTGGATCCCGCCGAGTCGCCCTGGTGGCTGTGCCTCGACGGCACCTGGGAGTTCCGGATGCTGGCCGGTCCGGGGCAGCTCACGCGGGGTCACCTGGGCTCCACGTCCGCCCCGGACAGCATCGACGTGCCTGGAGCATGGACCACCCAGGGCTTCGGCAACCCGCACTACACGAACGTGGTGATGCCGTTTCCCGGAGAGCCTCCGTCGGTGCCCGACGACAATCCCACCGGGGTGTACCGCCGCGAGGTGAAGGTGCCGCGCGGCTGGGCCGGCCGTCGCTGCGTGCTGCGCGTGGGTGGGGCCGAGTCGATGGTGTTCGTGTACGTCGACGGGGAGGCTGTCGGCTATTCAACCGACTCCCGACTGCCCGCCGAGTTCGACCTCTCGCCCCACGTGCGCGCCGGTCACAGCCACACCCTTGCGCTCGTGGTCGTCAAGTGGTCGGCACAGAGCTGGGTGGAGGACCAGGACCAGTGGTGGCACGGAGGGCTTCAGCGCAGCGTCACGCTGCACAGCACCGCCGAGTCGCACCTCGCGTCGGTCGCACTGACCCCCGGCCTCGTGTCGCTGCCGCGCGCAAGCCGCGCAGCGGTTGGCAGCCTGGCGGTGGAGGTGGCCGTGGACGGTCCGGCTCGCAGCGAGCCGGGTTGGAGCGTCGAGGTCCGCGTGGAGGGCCGGCGCCGAAACCTGCTGGCAGGGACCGGTCGGGTTGCTCTGCCGCACTGGGACGACACCTCGAAGCTGGCTCAGCTCGGCGGAGCCATGTTCACCGAGCCGGGCACCCTGCGAACCACTCTGGAGGTGCCGGAGGTGGAGCCGTGGTCGGCCGAGTCGCCGGTGCTGCACACAGCCCTGGTGGTGCTTCGTTATCCCGATGGTGCGGTCGTGGAGGTCAACGCGCTGCGAACAGGCTTTCGCAGCGTCGAGGTGGCGGATCGCGAGCTGCGGGTCAACGGAGCGCCGGTGATCATCCGCGGGGTCAACATCCACGAGCACGATCCGCTACGGGGACGGGCTGTGAGCCGGGACCAGACCCGCCGCGACCTGTGCATGATCAAGGCCGCCAACCTCAACGCGGTGCGGGCGGCGCACTATCCCCACGACGAGCACTTCGCGGAACTCTGTGACGAGCTGGGGCTCTACGTGGTCGACGAGGCCAACGTGGAGAGCCACGCCCGCCAGTGGTCGCTCTGCCACGACAGCCGTTACGTGCGCACGATCACCGAGCGGGTCGAGCGCATGGCTCGCCGCGACGTGCACCACCCGAGCGTCATCCTGTGGTCGCTCGGCAACGAGTCCGGCTACGGGCCGGCCCACGACGAGGCGGCTGCCTTCCTGCGGCGCTTCGACCCGAGTCGGCCACTCCAGTACGAGGGGCCCTTCATGTACGACCTGGATGCGGAGGCGCCCGTGAGCGACGTGGTGTGCCCGATGTACACCTCGCCCAGCGAGATCGTTGACTGGGCAGAGCGCGCCCGGGACCCGCTCAGGCCGCTCATCCTGTGCGAGTACTCCCACGCAATGGGCAACGCCTGCGGTTCCCTGCACGAGTACGACGACGCCTTCGAGTCCCAGGCCGGGTTGCAGGGCGGGTTCATATGGGAGTGGGTCGAGCACGGTCTGGCCCTCGGGGAGGACCGGGGCCCCGACGGTGCGCCGAGCTGGGGCTACGGAGGCGACTTCGGCGACGACCCCGAGGAGGGCAATTTCGTGCTCGACGGCCTTGTGGGCGCGGACCGTGAGGAACGGCCGGTACTCACCGAGGTGCGTTGGCTGGGCCGACCCGTGAGGTGTGTGCAGAGCGAGGTGGCGGAGCGCTCGGCTGCGCTCACGCTCGCCAACACGCGCTGGTTCACCGACACCTCCGACCTCGTGGCGGACTGGGAGCTGACAGCCGACGGCGAAGTTGTCGCAGCCGGTGACGTGAGCGGCAGGCCGATCGCCCCTCGTTCACAGCGCACGGTGAAACTCAGGTGGCCGGCGTCGGCCAGTAGGCGCGGTGCCGAACACCACCTGACGCTGCGGTGGCGCCAGCTTCGGGCCACACCATGGGCACCCAAGGGCGCACTGGTGGGTTGGGAGCAGCTCGAGGTGCCGGTGGCCGGTCCACCGGTCAGCCGCAGCGGTGACGATCAGGTGGAGCACGCGTCGTCGCGCCGTGTGCGCCGCGACCTGCCGGCCGGTTTCGAGACTGAATGGACGCCCACGTTGTTCAGGGCGTTGACCGACAATGACGGGATCTCGCAGGGTTGGATGCGTGGCCTCAACGGGTCGCTGAATCGCTGGGTCAACGACCTCGGCCTCGACCGCTGCCGGTGGGAACCGGAGGCCGGGGAGCTGCGGCCCGCAGTCGATGCACCACCGATGGGGGTGGACCTCGAGGTCGAGGAGCTCGTGGACTCGTGGCATCGGTACCGCTTCGTGTTCGAGCTGCCGACAGAACTGGCCGACCCGCCCCGGCTCGGGGTCGTGTGGCGCTTGCCGGCGGCACTGGACCAGCTGAAGTGGTTCGGTGACGGACCCGCCGAGTCGTATCCCGACCGTCGTTGCGGCGCCTTGGTGGGACAGTGGAGCTCCACGGTGGCGGATCAGTACGTGGGCTATGGCATGCCCCAGGAGCACGGCCACCACACGGGCATGCGTTGGGTTGCGTTGCAGGGCAGCGGCGTGGGCGTGCTGGTGGGCAGCAATGGCACCGGAGGCTTCTCGGCGCGGCACCACAGCGACTCCGAGCTCTGGGAGGCCCGCCACACAGGTGAGCTGGCCGGCGCCGCAGATGCAGCCTCTACATGGCTGGCAGTCGACGTGGCACAGCGCGGTCTGGGTCAGTCGTCACTTGGTGAGGAGACGCGTGCGAAGTACCGCATCGCCGCCGGTAGCCACACCATGGACCTGCTGGTGCGCGGGCTGGGCCCGCGCGAAGACCCGGCGGTCGTGTGGGCAGGGCGGCCGCGCCTCAGAGGGGCTGGCCGATCCTCTCGGCAGCCTCGCTGAGCTCGCTGCGGAAGTCAGGGTGGGCGATGGCCACCAGGGCCTGCGCACGCTCGGTCACGGTGAGTCCCGACAGCTCCGCGGTGCCGTACTCGGTGATGATGACGTCGACCTGGTGGCGCGGCGTGGTGACTGTCATCTCTGGCGCGAGGTTGCCGGTGATGCGGCTCGCCCGGCCCTCGGAGAGAACGGAGGACGATCGCAGGCAGAGCAGGGACCGGTCCTCGACCCGCAGCCCTGCGCCGGCGAGGAAGTCCTCGTGGCCGCCGGTGCCGGAGTGCTGCTGGCCGCCGATCGTGTCCGCTGCCACCTGGCCGTAGAGGTCGACCGCGGTCGCACCGTTGATCGAAACGAAGTGGTGGTTCGCCGCGATCTTGCGGGCGTCGTTGACGATGTCGACCGGCAGGAAGCGGACCTCCGGGTTGCCGTCGAGCCAGGTGTAGAGCTCGGGCGTGCCCGCAGCGAACGTGGTGATCGAGTAACCGTCGTACTCGCCCTTGTTGGAGTTGGTGACCTTGCCGGCCTCGTGCAGCTTCATGAGCCCGTTGGTGAACATCTCGGAGTGGACTCCGTAGCCACCGCCCGGGCCTTCGGCCAGCAATGTGGCGATCAGTGAGGGAATCGCACCGATTCCGGTCTGCAGTGTTGCCCCGTCGGGAATGAACGCACGGGCGTGTCCTGCGATGACGCGGTCGGCATCAGACCCTGCCGCGTCGGGCAGGTTCACCGGCTGGCCTTCGCTCTCGAACGCGATGTCGACCTCGTCGAGGCTCAGGCTGTGGGTGTGCTCCGGCGGGAGACCCAGCGTGCGGGGAAAGTGCTCGGAGTACTCCACGATCAGCAGCCGGTCGGGGTCGGCCGCGCAGCGGTGGAGCTCGTCGACCGTGGCCCCCGCGTGCAGCGACAGCGACATTTTGCCGTCGGCGTCGGGTGGAGCGGCGGCGGTGGCCATCACCCTTGGAGCCAACTGCTGCACGATGGGTCCGAAGCGGCGGAAGTCGGCCGGGACGTAGTCGATGTCGGCGCCCGAATCGCGCAGGAACCGCTCGGCTGGGCCATAGAAGCCGCTGCGGTAGCGAACGTTGGGTTGGGTGAAGATCGAGTAGAGGTCGGTGAGCAACGCCCCGAAGACCTGCAGGTCCACCCAGTCGTCGCGGTCACCGAGTGCGTGGAGAAACGCCGGCGGGTGGGCAGGTCCGAGCCCCAGTGCAAGTACGTCGGCGGAGCCGAGTGCTGCAACTGCCTCGGCGGGTGAGTCGACCGTTTTCGCCACTATTGTTCGCTCCGTCCGTTGGGGCCCGGTGTCGGGCCGTTGCACGGCGAACGTAGCGGACCGACACGGAGGATACGTGTGAATCTGGCCAATGTCTGGGAGGCAGTCGCGGACGAACTCGGTGAGCTTCCTGCCCTCGTGCACGCAGAGCAGGCGACGAGCTGGGCCGATTTCGAACGACGCTCGGCCCGGGTCGCGGCACACCTCGCCTCGGCCGGCGTGGGCGCGGATTCGAAGGTGGCGTTGTACCTCTACAACTGTTCCGAGTATGCCGAAGCCACGTTCGCGGCATTCAAGCGCCAGGCGGTGCCGGTCAACGTCAACTACCGGTACCTGGCCCACGAACTCGAGTACCTGCTCGACAACTCCGACGCCGAAGCCGTAGTGGTTTCCGCCGAGCTCGTCGAACGGCTCGCCGAGGTGCTGGTGAACGTGCCAAGGGTGTCGACGGTCCTCGTCGTCGGCGCCGAGCGGGGAACAGACCTGCCCGAAGGGATGCACAGCTTCGAGCAGGTGGCGACGTCAGGCACTCCGGCCACGCGGGTCGAGGGTGAGATGTCACAGCTGTGGTTCCTCTACACCGGCGGCACCACGGGGATGCCCAAGGGCGTGATGTGGCCACATTCCAGCCTGCTCACTGCGTCGGCTCCCACGTTCAGGATCGTGGGCGCTGACGTGCCGACCACGCCGGCGGAGGCTGCCGAGGCCGCCAGGCGGTTCGCCGACGCGGGCCGCTCGGTGCGGATGCTGGCCGCCGCGCCGCTCATGCACGGCACTTCGGGCATCCCGATGATCGGCGTACTCAGCGCGGGCGGCACGATCATCACGCTCACGTCGCACTCGCTCGATGCAGAGGAGCTCTGCGCGGCGGTGCAGCGTGACCGGCCCGGTCAGCTCAACATCGTCGGCGACGCGTTCGCCAAGCCGATCGTGGCCGAGCTCGAGCGGGCAAGGGCTGTCGGCAAGCCGTGGGACTTCTCATCGCTCAAGGTGGTCGTCAGCTCGGGCGTGATGTGGGCACGAGAGACCAAGGAGGCCCTGCTCGAGCACTGCGACGCCGCGCTCGCGGACCTGCTCGGCTCTTCGGAGGGGTTGGGTATCGCAAGCTCCGTGTCCAGGCGCGGTGCGAGCACCGCCACCGCGAAGTTCACGCTGGGGGACAACGCCACGGTGCTCACCGACGACGGCCGCGTGGTCGAGCCCGGCTCCGGCGAGCAGGGCGTGCTGGCGGTGGGCGGCCCGATCCCGGTCGGCTACTACAAGGACCCCGCCAAGACGGCCGCGACCTTCCGCGAAGTCGACGGCAGGGTCTGGTCGGTGCCCGGCGACCACGCAACCGTGGAGGCCGATGGCACGATCACGTTGCTCGGGCGTGGATCGGTGTGCATCAACACCGGCGGGGAGAAGGTGTACCCCGAGGAAGTCGAAGAGGTGCTGAAGGAGCACGAGGCCGTGCACGACGCGAACGTCGTGGGCATCGCCGACGACAAGTGGGGTCAGATGGTGTGCTCAGTCGTGTCGCTGGAGCCCGGCAGCGGTGCCGATGAGGCCGATCTGCAGGCGTGGTGCAAGCAGGAGCTTGCGGGCTACAAGTGCCCCAAGGTCATCGAGGTCGTCGATTCGGTACAGCGCGGCCCCAACGGCAAGCCCGACTACAAGTGGGCGCGTTCGGTGCTGGCCGCGGCGGGCACGGGTGAAGCCGGCTGACGCGGACGCTTGATGGCCTGCCGCGCCGACTCAGACGAAGGCGTGCTCCAGCTCGGCGACGCGCCGGGAGACGTCGTCGAGTGGAACCGGCTCGGACAGCAGGAATCCCTGTGCCAGATCGCACCGCATCGAGCGCAGGGCCGAAAGCGTGGGTTCGTCGGCGACGCCGAGGGCGGTGACCTCGATGCCGAGCTGGTGGCAGAACTCGATGGTGGACTGCACCACCGTGGCGTCCGCCGGAATCGATGTGAGCGTCGCGATGTAGCTGCGGTCGATCTTGAGCCCGTCGACCGCCAGATCCGACACCGTGGAGAGCGAGGTGTAGCCGGCGCCGAAGTCGTCGATCACCACGGCGAGGCCGATCGAGCGCAGCCGCTCGACGAGCTCTGCGCCCCGAAGTGGGCTGTCGGTGAGGGCGGTCTCGGCGACTTCCACTTCCAGGCGTCCGGTGACATCGATGCCGTCAGCGTGCAGCAGCCGGATGAAACCGTCGAGGTCCTCGCCGTTGCCGAAGGCCGACAGGTTGATCGCCACCTTGAGCCCGTCGTGCAACCCGCTGAGCGCGTTGGCGGCAGTGGCCGCTTCGCCGATCACCCAGCGGGGGAGTGAGTCGACCACACCCGACTGGCTGGCGAGTTCGAGCGCTGACAACGAGTTGTCGGCCGATCCGCCCCAGCGCAGGAGAGCCTCGACCTTGGCCACGCGGCCTGTTCGCAGGTCGATGATGGGCTGGTAGCGCAGCTCCATGTCGCCCGAGCCGATGCTGTCGCGGACCTGGTGGAACAGCCCGCTCGGGAGCTGGCGGCCACCCTCGGAGTGAAGTGCCCAGGTGCGATCCTCCGCGGCGGCGCGCCGGGCTGCGGATTCGGCATCGCGCAACAGGCGCTGTGGAGCGTCGCTCGTGGCGGCGGCGGAACCGCCCACCACTGCGTCGACAGCCACCGCATCGCCGTCCACATCGAAGGCGATCGCGAGCGCTGCTGCAGCGGTCTGTGCAAGGCCCCCCAGCTCGTCGGCGTGTGACAACGGCGGAGGCAGCACGGCCAGCCGGCACTCGCCGACGCGGGCGATGAGCGCCCCCGGGGTCATCGTGCCCTCGAGGCGGCGGGCGACCTCGCGGATCATCTGGTCGTCGGTATCCGTGGTGCGCATGTCGACGGCCAGCATGCCGATCGTGGCCGCCTCGCCGTGGGCCAGTTCGACCAGGCGGTCCTCAAGCATCGCGAGGTTGGCCAGGCCGGTGCGCTGGTCGTGCAGGGCCCGGTGGCGCAGGTGCTCCTCGAGCTCGGCCTGCTGGGTCACATCGCTGAGGCGCAGGGCCACCGACCCGTCGGACAGCCGGCTGAGCTCGGCATCGAGGAGGCGGCCGGGGAACTCGGCCATCTGAAGGCGCCCGAACTCGATCGACTCGCCGGTGTGGGCGACGTCGAAGGCAGAGTTGCGGATCAGGTTGAGCGACACGTCGCCGAAGATCTCGTCGAGCAGCCCGACGCTCTGGCGGCGGATCAGCTCCGCAGCGGAGCCGTTGAGGTCGATCACCGACACGGATGCGAGGTGGGCCTGGTCCTCGAGGGTGAGTATCAGCAGTGCGTCATGCGATTTGTCGAGCAGTTCCTCGGCCCGCCGACGGCGGCTGCGTGCAGTGGTGTCGTTGGACACGTCGACCAAGGTGAACGTGAGCGGGCGGTCGGGGCCCGAGTCCTTCACCCCGAAGCGGAACGAGTGGTAGGTGCCGTCGGCATGGCGCAGGCGTACCACCGCGGCTTCGCTGGATGGGTCACTCGCCGCGGTGCGGAATTCGGGCAGGTCCTCGACGTGCACGATTGCCCGCAGTGTGCCCGGGGTGAGGAACGCCGCTGGATCCCAACCGAGCAGATCGAGCACGGACCGTGACATGTGGTGGTTGTCGGCGCCCGCGGCGGTTTGCTGCACGAGAACGACTCCGGAATCGGTGAGGCTCTGGTCGTATGCCGACCTGACCGAATCGAGGTGCCGCGCCGCCGTCCGCCTTCGCATCAAAGGGAATCCCACGCCGGTCACAATAGGTCGTGGACCGGGTCCCGGCCGAGTTATGGGGCGACTTGTCGGCAGGGTCCACCGGCGCCGCGGGCCGGCCGGATAGCTTTTTGGTGCGGACGGAATCCGGGGCCATTCACGCGCACAGGTGGCCCAATGAACAAGATCGTCCAACTCATTGCCGTGCTCGCCGCTTCAGTGGTCGTGGTGGCGCTCTGGCGCAGCCCGGCCGCTGCCGCAGGTGATGTCGGCGAAGTGATCGGCTGGGCAGCAGGGCTGGTACAGGAAGCGGTCGGACGGTTCGCCGACTTCCTCGCCGAGTTCTGACCCATGTCCGGTCAACAAGACAGCTACGCGACACGGATGTCGCTTCGCGACCGCGTCCAGTCGTGGCATCCCGACGAGTTCATCCGCGACCTGATGGTCGAGGGCGAGGACCCGTACGCCATCGAGAAGCCGGAGTGGCGGCTGGTGGTGCTCGACCAGACGCCACTGGCTCTGGGAGGGGTGTTGCTGGCAGTCGTCGCCGGATCCGTGGTGGGTGCCGGACTGGGGTTGGTCGTTGGTGTGGTGCTGCTGGGCGCAGTCGCCTGGAGGGCCCTCGATGCCTGGCACACGCGCTATGTGCTGACCGGATTCAGGGTCATGAGGGTCTCGGGAGTGCTCGATCGCAACGCAGAGTTCATCCCCTGGCGCAAGGTCACCGACGTGAGCCTGCGCCGTTCGTTCTGGCAGCGGATGGTCGGTGCGTCGACGATCCGCATCGAGTCCGCCAACGAAGCGTCGCAGTTCCGCGAGATGACCGACGTGAGCAACCCGCGCGCGTTCTTCCGCACCCTGCAGGACCTCACAGCTGCTTACAGCGGCAATGTGGAAGTGGAAGGACTCGAGCCGATCGACTTCACCAGGTTCTCTCCGCGGCGCTGAACAGGGCTCAGTCGGCCTCTGCCAGGTCAACCTCGACCGTGGCCGGGTCACCTTCGACCGCTTCCATGCGCTCGACGCGCCCGGCCTCGTGCACGTCTGAGGACACGAGCGCCAGCAGGGCGAGTCGTTCGGCGGTATCGGTGACGGTGACCAGGCGCACCGGGTTGCGCATGCCGACCTTTGCGGCCGACTTGGCGCCGCGGATGCTGCCGAGCACCGAGGCGGCGATGTCGAGGGCCTCGTTGTCGGCGTCGCCTGCGAGCGACGCCAGAGCTTCTGCGTCGGGCCATTCACTTCGGTGCACCGACCCCTGCATCCACCACGACCAGACCTCTTCGCAGGTGAACGGCATGAATGGTGCGAACAGGCGCAACACAGTGGACAACGCGATGTCGAGCGCCGCGCGCGCTGACGCCGTGGCGTCGGGATCGGAGCCGTTCTCGCCGTAGGCGCGGACCTTGACCAGTTCCAGGTAGTTGTCACAGAACGACCAGAACCAGGCTTCGGTGCGTTCGAGCGCACGGGCATAGTCGAAGTCCTCGAAAGCGGCGGTGGCCTCACCCACCAGCTGGGCGAGGCCGGCCAGCATCGACCGGTCGAGCACCTCGGCCACCTCGGCCGGGTCGGACAGCGTCGTTTCGCCGGTCTCGCGATCGGTGGCGAAGCCCAGAGCGAAGCGCGAGGCGTTGAGCAGCTTGATCGCGAGGCGACGCCCCACCTTCATCTGCGCCACGTCGAAGGCGGTGTCGGTGCCGGGTCGGGCTGATGCGGCCCAGTAGCGAACGGCGTCGGGGCTGTGTTCGTGGAGCAGCTCGGTGGGCACCACGACGTTGCCCTTCGACTTCGACATCTTCTTGCGGTCGGGGTCCAGGATCCATCCCGAGAGTGCCGCGTTTGACCACGGCACGCAGTCGAACTCGTAGTGGCTCCGAAGCACCGTGGAGAACAGCCAGGTACGGATGATGTCGTGGGCCTGTGGGCGCAGGTCCATCGGGAAGGTGCGCCCGAACAGGTCGGCGTCGTCTTCCCATGCGCACGCGATCTGTGGTGTGAGCGACGACGTCGCCCAGGTGTCCATGATGTCGGGATCGCCCACGAAGCCACCGGGTTCGCCGCGCTGGTCCTCGGTGTAGCCGGGTGGGCACTCGGCCTGGGGGTCCATCGGCAACGTGTCCTCGGCGGGCACGATCGGGTCGTCGTAGTCCGGGTTGCCCTCGGAATCGAGGCGGTACCAGATGGGGATCGGAACCCCGAAGTAGCGCTGGCGCGACACGAGCCAGTCGCCGTTCAGTCCGCCCACCCAGTTGTCGAAGCGGTGCCTCATGTAGTCGGGGTGCCACGCCAGCTCGTTGCCGCGCTCGATGAGCTCACCACGTAGCTCGTCTGACCGGCCACCGTTGCGGATGTACCACTGACGTGAGGTCACGATCTCGAGGGGCTTGTCGCCCTTTTCGAAGAACTTGACCGCGTGCTGGATCGCCCGGGGTTCGCCGACCATCTCCCCGGTCTCGGTGAGCATCTCCACCATCTGCTGCTGGGCCCCGCCGGCCCCCTTTCGTGCGATGCGGGCGTAGCGCTCGCGCGCCTCGTGGGATTCGAGCCACTCGGGCGGGTCCTGTTCGAACCTTCCGTCACGAGCCAGGCACGCGCGCGTCGGCAGGTCGAGCTCGCGCCACCAGGTCACGTCGGTGGTGTCGCCGAACGTGCAGATCATCGCTATGCCGGTGCCTTTGTCGGGCTCCGCGAGCGCATGCGCGTGCACAGGCACCTCGACGCCGAACACCGGTGTGCGCACGGTCGTGCCGAACAACGGCTGGTACCGCTCGTCGTCGGGGTGCGCGACCAACGCGACACAGCTCACCACGAGCTCGGGGCGTGTGGTGTCGATGAGAACCGGATCCGCCCCGTCGGGCCTGGCGAACGCGAGCTTGTGATACGCGCCCGGGCGTTCACGGTCCTCGAGTTCTGCTTGGGCGACAGCGGTCTGGAAGGTGATGTCCCACAGGCACGGTGCATCGCTGGAGTAGGCCTCGCCGCGCCCGAGGTTTCGCCGGAACGCACGCTGGGAGGTGCGCCGGCTCCGTTCGTCGATGGTGGCGTAGGTCATCGACCAGTCCACCGACAGCCCGAGGTGGCGCCACACGTCCTCGAACGCCTGCTCGTCTATGACCAGGAGGCGCTCGCAGAACTCGATGAAGTTGGGGCGGCTGACCCGCACGAAGTCGCCACGCTTCTTGGGCGGTTCGTCAGGCGGCTCGAGGCCTTCCACGTAGGGCACGCCTGGATCGCAGAGGACCCCGAAGTAGTTTTCGACCCTGCGCTCGGTGGGCAGGCCGTTGTCGTCCCAACCCATGGGGTAGAAGACTTCCCTGCCCCGCATTCGCTGGTAGCGCGCGATCGCGTCGGTGTGCGTGTAGCTGAACACGTGACCCACGTGCAGCGAGCCCGACACAGTGGGCGGAGGCGTGTCGATCGAGAACACCTCGCTGCGCTCCGCGGTGCGGTCAAAGGCGTATGTCTTCTGCTCGTCCCAGACGGCGGACCACCGCTCGTCGAGGCCGTCAACGGTCGGCTTCTTCGGAACCGACCGGTCGTTGAGGAACGTGGGGGGCTGCGAACGCATAACGTGCTCAAGGTAATGGAACTCACTTCGGGGTCAGCCATCGTTACCGGTGCAGCAGGGGGGATCGGGTCGGTGATCTCCGCCCGTCTCGCGTCGCAGGGCATGTCGGTCGTGATGGCCGACCTGGACGCCGAGGGGCTGGAGCTGGCGCGGGCGGCGATCCTCGAATACCGCCCGGATGCCGATCTCGTGGCCCTGGTCGGCGACGTGTCCGACCCGGCGTACAACGCTGAGTTGATCGCCGCGGCCGAGGACTCCCGCGGTCTGCGCCTCAGCGTGCTCAATGCCGCCGTGTCCCTGCCCGGCCTGTCCTGGGAGGAGCCGATCGATCGCTGGGAGCTGACGGTGAACGTCAATCTGTGGGGCGTCGTGCATGGAATGCGTGCCGCCCTGGCCACGATGGTGCCCCGTGGTGATGGTTGGGTCGTGGCGATTTCGTCGGGCGCAGGCCTCGTGGCCACACCGGGGCTGGCGCCGTACGTGGCGACCAAGCACGCAATCGTGGGGTTGATGGAATCGACGCACCACGAGCTTGCGCGGGTGGGTTCCGACGTGGGCGTGTCCGTGATCTGCCCCGGCAACATCGACACGGCCACCGACGACAAGCCGGCAATGGCGGGCATCGACGCCGCGGATGGTTCAGCGTTCCCCGAGGTGATCGACGCGATCCAGGCCACTACCCGACGCGGGGTCGAGTCGGGCGCGGACCCCTCGACGGTTGCGGATGCCCTGGTGGCCGGAGTTGGCGTGGGCCGGTTCTGGGTCCTGCCCCAACCGGAGCTGGCATGGGCCGCCACGGACCGCATGCGGCGACTCGCTGAGGGCGAGGACCCGGTGGACCTGCTCGGATGATGCCCCGGTGCTGACAGGGTCGGGCTGAATCGGCCATGGCGCTGCGCACCAAGTTGCTGCTGGCGGTAGGAGCGATCGTGGTGGTGCTCGTTGGCGCCGCCGCACTCGGCTGGTTCGTATGGGCGCCCTCGTGGCGTCCGACGCTCGAGGCCGGAGAGGTGTACGGCGTCGATGTGTCCCACCACCAGGGAGTTGTCAACTGGCAGGACGTTCATTCCGACGGCATCCAGTTCGCCTACCTGAAGGCCACCGAGGGCGGTGACCACGTGGACGGTTCATTCGAGGCCAACTGGGAGGGGGCCACGGCTGCCGGTCTCGACGTCGGTGCGTACCACTTCTTCACCCTGTGCACGACCGGCCGGGAGCAGGCTGACAACTTCCTTGCCGAGTTGCCCGAGGGTGGCGCGGGCATGCCGCCGGCGGTCGACCTGGAGGTTGGCGGCAACTGCGCCTCACGCCCACCGCAATGGTGGCTGCACCAGGAGCTGGCGGTCTTTCTCACCACGGTTTCGAGGTCGACCGGCCAGGACGTCCTGTTGTACGTGGGTGATGCCTTCGACGACCTCTACTCGGTGACCGGAGAGTTCTCCGAAGGGCTGTGGCAGAGGCGGATCCTGCGCCGACCCGACACGAACCGATGGGTGGTGTGGCAGGCGAGCTACTTCGCGGCCGTGAACGGGATCGATGGCCGGGTCGACCTCGACGTGCGCCGCGGCGGCTGAGCGGACGAGTCCGGCTCAGTCAGGGGCGACGGCAACCCGGTTGCCGCCGTTGCCGTGGGCGAGCTTGGCCGCACGCGTGGCGCGGTCCATCAGGTCGTCGATCGACGTTGCCTTGTGCGACTCCACGACGCCCGCGGAGAAGGTGAACGGGGCTCTGTGGTCCATCGACAGCGTGAGGGCCAGCGCTTCGCGGACGCGTTCGAGTGCCAGTGACGCGTGGGTGGCGCCGCAGTTGCCGAGCACGACCGCGAAGCGCCCGCCGTCGAGGCGGCAGACCAGGTCCTCCGGACGCAGGGTTAGTCGCAGGGAGTCGGCGAGCACCCGCAACGAGTCGTTGGTGTCGTCTTCGCCGTGGTGACGCCGTAGGCCCGCGAAGTCGTCCACGTCGACGAGCGCCACGCAGAACGGCACGAGCGAGCGAATCGAGTCGCGCAGCTGGCGGTCGAGCGCCTGGGGTCCGGGAAGTCCTGTGATGTCGTCTTCCCTTGCGATGACCGAGCGCCCCTGCAGGCGCCGCTGTTCACTCACGCGCACCGCGGTGCGCTCGACGATCCACTCCAGCAGGGCGATGGTGTGGTCATCAGGGGACTCGCCGGGGGCGTCCATCATCGACACTGCACCCAGGAGTCGGTCGTCCAGTCGCATCGGAATGCAGATCGACGCGACGGCCATGTCGAGTGCCGTCACGTGGGCGCAGGCATCCAGGGAGGATGAAGTGGTGGAGGTGGTTGTCGCGGAGGCCAGCGCCGCACACCCGGGTGTGTCGGGAACCGGTCGCGCCGGTTCGAGTTCACCGTCGACGAGCCGCACGGACCAGCCGACCTTCGGCTCATCGGGTACCGACAGCAGCAACGCTGTGTCGGTCTCGGGTCGCAGTTCGGAAACGGCGCGCAACAGGCAGCGGATCGCCGCCGGTTCTGACTCCGTTTGTGCCAGTGCACGCTCGAAGCTGGAACGGAAGTCGACCTCGGTGCGTGCCACCAGAGCCTTGCCGTGTGCGTCGGCCGCAGCGACCCTCGCAGCGGCCACCTGGCCCATGAGTGAGCGCACGACCGTGCTGATCACCACGGCAACTGCCAGCACCCAACCAGCGATCCGGATTGCCGTCGCTGCGGTGCCGGTGAGCGACGCCGCAGCGATGACCAACTCGGCCAGCACGGGCGGACCGGCCACTGCTGCGGCAACGCGCAGGGGTTCTGAGCCATGGATGGTGGGCGGCGTCCAGGGGGTGGCGGCCTCGGGGCGCTGGTTGTCGCTGTCGGGCACCGTCACCCCTTTCGTCCCCGGTGCCGGCATGGCTGTCGGCCCTGGATCGACCGTATCGCCGGGCGGGCCAAAAAATGCCGGGCCTGTGGCCATGGCCGACACCGGTAGGATCGCAACGTGATCCGCCTCTACGACACGGTGACGCGCAGCGTTGAGCCGCTCGAGCTGCGCGAGCCGGGCAAGGTCGGCATGTATGTGTGCGGACCCACTGTCTACGGGCCGGCGCACCTCGGCCATGCCCGCATGGCTCTCGTGTTCGATGTGCTTCGCCGGTACCTGGAATGGTCGGGGCTCGAGGTCACGTTCGTGTCCAACATCACCGACATCGAGGACAAGATCATTGCCCTGGCCAACTCCCAGGGTCGTTCCGAGGCCGAGGTGGCCGGTGAGTGGGAGGCCGCCTGGTACTCCACGATGGACGCGCTCGGGGTAGCGCGCCCCGACTCGGATCCGCACGCGACCGACTATGTCGACGCAATGGCCACGCTCATCTCGGAGCTGGTCGCCAACGACCACGCCTATGTGACCTCCGACGGTGTGTACCTGGAGGTCGAGAAGGTGCCCGACTACGGGCTGCTCGCGCACCAGTCCCTCGACGAGATGCTCGCAGGTGGCGGTGATCGCCAGATCATCGGCGAGGAGAAGCGCAACCCGGCTGACTTCGCGTTGTGGAAGTTCGCGAAGGAGGGCGAGCCGAGTTGGCCTGCGGAGTTCGGTGCCGGCCGCCCGGGGTGGCACACCGAGTGCGTGGTGATGAGCCTCGACCTGCTCGGAGACGGATTCGACCTGCACGGAGGCGGCATCGACCTGGCGTTTCCCCACCACGAGAACGAGCGCGCCCAGGCTGTTGCGGTCGGCAGGCCGTTTTCGCAGCGCTGGGTACACAACGGATTCGTGGAGGTGGGCGGCGAGAAGATGTCGAAGTCGCTCGGCAACTTCACGACGGTCGACGACCTGATCGAGCGACACGACCCCCGCGCGTTGCGCCTGCTGATCCTGCAGGCCCACTACCGCTCGCCGGTGGAGGTCACGCCGACGTCGATGGGCAACGCCGAGGCGGCGCTGGAACGTCTGGACACGCTCGCCCGCAGGGTTTCGGGGTTGGCCGACTCAGAGCCCGACGGCGAGCGTCTGGGGGCATTTCGTGAGCGCATGGACGACGACCTCGATACGCCGGGGGCGATGGCCGTGTTGTTCGCAACAGTGACCGAGGCGAACCGGGCTCTCGACTCGGGCGACGAGTCTGCAGCCGCTGGCCTGGTTGCGGCGTGGCGGGCGATGCTCGCCGCCGTCGGGTTGCCTGTGGAGGGCGACGGAGCGGACCTTCCCGAAGACGTTCTGGAGTTGTGCCGCCGCCGTGATCAGGCGCGCGCCGACAAGGACTGGGGCAGCGCCGACTCGATCCGCGACGAACTCGTTGTCCTCGGCTATGTGGTCGAGGACACGCCCTCGGGCACCGCGGTACGGCCAAGCTGAGGACTCGGCGCCGGCTCCCTCGGCCGCGTCGTGTGACCGCGATGCCACGGGCGAGTGCTGGCGGACTTCATGAGGTGCTCGGCGAACCTGTCGATGCAACGGGTTCGTGCTTGGCCTCCGTGGTTACCGCTGGGTAACCTACTGACTGGTAACAAGAGCTGTGGCCAGTGGCCGCGCTGCCGCCACCCAACGAGGACGTCCGATGACCGAATTCTCACTTGCACTGAACGAGGACCAGATCCAGATCCAGAAGTGGGTACACGACTTCGCCGAAGGCGTCGTGCGCCCCGTGGCCGAGGAATGGGACGAGAAGGAAGAGTTCCCCTGGCCGGTCGTGCAGGAGGCCGCCCAGATCGGCCTCTACGGGTGGGACTTCATGGCCCAGTCGATGATGGGGGACTCCACTGGTCTCACAATGCCGCTCGCAGTCGAGGAACTCTTCTGGGGCGACGCAGGCATCGGCCTGTCGATCTTCGGATCCGGCCTCGCCGCAGCGGGTATCGCCGGTGTCGGCACCACCGAGCAGGTAATGGAGTGGATCCCCCAGTGCTACGGGGATGCCGACAACGTCATGCTCGGCGCGTTCTGCGTGTCCGAGCCCGACGCCGGCTCCGATGTGAGTTCGCTTCGCACCCGTGCGGTCTACGACGAGGCCAAGGACGAATGGGTGCTCAACGGCACCAAGGCATGGATCACCAACGGCGGCATCGCGGATGTCCACGTGGTCGTGGCCGCCGTCGATCCCGACCTTCGCAGCCGCGGCCAGGCCAGCTTCGTGATTCCGCCCAATACGCCGGGCCTGTCGCAGGGCCAGAAGTACTCGAAGATGGGCATCCGTGCGTCGCACACCGCAGAGGTCGTGCTCGACGACGTTCGCATCCCCGGCTCCTGCCTGCTCGGCGGCAAGGATAAACTCGACGACAAGCTCGCCATCGCCCGAGAGGCCGAGAAGAACCCCAAGATCTCATCCGGCAAACAGCCGGCCATGTCGACCTTCGAGGCCACTCGCCCTACGGTCGCAGCACAGGCGGTCGGAATCGCACGTGCCGCCTATGAGTACGCCCTCGACTACGCGCAGGAGCGCCAGGCGTTCGGCAAGCCGATCATCCAGAACCAGGCGATCTCGTTCATGCTCGCCGACATGGCCACCCAGGTCGAGGCGTCACGCCTGCTGGTGCACCGTGCGGCCTGGCTGGGCAGCAACGGCAACTTCGAGAAGGCCGAGGGGTCGATGTCGAAGCTCCACGCAGGCCGCACCGCCGTCTGGGTCACCGAGCGTGCGATCCAGATCCTCGGTGGATACGGCTACGTCAAGGAGTACCCCGTCGAGCGCTGGCACCGCGACGCGAAGATCTACGACATCTTCGAGGGAACCGAGCAGATACAGCAGCTCGTCATCGCCCGTGCGATCTCCGGTCTGCGCATCGAGTAGCTCGACCACGGATCCACATTTCATTGCGGGCCCGTCCTGTCCGGCGCAGTGGTTTGTCCTCGGCGCCAGGCGAGGTCCGGGATCGTCCCATGGCAGCGACTCATGTTGCTTGCCCGCGCGATCATTCCCCTTCCGGGTTGTCCGTGGGCGACCGCTTGCGTGGCGACTCGACGACATGGGTGAGCGTGATGAGCGGGATCACCAACCAGATCAGGTAGTCGGCTTCTGCTGGCCAGATGGCGATCAGTCCGGCCACCATCGCATAGCAGGCAGCGCGCCACAGATCCATGGTGACGACGAAGTCACCGGGTTCGGCAGACGGGCTGATGAGCGACTTGCGCGACCTGCTGTAGAGGGTCATGAAGACCTTCACGAGGGTGATGAGCGCCAGCAAACTCAGGTAGGCGATCCCCTGACCGTGCTCCAGGCCCCTGAACGTGAAGCCGGCGATCACCGGGAACAGGCTCAGCAGGAGCAGCCAGATCGTGTTCAACCAGAGCAGCGGATAGTTGTAGTCGTCCATCAGCTCCCAGAACCTGTGGTGGCCGGTCCAGATCCACACCATCAGGAGGAACACCGCTACATAACTGATCAGCTGGCTGGAATAGGTGGTGAACAGGTCCGCCACGGTGTCGCCTTCCTGGACCAGGTCGGCGATGGGCAGAATCAGAAGTGTCACGGCCACGGCGACTACGGCGTCGGTGAAGTTGACGAGTCGGTCGATCCCTCTGTCTGTGGTTACTCGCGGCATGATCAGGTACCCGGCGGTCCGCTTGGCCCGCCGATCCGAGCGGAGAAGATCGAGGCTCCCGGGTCGTTCATGTCGGAAGGCTTGCACAATCGGTTGGTGCAGTAGTGGCGACCGTGCGCAGAGTGAGCTCGTCCACGTCCCACTCTCGCGCGTGGCAACAGGCCTTCGGGGCGAAGAGCGTTGGTTCACCCGGGTGAACCAACGAGGTGTAACCGATCTAGCGCCGTGCCGGCGGGCCAGCCGTCGCGGCCGAGCGACCGGCGCGGCGGCCGAAGTAGGTGCCATCAGCGAGCGAGATGCCGCTCACGTAACCAGCGCCAGCGATCCCGGCAGTCGTTCGTCCGGCCGCGAACAGGCCGGGAACCGGCTGCCCCGACTCGTCGAGCACGGATCCGTTGGCGGACGTTTGCAGGCCGCCGAGCGTGAAGGAGGCGTAGAAGCTGCCCTCCACGGTCATGTCGACCGCTCCGAACGGCGGCTCGAGGGGGATGACCCACTCGGGGTCCTTCTGGTACTCGGGGTCCTCGCCATGTTGGGCATGCGAGTTGTATCGCTCGAGCGTGTCAACGAGTGAGCCGTCGGGCAGGCCCATCTCGGCCTCGAGTTCCGCGGCCGACTCGGCGACCCACCTGGGCTTGTAGCCGGCGATGTTCACCGCGAACGTCTCGTCGGAGTGGATGAAGAACATCTGGCCATCGTTGTCGAGCAGCGAGGCCTTGCCTACCCGGCCCGCATAGGTGTCCTCGTTGATGAATCGCTTGCCTTTGCCGTTCACGAGGACGCCGCGCACCAGTGAGCGCGGTGGGGTGAGCGGCAGACCGACTTCGATGTGTGCCATGCCGGTCGCCACGGCGCCCACTCCCTGTGCCATGCGGATGGCCGCACCATCGTCGAACTCGGTGCCGATCGGCACGTTGACCCGGGACACTGCTGGGCAATGCTGCGCCACCATCTCGGGGTTGAACGTGAATCCGCCGGCGGTGAGCACGACGCCCAAGCGCGCCCCGACTGTCGAGGCCTCGCCGTCGATCGTGGCTTGCACGCCCACGACCTCTCCCTTGTCCACAGCGAGGCGATCGACGCGGGCGTCGGTGATCACCGACACCCCCGCGGCGCGTACCGCCTCGGTGAGCCGCTGCATGAGGAAGCCGCCAGCCGCATCGGGGAACTTCGGGTGGTGGCCGCGGGGCGCGGGTGGCGCGATGTCGTTGAACGGCCAGGAGTCCTCGCCGCCCGAGTAGCACAGCCCCGAGTCGTCGTCGGGTTCCCGGTCGTGTTCGGGGTGGTAGCGGGGCTCGAAGGGAACGCCGTGGTCGACCAGCCAGTGGAAGTGCCCGACGCTGTCGCGGCAGAACTCATGCACCTTTGCCTCGTTCACGCCCGGTCCGCAGGCAGCGGTCAGGAAAGCCTCCATGGCCTCTGGTGTGTCGTCGAACCCGCAGGCATTCTGGATGGGCGTGCCGCCGCCCATATAGATGATCCCGCCCGACATTGCCGAGGTGCCGCCACCTATGGCGGCTGCCTCGAGTACGAGCACCTCGGCCCCTGCTTCGGCAGCCTCGATCGCTGCGCATGCACCCGCGCACCCGAGACCCACGACCACCACATCGGCGCTCAGGTCAGCGCCGGAATCGGCTGCCGCTGTACCCGAAGCCTCTGCTGGCGGAATCGGCAGGGTCAGGCTCGCCGACGGGTCGCCCGGTAGTCGCTCGCCTGCCATCGGCGGATGCTACCCAGCCACCTGGTCGACGAGTGGCCTTGGCGCGGATCCGGCCCCGGACCTCGGCCATGCGAGGTCCAGGTGCGGGCCCATGTGTTCACTGGACGCCGGCCGTCCTTGGGGAGTTCTCTCTTCCTGTCGAACCGCGAGGGAGTACTCCCTGTGGGATGGACTCCTGTCGTCGCCCCGCTCGTGTGCTCGGGGCTGGGAGAGTGGTGGGCGTGCAGATCGGGACATTCCTCGGCGACATCACGACATTGACCGTGGACGCGATCGTCAACGCTGCGAACGAGCGCCTCACTCGGGGCGGAGGAGTGTGCGGAGCCATCCACACAGCGGCGGGCCCACAGCTCGCGCTGGCATGTGCGGAAATCGGTGGCTGCGACACCGGGTCAGCGGTGGCCACGCCCGGTTTCGATCTCGCGGCGAGGTGGGTGATCCACGCAGTCGGGCCTGTGTGGGATGGCGGCGACCGGGACGAACCCGAACTGCTGGCGTCGGCCTACCGGCGCAGCATCGAGATCGCCGACGAGTTGGGAGCCGAGTCGATCGCGTTCCCGGCCATCTCGACAGGCATCTACGGCATGCCGCTGGAGGTCGGTTGTGACGTGGCGGTCCGGACACTTGTGGCGCTGGACCCCCGCTCGACGCAACGCTGCGTTCTGGTTGCCTTCGATGCGCCGACGCTCGACGCGCTGCAATCCGCTCTGGCTCGGGGCGGGCACAGTTCGGACTGACCGCCCTCCGCACATGGGGTGCGATCCGTCGCTATGTTGGCCGCGTGGTTCTGGTGGTGGTGTCGATGGTCGGGGCAGGCCTTCTGGTCGCGGCAGGGGTGTCCAAGCTCGTCGCGGGCGGTGCTGGCCGGGTCGATGGCCTTCCTGATCTCGTGCCACAGGGCCCGTTGCTCGGAATGGTCGAGGTCGGCATCGGGGCTTGGGCGCTGGTGGCTCCCGGCACGGTGTCGCTGGCCGTTCTCGGGTCCACGTATGCCCTTCTCGCGGCCCTGACCGGTTGGCAGCACAGCATGGGCGTGCAGGACTGCGGGTGCTTCGGTTCCGCACCCGTGCGGCCGAGCATTTTCCACACGGTCATGAACGCCGGATTCGCGGTCGCTGCGGGCCTCTCGGTGATCGCGGGTTGGCCCGAGTTGACCGCCGCAGCCCAGGCGGGCGCGGCACTGCTCGCCGTGATGGCCGGCTTCCTCATCTCTGCTGTGTTTTCCGAGGCTGCGGAGGTGTCTCGCCTCGTGGCCGAGTCCGAGTCGGTGCGCGGCTGATGCGCACCATGGGTCGTCGGCGCACCGAGACCGCGGAGGAGTCCAAGCGGCGCGGCGCCCTCGCCGGTGGCGGGCTCGCCGACAGGGTCGCCGGGCTGATGGGCCGCGGCATCGACCGACGCAAGCTCCTTCGGCGAACTGCGATGGCCGGCACCGCGATGACCGTCGCGCCAGGCACGTTCGTGCTGCGCCCGGGCACCGCCTACGGGGCGATCTGTGCACCGGGGGCCCTCTGCTACGACGGCTACACCGAGTTCTGCTGCACGCTCTACGGGGCCAACCGCTGTCCGCCCAACTCTGTGCTCGGTGGCTGGTGGAAGGTCGACGGCCATGAGTTCTGCGGCGGCGGCCCGCGCTACTACATGGATTGCCACGGCACCTGCGGTGGCTGCGGCTGCCCGGGCAACGGGGTGTGCAGCGGAGGTTGTGCCGACACCACTTGCGGTTGCGCCTGGGGCGACTGCAACAACCGCAAGGCCGGTTGCACCCACTTCCGCTATGGCCAGTGCAACCAGCACATGGCGTGCCTCGGTCCGATCAAGTGCCGTGTGGTCTCCTGCACGGAACCGTGGAAGCTCGATGGTTCGTGCACCCAGGCGGTGCGCACCGACAACGTCACCCGCTACCACCACCGGCCGTGCCTCATGGTCGACGCAGTCGGCAACCTCGACGCGATCGACGTGGTGCCCGGCGGCGTGCGCCTCCGGGGCTGGACCCTCGACCCCGGCACCGTGGGACCCAACACGGTCAACGTCTACTCCTGTCTCAGGCCTGCCGGCTCCTTCCAGGCAGCCCTGCCGCGCGCGGATGTCGGATCGGCGTGGCCGAGCCACGGCCCCAACCACGGCTTCGACATCTTCCTGCGACTCTGCCCGGGTGAGCAGTTGGTCTCGGTCGCCTCCATCGACACCTCGGGGCAGGGGTCGACGTGGATCGGCCACCAGATGGTCAACATCACCGGCCAGGGCTTCGGCCACTTCGACGTCGCCACCGCCGATGTCGGGCAGATAACGGTGGGCGGCTGGGTGATCGATCCCGATGCCTACGCCTCGTCGGGCATCGACATCACCGTCGACGGCCAGCTGGTTCGCAGCGTGGTGGCCGACCGCTACCGGTCAGACCTCGAAGCGGCATATCCGCACCTCGGCGGCAACTACGGATTCGAAGAGGTGATCCCCGCCACACCCGGTGAGCACACGGTCTGCATCGTCGCCCGCAACGCCAACGCAGGCGTCGACGTGGATCTCGGCTGCCGCACCGTGACGGTGGGGACCCATCCGCAGGGGGTGCTCGAGTCCGTCACTTCGCCGGGCCCCGGGCAGGTCCGCCTCGTTGGCTGGGCGTCCGACGACGATTCCCGCGCCGCGATCGATGTCGACGTCACAGTGGCCGGCATCTCGGTCGGGCGGTTCACCGCCGATGCTGCGCGGGGCGACGGACACGACGGCCATGGGTTCGACATCACGCTCAACTCCGTGGGTTCCGGTGACCAGGAAGTCTGCGTGACCGCACTCAACGTCGGCCAGGGTGCCGATGTGCAGCTCGGCTGCTCGCCGGTACTCGTGGCATCGGTGGCTGCCGGCGAGGTCACAGAGCTCGCAGCGATCGAGGCCGGCGTGCGGGTGACTGCGACCGGTGTGTTGCAGGTGGGCGGAGCCGACCCGGCGACGCTGAGGCTGCTGGTCGACGGCGGCTACCGCGCATCGTTTCGCCCGGGACCCGATGGAGGCACGTGGGACTTCGATGTGCCCCCGGGCGAGCATGAGGTCGCGGTGGTCGCAAAGGTCGATGGCCCGGCGACGGTGCCGGTGGTGATGGCCACAGCCAGGCTGACCGTGCCCGGCGCACCGGTGGCGGCGCCCGCCGAAGCTGGTGTGCAGCCATGACGGTCGTCGTTGCGGTCCTTGCAGTCGTCGTCGTGTTGTTGGCCGTTCTGGTGGTCAGCCTGCTGCGTAGCCATGCCGAGATCCTGCGCGCACTCAATGAGATGGGTGTCGACATGGACCCATCCACCCCCACCGCCGCGGCGGCGGACGGCAGCCAGGAGTCGCCGGTCGGCCGCACCGCCGAAGGAGTCCCCGAGCCCGGCGACGCGCTCGGCCGGGTGGCCGGGGACATAGTGGGGCCCACACCCCAGGGTGATGCGGTGGTGCTGTCGATGGCGGTCGGCGACTCGCCCACGCTGATCGCGTTCCTGAGCACGGGATGCATGACCTGTCGGGGCTTCTGGGAGGACATGTCACCGCAGCGTTCGGGGGCGGCTGAGGGTACGCGCACGGTGATCGTCACCCAGGGACAGGAAGCGGAGTCGCCCTCGGTAGTCGCCGATCTGGCGCCTGACGGAATCCCCGTGGTCATGTCGACCGATGCGTGGGAGGCCTACGGCATCCCGATCGCCCCGTACTTCGTGCTCGTCGAGCGCGGGCTGGTGGTCGGAGAGGGCGCAGCCGCGGGCTGGGACCAGGTGAGGGGACTGCTGGAGCGGGCCCGCCACGACACGGGCCGGTCCGTTCACTCGCGCCGCGAGCTGCTCGGCGGCAACCGGGCGCGCATCGACGCAGAGCTCAGCGCGGCGAGGATCGAGCCCGGCGACCCGCGTCTGCATCACGACGCGCACGGGTCGGGCGACGACCCGGGTGAAGGGCGCGAGACGTGACGGCGCTCATCCTGATCGGAATGGCGACCGCTGTGCTCGGAGCCGTCCGGGCCAGCTGGTCGCCTTGAGGAGAGTCGATGCTGTCGAGCATCACGCCGCTCGGTGAGCGTGCGAAAGGCAACTCATGGGCTCTGACCACGGCCGCGTACGTGGCCGGATCGGCGTTTGGCGGTGCCGCGCTCGGGGTCCTGCTGGCGCCTCTCGGTGAGCTCATCGGCCGGGTCGCGGGCACCGACGTCCGGCTGGCCCTCACCGCTGCTGTGCTGGTGCTCACTGCCGTGTTCGAGGCCACAGGTGTGCCGATTCCCACGATCCGCCGGCAGGTCGACGAGAACTGGCTGCATGCCTACCGGGGCTGGGTGTACGGAGCCGGCTTCGGGCTCCAGCTCGGGTTCGCCCTGGTCACGATCATCACGTCCTGGTCGACCTGGGCGGTGCTCGCGGTGGCCGTGCTGAGCGGTACCTGGTGGTCTGCGCTGGCCATCGGGGCGACGTTCGGGCTTGCACGCGGGCTGGTGCTGCTCGCCGCGCGTCGAGCCGACACGCCCCAGCGCCTGGCGGACCTGCATGCTCGCATTGCCTCGTCGGCGGCCCCCACGGCCCGCGCTACGCGCACGGGCCTCGTCGTGCTGGCGGCGGCCACGGCCGCGGTGGCTGTCGTGTCCGGGGCATCGGCATGACCTACCGGCTGGCGGCGCACGGCCTGTCGATCGTGGTCCCCACGGGTTGGGAGGCGTCCATCACCCTCACCCATGGCGACGGCCCCGGAGAGAACGGCGCCGAGGGCACTGACCACGCCGTGTTGCACCTGGCCAACTTCGCGCTGCCCAACCCGCGCGGTGACTTCGGTGGCAGTCCGATCGACACGATGGCGTCCAACCAGATCTTCCTGGCTCTGGTCGAGTTCGACTCGGCTGCGGCCTCGGCGCCGCTGTACCGCCAGCGCGGCCTTGCCACCATCACGGCCGACGGATTCAGGCGCGAGACGATGCACCGCCCGGTGCCCGGCCAAGCGGGACACCAGCAGTTCTTCAACGAGGCGGGCCGGGCGTTCTGCCTCTACAGCGCGGTCGGTAGCTACCGCCGCCGCCAGCAGCTCGCGACCGGCGTGATGATGGTCATGTCAACGCTGCGGATCGACTGACCGGGGTAGCCGCAGGTCAGGAGTCGAGGTCGTCGGTCGACCAGAAACCGGGGATCGGCTCCGGGGAACCCTTGCTCGATGCGTACTGGGCCAGGCGGGCCAGGCCGGCGGGCTCGTGCAGCTCGATCACATCGAACACGGCTGCTGGTCCGGCGGCACGAAGTGCCTTGTCGCTCGCCGAACCTGGCGGTGGCAGCGCCGGCGTGAGAACGATCGGCGGCGGAGCGTTGTGGTGAGCGCCGAGCACGCTGAGGCGCCCGAGCATGCGCCAGACGGCGTCGGCACGTTGGAGGCCCGGCCGGGCGCTCGTGAACGAGCCGCCCAGTTCCACATACCAGGGGTTGCCATCGGCGGTGGTCACCTCGAAGTCGGCCTCGAGTGCGCCGCCGGGGTGCTTCACCGAACTGCGCACGTCGCCGAAGCCAGCCTCGTTGAGCCGTGCAGTGGCGATGTCGGCCACCTTCATCGATTCGCTCACAGCGAGCGACCAGAAGTGCTCCAGGCGGTCCTCGTGGGTTAGCTTCTCGAACGCCGCTGCGCGCAGCTCGGGATCCGGGTCATCCAGTGACTCGGCCAACGCTGCAACGCCGTCGATCCGGGCGACCTCCGTACCGATGCGCTCCTCTGCAAGTGCCACATAGTTGGGATCGAGGTCGTAGCCGACCCCCACACGGCCGGTGCGTGCCGCGGCGACGAGGGTGGTGCCGGACCCGGCGAACGGGTCAAGCACGAGGTCGCCCACGTAGGTGTAGAGGTCGATCAGGCGCCGCGGGAGGTCGACCGGGAACGGGGCGGGATGGCCGATTCGGCTGGCCGACTCGGGATCCATACGCCAGACGTCGCGGGTGACCTCGACGAATTCGTCGTTGGTGATGGTCGACACGTGAGGCAGCCCCGCTTCTTCGCGCTTCGGTGCGCTGATGGCACGCGAGAACCGCCCCTTGCTGGCGATCACGACCCGCTCGGTCATGTCGCGCAGCACCGGGTTGGATGCCTTGGCGAACGAACCCCAGGCGCACGATCCCGAGGAGGCCTCTGACTTCTCCCACAGCACCTCGCCGCGCAGCAACAGGCCGAGGTCGTCCTGGAGGATCCCGACCACATCCGCGCTGAGGCTGCGGTACGGCTTGCGGCCGAGGTTGGCCACATTGACCGCGATGCGCCCGCCCGGCTCGAGCACGCGGACGCACTCGGAGAACACGTCGCGGAGCATCTCGAGGAAGTCGATGTACGTGGAGGGGATCCCGCTGTCGTCGGACCCACCCGTGACAGCCAGCTCGTATTCCTTGCCGACGAAGTAGGGGGGTGAGGTCACCACCAGCGCCACGCTGTTGTCGGGCAGCTGGGACATGTCGGTGGCCGAGGCATTGAAGACCCGGCCGATACCCAGCTCGTCGATCAACTGGGGTGGTCGGCTGACGGTCTCGTCGTCGCTGAGCTCGGGAGGCGAGAACCGGGCGTAGAACTCCGAGGCGTCGTGGCCTTCGCGGCGACCGGCGCCGAATGCAGAGGTGGACGTGCGCCCGCGGCCGGTGGACTTCTGGCCACCTGAGTTGTCGCTGGAGCTGCTACCCACGAACACGAGCATAGAAGTGGGGAGTGACAGTGGCCGGTTACCCCGCTCCGACGGCCCGGCGGGCGGCGGCTCAGGCGGATTCCAGGCCCTCGTGCAGGTGCGCGATCGCCTCGGACCGGGTGCGGGTGCGTCGCATCGGTGCCAGTTCGTCGAGGATCGCCTTGCGGTAGGACTTCTCTGCCAGTCGTGGATCCAGCACCGCCACGAGACCCCGGTCCGACGCGGTGCGGATCAGCCGACCGGTGCCCTGCGCCAGTAGTGACGCCGCCCTGGGCACCTGGACTTCGAGGAATGCCTTGAAGCCGGCGTCGGATTCCGGCGTCCCGGCCTCCACCAGCCTCCGCCGGGCCGCATCGGCTCGTGCCTGCCACAGCGGGTCGTCGGGCCTGGGGAAGGGGAGTTTGTCGACGATGACGAGGCTCAGCGACGGGCCCGCCACGTCCACGCCCTGCCACAGCCCCATTGTCCCGACCGCGACCGTGTGCTCGTCGTCCGCGAACTCGGCCAGCAGCTTCGGCTTGGGCATCTCACCCTGCAGCAGCACGGGCCACGGCAGCTCGTCGCGGGCTCTCTCGGCAAACTCCCGCGCGTTGCGCATCGATGTGCAGAGAAACAGGGTGCGTCCTTGAGCGGCGTCGATCAGCTCGGCCGCCTCGGCCCAGGCCTCGTCCATCCACTCGGGGTGGTTGGGGTTGCGGTCGCGGGGCGGGTCCGAAGACAACAGCGGCGGCACGTAGAGCATTGCGGCGTCGCGGTGGTCGAACGGGCTGCCAACGTCTTCGAACTCCGCCCTCGACCCGAGGCCGAGTCGGCCCATCATCGGCGCTGACACCGTCGCCGACGTGAGGACAACCGCGGCGTCGCCCCATGCCGTCATCTGGAGGCGGTCGCCCACATCGATCGGCACCCGGCGCATCGTGGGGCCTGGATCGCCCACCCAGATGGCGTCGTCGGTGCCATCGGCAGCGAGCCGGTCGATCATTTCGGCGAGCCGGTCGGCACTGCGGCGTGCTGCTTCGGCACGCGGGTCGTCGCCGTCAGCCTTCACTGCGTCGCGGGCCGCCGACTGTGCCTCGGCCGCGACTCCCGCGGCCCGGGCGATGGTGGCAGCGATGCCTCCCGAGTCGGGGAAGCCCTCGCGGAACACCTCGTCGGCGTGCTCGCCCAGCTCGGTGTCGACCACTGCGGCCGTGCGACGAAGCGAGCTCCGTAGGTCCTCTGTGTCACCCATGGCGACGCGGATGTTGCGTTCGACGCGCAGCAGGTCATCACCTCGCAGTTCGGCACCGAAGGCGGAGGCGAGGATGTCCTCTGCCTCGTGGGCCTCGTCGATCACGTAAGCCTGCGCGTCGCCGAGCAACGCGCCTTCGAGGGCCAGGTCGGCGCCGAGCAGGGCCGTATTGACCAGCACCACCTGTGCTTCGCGGGCCGCGGCGATCGCCGACTCGGCGAAGCAGTCGGCGCCCTGCGCGCACTTGTCGGCGCCGGGGCATCCGTCGGGTCCGGTGGCCACCCACGGCGCGGTCCGCCGGTCGATTTCGAAGGGCAGCTCGGACAGGTCGCCGGTGACGGTGCTGTCGGCCCAGTCGGTGATCGTCTCGAGACGGTCCTCCGAGGCCCCCGACAGGTCCGCTGGCGTGCCGGGGGTGGGCTCGGTCTCGAACAGTTCGTCCTGCGCACCGGGTGGGGGTTCCCCCGCGAGCACGGACTGCGCCTCGGCGAGCCGCGCCAGGCACAGGTAGTTGGATCGTCCCTTGAGCACCGCCCAGTGCAGGTCGCGGTGTGCGGCGACGAACGGCAGCTCCTTGTCGGCGTACTGGTCCTGCAGCGCCTTGGTGGCTGTGGCGATCACCGTGCGCACCCCGGTGGTCGCCACGGCTGCGAGCACGGCGAGGCTCTTGCCCGTGCCGGTGCCGGCCCGCACGGCCAGTCGCCCGCCCGTGGGAAGCGCCTGCGCGACCAACGCCGCCATGTCCGCCTGGCCGTCACGGGTCTCGCCGCCGGATGGCAGCGATTCGACGAGCTCGTCGAGCAGGCGCCGTGCATCTGCTTCGGGATCGTGCTCGCCGGCCATCCGGCAACGGTACTGCCGGTCGTCTGGGACAATGGACGACCGGTCCGGCAACGGAGGTGCGGTGGCTGATATCGAGGTGTTCGCCGACGTGGGATGCCCATTCACCCATGTCGGGTTGCTCCGTTTCGTCGAGGAGCGGTCCCGTCACGGCCGTGAGGACCTGGGCCTCGTGGTGAGGGCTTGGCCCCTCGAAGTCGTCAACGGCAAGCCGCTCGACCCCGCCTTCATCCGCGAGGAGGTCGACGAGATCCGCTCGCAGCTCGGCGGCGGCTTGTTCTCGGGATTCGACGAGGCGAGCTTCCCGCACACCTCCATCCCGGCGATGTCACTTGCAGCCAGCGCATATGAGTCCGGTACGTCGGTGGGCGAGGCCGTGAGTCTCCGGCTGCGCGATCTGCTGTTCGAACAGGGATTCGACATCTCCGACGACGACCTCCTCGCCGGGCTGGCCCGGAGCCACGGAGTCGACTGGGACCCGTCCGAGCACGATGCCCATGAGGCCCAGGTGGCAGCGGACCACGAGCGGGGTGTCGATCTGGGTGTGGTCGGCTCGCCGCACTTCCTCACCGGGGCCGGCGGCTTCTTCTGCCCGGCGCTCGATGTCTCGCGTGGTGACGACGGCCACCTGCGGGTCACTGCCGACCGGGAAGGGTTCGACCGGTTCCTGGCCGCCGCACTGGAATGATTGCGTAGCGCAGTAGTTCCCGAAACCCTTGGCGACGCTTGCGCTACAGCCGGCCTGCCAGCAGGATGGGGCCAGCGATTTCGAGGGGGATTCTCATGTCTTTGCCCGTCAGGCGCCGCGGCGCCCGTCTTGGCCTATGCGCAATGGCGCTCGCCGCGGCTCTGCTGTTCGCGGCGTGCGCACCCACATCGGGAGGCGGTGGCGGAGGCGGACCGACCGTGACCGCGGTGCCTCCCCATGGCGGGTTCATGATGGTCGCGAACCGCGCCGGTGGGTTCTTCTCGCTGCCGTGGCCCAACGACATCCGCAAGTACACCAACGGCACCCTCGACATGCGCGGCCTGCCCGGCCTCGCACGCAACCCGCTGGTCGACCCGATCCCGGCGGTGCCGTTCCTTGCCGAGTCGGTCGGCAAGGCCGCCGCGGCAGTGACCGACTTCGGCACCAACACCGCCGTGTTCTTCCAGGCGAACGTGGACATCGACCCCTCGACGCTTCCCTCGGGCGCGACCGACAGCCTCTCGCCGGATGCCAGTGCGATGCTGATCGACCTCGACAACGGCAACACGCTTCACCCTGTCATCGCGGTGTATGAGCCGACAGGTGACCGCTACAGCCCCAACCGGCTGCTCACGCTCGTGCCCTACCCGGGCCACCCCCTGAAGCCGGGGACCAACTACGCCGCGGTGCTGTTCAACGGCATTCTCGACAGCCAGGGCGCGCCGATCGAGCAGGCCCCGTTGATCAGCCAGCTCGACAGCGTCTGGACCGACGAGCACGGCGTCGACGAGCCCACATGGGCGAACCTGCAGGCCCAGCGGGCATCAGTCACCGCAGCGGTATCGGCAGCCACCAACTGGGATCCGGCAGACATCGCGGCCTTCTCGGTGTACCGCACCCAGGACACAGGCGCCGAGATCGACGCCATTGAGGCGGCACACGCCGGCCTTGCTGCGCCGACGATCACGGTCGACAGCCAGGCCCCATGTGCGGTCGACAACACCGCTGGGGGCAACGGCGCCACCAACAGCCTCGTGACCGCCACGATGTCGGTGCCCGACTACCAGATCGGGACCTACCCGTACCTGCAGAACGGTGGGGGCATGGACCTGACCGGTGGCATCGCCGTGGTGAAGAAGAACCGTGACGTGCCGGTGCGGATGCGCATCCCCTGTGGGGCGGCACCGCTCGACGGGTGGCCCACGGTCGCCCACATCGGATCCATCGAGTCCGAAGGTGACAGCGACAACTACCCGCCGCCGTTCTCATATGACGGCCACCTGTTCGCCGAGATCCCGGCCCACATGGCCGGTGCAACAGACCCGGCCCTCACCGCGGTCAACATCGCGGCTGCTGACCAGCCGGGCCTGCTCTACGCGAACTTCATCAACCCGAAGTCGGGCCGGGCCAACCCGCTGCAGCAGGCGTCCGACCACATCTCGCTGCTGAGGGCCCTCGAGTCGTTCAGCGTCGACGGCGCGACTGTTGGTACCACCGGCACCGTGCAGACCGACGAGGCCTCCACCGTGGCTTCCGGTCACAGCCAGGGCGCTTGGTCGCTGCCGTTCGTGGCCAAGGCGGCGACCGGCGTGGAGGCCGTCTACTCGAGCTCGGGCTCCGGTGGCCAGTACCACTCGCTCGCCCACACGTTCCAGCGCTACAACCTCGCCCTGTTCACCGCAGACGAGGTGCCGCTCGACGAGCTCAACCCGCTCGTTCAGCTCGTGCAGACCGCCACCGAGGCATCCGACGGCATCAACGTCGGTGCCGCCGGCCTTCCCTCGGGGCTGCACTACGTGAACGTCACCGGAGCCAACGACGGCTGCGTGTCACTGGAAGCATCGCGGCACTTCGCAACAGCGATGGGTCTCGGGCTCGCCAACAAGCAGTTCCCGAGCAGCTTCTACGGCTCTCCGACGCTCGATCCACCGGTGGTCGGGCTGCCCGCTTCGGCCAACGGAGCCGGCGGAGCCACGAGGGTGCAGCTCGAGACCAACGGCGACCACGAGCAGGCGCTGGCCAACAGCGGGCTCGGTACCTCGGTGCTGGGCGACGTTGCGGCCGGTGTGGCCCCCACGGTGCCCAACGACGTCTGGAACAACACCTACGGCGTCTGCGGCTTCCGCTACGACTTCCTCGGCGGAGACCCCTTCGGGCGGTCCTGAGTCACAGTCTGCACAACCGATCTCCAGTCTCCGAGGGGGGTGCGCCGCGGCGCACCCCGCCGCGCTGTACGGTCCCGGCATGAAATTCGGGATGCTCTTCGCCAACACACTCGGCTTCGCCACACCGCAGGGGGCCGCAGAGATGGCCCGCGCAGCGGACGACGCGGGTTTCGAGTCGCTCTGGACCGTCGAACACGTCGTGTACCCCGACGGCTACGAGTCGTCGTATCCATACGACAAGTCCGGGAAGATGGCCATGGCGGCAGACACTCCGTTGCCCGATCCGCTGATCTGGCTCACCTGGGTGGCCGCCAACTCCCAGCGGCTTCGCCTCGCCACCGGCATACTCATCCTCCCCCAGCGCAACCCCATCGTGCTCGCCAAGGAACTCGCCACGCTCGACGAGATCTCCGGCGGCCGCGTCGAGCTCGGGGTCGGCGTCGGCTGGCTCGAAGAGGAGTTCGACGCCCTCGGCATACCCTTCGAGGCGAGGGGCCGGCGCACCGACGACTACATCGAGTCGATGCGGGCGGTTTGGGACAACGACCACGCCGTGCACGACGGCGAGTTCATGCAGTTCTCCGGGATCTCCGTCAACCCGAAGCCGGTCAATGGCCGGGTGCCCATCCACATCGGTGGCCACACCAAGGCCGCGGCCCGTCGTGCCGGTCGCCTGGGCGACGGCTTCTTCCCCGGCGAAGGTGACCTCGGTGAGCTGCTCGATGTGATGCGTGCGTCCGCGGATGATGCCGGGCGTGATGCCGATTCGATCGAGATCACGTCGTCGCACCCCGGCCTGTGGGGCGACGATCCGCTGGCCGCGGTCGAGAAGATGGCTGCCAGGGGAGTCGACCGCCTCGGTGTGCCCGGCTTCATCTTCGCCCTGGCGCCAGACCCCGCCGCTGCCCTGGCCGAGTTCGGCGAGAAGGTGATCGCGCCCTCAGTCGACCTCTAGGCCTGTGCCCGGCGGCGGGTCAGAACAGCTCGAAGGTGTGGGCTTCGAGGGCGTGCCGGGCGGAACGCTCGGCCATGGCGCAGAACATGGCGTCGCCGCGATCGGTCTGGCCCACGACCTGTGACGCTCCGATGGCCATCACGAGCCCATCGAGGGCATACCGGCGGTGACCGCGCTCGACGGTCTGGGCATCCACCTGCACGCCGTGCACCAGCAGCGCGGCTCGGTATCGGTCCAGCATCTCGCGCTCGTGCGCGACCCGCTGCTCGGTGACCAGTGCGCCGCCGAGGAAGTAGGAGAGGTCAGCGAGCGCCGCGCCGGCGTTGACCGTCTGCCAGTCGACCACCGTCACGCCGTCGTCGTCGACCAGCAGGTTGTCGGGCCTGAAGTCGCGATGGACGAGCGCCACCGGCCCTTCCCGGTTGCCCAGGTAGTCACTCGCGCGCTCGACGAGGTTCTCGGCGACCTCCATCACCTGTGGGCCGATGCGTTCGGCATAGCGCTCCGAGAACCCTGGAAACAGCATCCCGAGCAGGGCGGCATGGGCGTTGGGGTCGCCTTGCTCGCCAAGCACCTCGCCGGTGTGCGGCGGAGGGGCCTCCCACCAGGTCGCGTGCAGTGCCGCCAACTGGTCGAGCGCCGCCGCGGCTGCGTCGGGGTCCATCCCGTGGATCTGGTCGGCCTGGGTGCTGTCGGCCATGTCCTGCAGTACGAGGATGAAGTCATCGCCGGCCTCGTTGACCGCCGCGAGGTGGCACTGCGGGGTGCGCACGGCGCAATCGGGGGCGAAGCGGCTGTAGAAGCCGGTCTCGATCTCGCCGTGGCGCAGCGCTGCCGACGTGGCCCGGCTCACCGGATCCGCCGAGGCCACCTTCGCCACGACCGACTTCGGCGCACCCTCGATGTCGTGGGCCATGCGCACCCGCAGGCACGAGGCGACCTGTCCGGTGCCCACGGGTTCCACGTGGACCGCCTCGGGTTCTGCACCACCGAGGGCTCCGTCCAGCACCTCGGCCCAGAACGCGGGCGTCTCGAGAGCGGCGAGCAACAGGTCGTGGTCGGCCAGCCAGCGGGACGCGAAGTCCTCGGGTGCGCTTGTCACTGCAATCCCCTGATCGTGCGGTACTGCTCGACCACGGGTGCCAATTCTGACGGCGTGCAACCGTGCATGATCACCCCGGACACGCCCAGGTCGAACTGTGCGCGCACCGCGGCGGCACACTGCGCGGGTGACCCGGTGCCGGACGGGGCCAGCCACTCCCCGGGCACCACTTCGGCGATTGCCTCGAGTTGGGCTGTGGTGGCGTTGGCATCGATGGCGGAGAGGAACTGCCCGACGGTGGGGTCTGCGCGGAACCGTTCCAGCAACGCCGGATTCCAGTCGTTGGTTCGCACCAGAAGGTCGCCATAGCCCTGCAGGTACGTGGCCATGCGGCCGACTGTCTTGCGGAGTCGCACGTCTTCGTCGAGGTGGTCGCCCACCGTTGCGAAGCACGACCAGACCTCGACGTCGTCGGGGTCGCGGCCAGCCAGTTCGGCTGCTGTGCGCACGGTCTCCACGGCGCGTCGCGTGGTCTCGTCGGTGAAGAACGTGTGCAGCACCACCGCATCGAAGCAACGGCCGGCGAGGGCGAGGCTGTTGGGGCCGAACGCGCACAACAGCACGGGGATGTGGTCGTCGAACTCACTGCCGAGCGCGAGCAGCGGCCACGCGCCTGCCGGACCGTCGTGGCCGACCACTGCCTCGCCGCGCCACAGCCGTTTCATGAGGCCCGTGAAGTCCTCCATCTGGGCAGTCGTGATCCGGGGGATCGCGGACATGTCGAAGATCACGTCGATTCCCCTGCCCAGCCCCAGGGTGAAGCGGCCTCCACCCATGCGATGCAAGGTCATTGCGGCACTTGCCGTCACGAGTGGGTGGCGTGTGTTGTGGTTCGTGGCGGCGGTGGCGATCTGCAGTGACGACGTGACGGCGGTGGCGGCCCCGCTCAGGGTCATCGATTCCTTCACGTTGAATCGTTCGGAGATGAAGGCGGTCCCGAAGCCCAGTGTCTCGGCGGCTCTGGCTTCCTCGCCGATGGCGGAGGGATCCGCTGCCGCGCCTGCGAGCAGGTAGCAGCCGAGTTCTTCCATTGTCGCCGAGCCCGGGGTTCCAGCCATGGCCGCACGATAGGGCGCCCCGGCGCCGCCTCGCGGCCGCCTGCCCACGCGGGGGGTACGGTCGGGTCCGATGGCCGAGCCCGATGAGGACACATCTGAACCGTCGGGCGATGAAGACCCAGCCGAGGGAGGCGACGGCGAGCCATCAGAGGCCGGCGACGGTGGCCCCAACCTGATTGACCGGACGCTGGACCGCGTGGATGCGATCCAGAGGGGGATCCCGCCCGTTGCCGTGGTGCACGCGGTGCTCAAGAAGTACGGAGAGGACCGATGCGGCCAGTTGGCGATGATGCTGTCCTACCGCGGCTTCTTTGCGATCTTCCCGTTGCTTCTGGCGTTCGTGGCCGTCGTGTCGTTGTTGCTGCAGGACAACCCCGATCTGCGTGACCAGCTGATCGACTCCACGCTGTCGGCGGTTCCGGTAATCGGCTCCGAGATACAGGACGCCGCCTCCGTGCCGAGCGGAAGCGTGGTTGTGGTCGTCGGCTCGGTCCTCGTCTCGATCTGGGCGGGGCTGGGGCTGCTCGAGGTGCTCCAGGAAACGCTCAACACGATCTGGGGTGTGCCCCTGTACGAACGGCCTCCGTGGATCATCCGTCGCCTCCGTGCACTGCCTGGCGCCGTTCTCATCGGAGCCTGCCTCGTGCTGTCCGGAGCATCGGCGTGGATCTTCTCCGACGGCGACCTGCCATGGGTGCAACGCGCCGCCGGCTACTTGCTGCCGTTCCTGGCCGGCGCCCTCTGCTACCTCGGCCTGCACTGGCTGCTGTGTGTGCGCAAGGTGCCCTTCACCTCGCAGCTCTGGGGCGCCGGGTTCGTCGGGGCAGCCTGGTTTGGGCTCCAGCTGCTCGGCACCTGGTACGTCAACCGCTATGTGTTGCAGGCATCGGACCGTTACGGGATCTTCGTGGTGGTGTTCGGAATCCTGTCGTGGGCCTACCTGCTGGGCCTTCTGTACCTGTACGGCAACGAGTTGGCCTCGGTGATGCACGACCGGCGGTGGCCGCGCAGCCTCACCGGCCGCAACCTCGGGCCGGCGGACGTGGAGGCCCAGGCACGGGTGTTGCGCCGCGAACTGCGCGTCGAAGGAACCGGTCTCGACGTCGAGGTGCCCGAGCTGCCGCGATGAGCGGTGGTTCGGGTGACCGGGGTTCTGGCTAGCCGTACGCTGCGCGGGCGGCGGCGATCGCCTGGATTGCGGCTTCCTTGCCGGACCAGTCGCCGATCACGGCTTCCTTGCCCGGGTCGAGGTCCTTGTAGACGGTGAAGAAGTGCCTGACCTCCGCGAGGAGGAACTCGTCGACGTCACCCACGTCGGTGATCTGTGACCAGCGGGGGTCGTCGGCCGGCACGCACAACACCTTGAGGTCGCGGCCGGCCTCGTCGCTCATCTCCAGCACGGCGACGGCGCGGGCTTTGATGTGGCAGCCCGGGAATGTCGGGTCCTCGAGCAGCACGAGGGCATCGAGAGGATCGCCGTCCTCGGCGAGCGTGTGGGGGAAGAACCCGTACTCAGCCGGGTACACAGTGGCGGCGAACAGGTGCCGGTCGAGCCAGACCTCCCCGGTGTCGTGGTCGATCTCGTACTTGTTCATCGAGCCCTGCGGGATCTCGACGATCACCTCGAACACGTCGCTATCGGTCACAGCATGACCCTACCGGCGGATCGCCGGAACTCGGTGGTGGCCACGCGATGGTCGCGCCGGTCAGCGGGTGGCTCGGCGGTTCAGCCCTGGGCTTCGGCGTCCAGGCCCCGCATGCCGGACCAGGCGAGGCCTGCCACGGCTTCGGAGAGCTCGTCGACGTCGGGTGTGCGGTCGTGCTGCAGCCAGTAGCGGCTGGCCGCCTCGGTCATGCCAACGATCGTGTGTGCGAGGAGCACGCGGTGCTCGGCAGGCTGGCCGTCGACCACGATCAGCTCTGCGATCGCCTCGGCGATCGATGCCTCGACCGAACGGGTGAGCGAGGCGAACTCGGGGTCGCGGCGAGCCCCTGCGCCGAACAGCACCTTGAACGCATCGGTGTTGTTGGCCACGTAGCGGAAGTAGGCCCCGAATCCCATCTCGATCTGCTGGCGGGGGCCTTCGGCATCAGCTGTGGCCTTGGCGATCGTGTCGCGGAGCTGGTTGCCGATCTCGGTCAGCAACTCCACGAAGAGGTCCCTCTTGGAGGAGAAGTGCTGGTAGAGCACCGGCTTGGTGACGCCCGCAGCGTCGGCCACGTCGTTCATCGACGCGGCATGGAAGCCCTGCTCTGAGAACACGCCGATGGCGGTCTCGATCAGCTGTGCTCGTCGTTCTGCTGCGGGTAGTCGCATGTCGGTGGTTGGGTCGGGCTCCGGACCATCCGGCTTCCTCTGGTTACCCAACGGTAACAAAGGGCCGTGTCCACTCGGGAATCCTCGCACGAAGCAGCCGCTGGTGGCCCCGTAGGATGAGGCCATGGACCATGCGGAGGGCCTGCGGCTCGAAAAGGTGAGGTGTGCCGGCGCGCACCGCGCCGAAGATGCGGACCCCGCCGGTACGGCGCCGCAGTGGGACGCCGTGCTGGTGGTCGAGATGGCCGGCCCGTGGCCACGCGACATCTCGATGGCGGAGCCGTTCGCGTCGCTCACCGACGCCCCGGCGGCGACGATCGTCGGCGCCGATGGCCGCATGTGGCGCCCGCAGGGCGTGCTGCCCGAGTCCGCCGACGGCTCCGTTCGGGTGATGGCCTTCGAGCGGGCAACTTCAGGGTGCGGCCCCTTCGCTCGTCGCGAATGGCGGCTGCCCGGCGGCGACCCTGTCCGGTTGCGCCAACTGTGCACCGCCTTGCTCGCCGCTGACAGCGACGCGGTAGGTGGCTTCTCGCAGTGGCGCGACGACCCGTCCGAGGGGACTGTTGACTTGCTGTTGTGCACCCACGGCAACCGCGACGTCTGCTGTGGCGGGTCAGGTGCTGCGCTGCACGCCGCCGCGGTGACAGCCCTGGGCGGCGCTGACACGCAAGGCGCGAGCGGCGGCCGTCGGCGGCTCTGGAGGACATCGCACGCCGGTGGTCACCGGTTTGCCCCCACGGGCGTGTCGTTCCCCGATGGGGTCTCCTGGGCACACATGGACACTGCAGATGTGCTGGCAATCCTCGACCGCGCGGGCGACCCCCGGGTGCTCGGAACGCACTGGCGTGGTGCGGTGGCCATGGAGCCCGGCCCCGCTCAGGTGGCCGACCGGGAGGGCTTCTCCGAGTTCGGCTGGAACTGGCTCGCCGCGGACCGCAAGCCCGTGCTCGTGGCACATGATCGCAACTCGCTCGACACGACCGTCGACGTGCTCGCCGAGGACCGCAGATCGGGAGTCCGTTCGGTGCGGGTGTCAGTGGCACTCGAGCGCCACATCTCGATGCCCACCTGCGGCGCCGTGGACGAGCCCGAGCTGAAGACCGAGCCCGTGTGGATGATCACCAAGACCGAAACCGGCACCGACTGACCCGCTCACGGCTCCGGCCAGTAGGTGAAGGATCCGCCGCGGTCGTTTCACCCCGAACAGCTACTGCTGTGCCGGCCTCCGCAAGCAGCGCACGAACTGGGTGGGACCGCCGCTTGGGGGCGTGCGGCCCCCACCCGCGATCGCGACGCCCGGACCCCGAAATGCCGTAGCCTGTCGTCGTGCTGTCCCATCGCAGCTTCCGTTCCGTGCTGTCGGCCTGGTCTGCTGGCTCGGTCGCGTCGGCCGGCTCCGCGCTCAGCGCCGGAAGCCTCCTGTCGATCGGATCGGCCGGGTCGATCCTGTCCATCGGCTCGACCGGCTCGATACTCGGCATCGGCTCGACCGGCGGCTGCTGCAGGATCGGCAGCGGTCGCAGCGACTGACTCAGGGCGTGAGCGCAGACGGTGCCGGCTGCGCAGACGATGCCGGCTGCCGTGCGCCGTCGCCCGGTGCCCGCCTCCTCCTGTCGGAGTGGCGCTTCTCCCACCTGCGCCCTGCGTCGGTCACCATCGGGTAAGGATGAGAACAAGCGACTGATGGAGATATTCGCGGAGGCTGGAACCACCGACGGCACCGTCGCTCACTATGTGTTCGGCGACGGCAGCGGCGGTGTCGTGATCGGCGAAGCAGATGAGGCGGGCACCGGATACCGGAACATCCTCAACTACGGGGAGTTCGTGGAGTACGAAACCAAGGTGCTGCTCTCCATCGACGATGCCGTGCCACACATCATGGACGCTCTGGCCGACTGAGCCGAGAAGCCGGGCCGGCGGAGCGACGGGCGCACCCGCTGCTCTGGCACCGGCCCGGCGTGTCGGGTGAAACCGAGGTCCCCGCCCAACCGATTCAAACGAGGCAGCGTCGTCGAGGCTGAGGCCACGCACGGCCCCCAGTGACACGACTCAACGAGCGAGGACTGCTAGGGGGAGTGATGCCTTTAGCGGTGCAATGAGCCGGCGTCGCTTCACGCTGCGACTCGGGCGAGGCGTCGGAGTCAGGAGACCTGCTCTTACCGATGTAGGCGACAGTGGTGGAGGTCTTCTCAGCGCCAGCCTTCTCGGTCGTCATGGTCGTCCAACTTGTCCGCCGCCTTGGCTGCGTAGGAGAAGATGATCGCGGGCAGCAACACGATCGAACCGGCGACCATGAGAACGACGATCGTGGTCACGAGCCACTGCGGGAACTGCAGCACCAGCCCGATGAAGAACAAGAGCATCGAGAGCGCGAAGCACGTGTAGCCAAAGCGCTGACCGAGGCTCGTCGCCCGCAGGATCTGCGCGCGTCGTTGCACAACAGGGTCGTCGGGTTCGAGCTCCATGCCAAGAGCCTGCCGTACCTGCCGGTTCGTCGCCGCATCCCGGGTCCCCGGGGCCTGGGTCCCGCGATGACCCCCCTTGGGCCGCATCACGTGCCTTCTCATACACTGACGAGCGAGGAAGACGCCCGGCTGTCGCAGTCCGCGTGACGGGCAGGAATGGGAGAGGTTCATGGCGGGTCGGCTCTACGTTGACTTCTGTGGCGAGCAGCTGAAGCTCGCACCCGGTGACTCGGCGACCTTCGGTCGCGACGCAGACCTGGTGATCGACGACAACCCCTACCTGCACCGCGTGCTGGGGCGATTCGAGCACCGCGACGGGCATTGGTGGCTCGACAACACCGGCAGCTCCACGGTCATCAACCTGCATGACCGCAACTCTGCGAACACCGCTGTGGTGGCACCGCGCGGCACGGTGGTGCTCACGATGGCGGACGTGGCGGTCAGCTTCGTGGCCGGCCGAAGCCGCTATGAGCTCGACGCCGCCGTGGAGGACGCTGTCGACCAGGTCGAGGTGGCCGCCGCTCCCGCCGAGGGCCGTCGCACGCTCGAGTGGGGCACGGTCGACCTCAATGACGACCAGCGTCCGAGGCCTGGATCTGCTGTTCGGCTTCCTTGGTGATGTGCTTGGCGGCCTGGCGAAGCAGGTCAGCGGCCGACTTGAGCGCCTTGCGGTGCTGCCCGTCCCACTGGCCGACGAACTGCTTCTGGTCGTTGCCCTGCCACCATGTGGAACGGAGCTTGCCGTCGACCGTGCTGCTGGACGCTTCGATGCTTCCGGCCTCCTCCACCATGGTGTTGGCGAGCGCCTTCATCTGCGCCGGATCCAGTCCGAGTTGTGCCATCTGGGTTCTTCCTCCTGGTGAAACCCGCCGCTGGTCGGCGGGATCACCCGAGTGAAACCCGAAGTCTCCGGCTTGTCACCGGGTCGCGCGACCCGGTCCCCGACTGCCCAGGCGTGAGGGGTGCAGGCCAGGGCCCCGCCGTGGAGCCGGGCCCTGGCCGAGGGCTGTCAGCGAGTCCGAATAGGAGCCACGGCCACCTCCGCGGCCGGGCCGGCGGGCTTGGTAGCGCCGCATCACCGAAGCGGTCACCAGCGCCAGACCGCACAACCAGAGCACGTCGCCGATGGAGATCACCTGGCCCCACGGCAACGGTATGACATCGCCGAAGAAGCCCAGCAGTGCACCGTCGGCCACCTCGCGGCCACCGGTCAGCACCATCGAGTCGATGTCTGCGGAGTCCTCCACGATGCCTGAAGCGGTCAGCGCCGACTCGGCCACCGGCATGCCCCAGTTGATCAAGGTGACCACCAGGCTGAGTCCGACACCCGCGGCTACGAGCACCATCCCGCCGGTGTGGATGTTGAGCACGGCGAAGGCGAGTACCAGGCCGAGCCCGAGGAGGCGCAACAGCACCGCGGGCGTGCCGAAGAGGCCCGTCACGTCGGCCACCAACCACACCGTGACGCCACCGAGGCCGATCATCCACCCATCGGGCCGCCAGTCCATGACGTTGCCGAAGTTGCCGCCCCAGCGCAGCCCGAGGCCGACTCCGACGGCCAGCGCCAGCAACGTGGGGATCAAGGCCATGAACAAAAACTAACCTGCGTGGCATGTACGGCGACGAACTGCTGCTCGACACCCGTGACGGGGTGGCCACACTCACGATCAATCGGCCCGAGCGGCGCAACGCCCTCAGCTGGGACGTGATCTCCGGGATGCGTCGTGCTGTGGCCGATGTGCGTGACGATTCCGAGGTGCGGGTGGTCGTGCTCACCGGGGCCGGCGACAAGGCGTTCTGTGCCGGCGCCGACCTCACCGGCATGAAGGGCGACAGCCATGCCGAGCTGCACGACGCCCGCGGTGAGTTGGCCCGCCTGTTCGACGACCTCTGGTCGCTCGGCAAGCCGATCGTTGCGAAGGTGCGTGGCTACTGCCTCGCCGGCGGATTCGGCCTCGCGCTGGCTTGCGACATGGTGGTTGCCTCCGATGACGCCACCTTCGGCACGCCTGAGATCAACGTCGGGTTGTGGCCGTACATGATCACGGTGCCGTTGTGCCGCTCGATGCCTCCGAAGCGGGCGCTCGAGCTGATGATGACCGGCCGCCGCATCGACACCACCGAAGCCGATCGCTTCGGGTTCCTGAACCAGGTGGTCGCTGCCGACGAACTCGATGCGGCCGTGGATTCGCTCGCGGAAAGTCTGGCCGCTGCATCGCCCTCGGTCATGAAGCTCGGACGCGACAGCTTCTACCAAACCTGGGACCTGGGAGCAGCGGAGGCCCTGGCGGTGCTGCACCCCATGCTCACAGTGGGTACGGGCCTGGAGGACGCGGCGGAGGGAATCGCCGCGTTCGCCGAGAAGCGCGAGCCCCGATGGACCGGCCGCTGAGCACCGCAGCGGTGCGCCCTCGAGCGGCGCTGCGACGCGTCGCACCAACGGAGTAGAAACGAGCCATGGCGATTGTCTCCTACCAGTCCTCCGACAGTGTCGGCACGATCACGATCTCGCGCCCTGAGCGCCGCAACGCGCTCAACCACACAGCGCTCGAGGAGCTGCACGCGGGTGTGCGCCAGGCGGCGTCCGACGAGTTGCGCTGCCTGGTGGTCACTGGCGACGCAGGCCACTTCTGTGCCGGTGCAGACCTGACCGAGCTCGAGGACATGGCCTTCACCGAGGCGCTCCGGGCGACCCTCGATGACCTGGGCGCGCTCGAGTTCCCCACGATTGCGGCAATCGCAGGCTCATGCATGGGCCTTGGCGTGCAGATCGCGCTCGCCTGTGACCTGCGCATCGCCACGCCCGACGCCCGTTTCGCGGTGCCGGTGGCGAAGCTGGGGCTGATGGTCGACCACTGGACCGTGCAGCGCCTTGCCCTCAATGCCGGGCATTCCACAGCGCGCTGGATGATGCTCACCGCCGAGCCGATCAGCGCCGGGCACGCGGCCGACGTCGGGCTGGTACAGCGCCTCATCGAACCGGAGACCGAAGAACCCGGCGCCGAGGTGCTGGCCGACGCTTCGAGGCTCGCCGCCAACATAGCCACGCTCGCGCCGCTGGCGCTCGCCGGCTCGAAACTGGGTCTCGACCTGCTGGAGCGTCCAGCTGGGGAGGCGGACCCCGACGGTGCCTACCGTGCAGCCTTCGAGCGGGCATGGGCATCCGATGACCTCACCGAGGGCCGACGGGCGTTCGGCGAGCGCCGGTCCCCTGAGTTCCGCGGCCAGTAGGTCGGCGCTGCCAAGTCAGATGGCCGGCAGGTACCGGTCCATGTGCACGTAGCTGTTCCAGATCATCCAGAGGATGAGCGGCGTGGCGACGACCCAGAACGCCCAGCCGTGCGAGAAGCTCCGCGCCAGCAGCCACGCGCCCAGGGCCAGCAGTGCCGCTGCTCCTGCATAGCTCAGCGCGATCGGCAACTCCTCGGGTGAGGAGCCCAGCCCCTCGTCGAAGTCCTCGGCCACCGAGACCTGCACGGCCTCGGGCTCCTGGGCGATTGGTGGGGGCGATTCGACCGGGGGTTGCTCGAGCACCGCGTGCACGATGATGCGCTGCTTCGCGGAGTACTTGGGGTGACAGGCCGTGAGGGTGACCCGGTTGTCGCCGAAGTCGTCGAGCACCTCGGTCTGTGACGGGGACACCACGTACCAGGCTTGCGCGGGGTTGTCGGGCGCCGGAATCACCCGGTAGGTGAAGCGACCCTGGCTGGTGGAGAGCGTGATCTCGTCGCCGGGGATCAGCTCGTCGATCCGATTGAATGGTGCGCCGTAGGTCGTGCGGTGACCGGCGATGCCCACGTTGCCGACCTGGCCGGGGAACGGTGTGCCGGTGTAGTGGCCCGGCCCCTTCTTCAGGTCGTCGCGCGACGTGCCTTCCACGACCACGCGTGACATGTCGATGGCCGGAACCTCGATCACACCAGCAGGTTCTCCCTGCGTCGGGGTCGGAGGTGGGCCGCCCACCTCGCCTGACCCGGCGACGACCTCGGTCAACCCGGCATCGGCGTCGACACCCAGTTCCTCGGCGAACTCCGCGAGTAGTTGGTCCTGCTGGCGGGACTCCTCGAGACCCGTACCCCAGAGCTGGTACGCCACGAATCCGAGGATCACCACACCAGCGATGATGAGGAGACGCCCGGTGACACCCAGGACCTTCGACAGCATGGTCTCACCGTAGCGACGGATTCCGCCTGCGGATACGGACCCTGTAGCGTTGCCTGACCCCCCTCACAGCCATGGATGACGCCAACTCGCCCCGACGCCACGAGCGCGACGAGCCAGCCGGGCACCCCGACCCGCCCGTCGTCAGGCTCCGCGAGGCGGTGGCGGTGCTCGGGCGGTTCCCGGCACTTGCCGGGCTCGACCTGCGCGTCGACCGCGGCGAAGTCGTGCTGCTCGCAGGCCCCAACGGCGCCGGAAAGACGACAGTGCTGCAGGTCTGCGCGGGCCTCGTCGCAGTGGTGGAGGGCGAGGCCGAAGTGCTGGGAGTGGACCTGCGCAACGACCGTCGGTCGATCCGTCGCCGTGTCGGGTTGGTCGGCCACGCAGCAGGGCTGTACCCCGAGCTGACCGTGCACGAGAACGTGGCGTTCTGGGCGAAGGCCGCAGGCGCCAGCGAAGCGGAGGGAAACGCCGCCCTCGAGCGGTTGGAGATTGCATCAAGGCTCCGGGACCTACCGGTGCGGGCGCTGTCAGCCGGCCAGCGCCGCCGGGTGTCGTTCGCGTCGGTGCTGGCGAGGCGGCCCGAGTTGTGGCTGCTCGACGAGCCCCACACCGGCCTCGACGCATCGGGCCGCGACCTCGTCGACAACCTGATCGCCGAGGCCTCCGCCGCTGGGGCAACTGTGCTGTTCGCCTCGCACGAGGCCGACCGGGCGTCGGCGGTTGCCACACGCACCGTGTCACTCGCGGGAGGCGTGGCCACATGACCGCGGGATGCAACCGATGATCGCAGCAGTGTTGCGCGACGCGCTGCTGGTGGCCGGCAAGGACCTGCGCCTGGAGCGCCGCTCGAAGGTGGCGCTCGGCCAGATGCTGCCGTTCGCCATGTTGGTGCTGTTGTTGTTCGCGTTCGCGCTCGATCCGGACCGCGGCGTGCTCGAGCAGGCGACAGCCGGGCTGTTCTGGATGACTGTGCTGTTCACAGCAGTGCTGGCGGTGCAGCGGTCGTTCGCGGTCGAACTCGAAGAAGGCGTGCTCGACGCGTTGAGGCTCACCGGGATCCCTCCTGCCGCTGTGTACCTCGGCAAGGTCATGGCCCTGGTGCTGGAGCTGTTCGCACTGGAGATCGTGCTGGGAATCGGCGTTGCGGTGCTCTATGACGCCCGGCTCGAGGGCTGGGGTCTGCTCGTGGTGGTTCTGGTGGCCGCCACCGTCGGCATCGCTGCGGCCGGGGTCACGTACGGCATCCTCGCGGCCCGACTTCGTCAGGGGTCCGCGTTGCTGCCAATCTTGTTGTTGCCGCTCCTGGCACCAGTGCTCATCGCCGCAACCCGAGGCAGCGAGGTCGCACTGCGGAGCGAGGCCGGCGGCGGGTGGTCATGGGCCTCCCTGCTCGGCGTCTTCGCTGTGGCATACCTGGCCCTGGGCACCGTGTTGTTCAAGCCGCTGCTCGACGAGACATGACCGTGACCGACCGACTGAGGGCACAATCCGTGCAAACCAAGGGGACTCCGGCACCATGAGCGCCACCGCAGAGCGAGCCAGGCCGGCTCCCACCACCACCGGATCACGAGTCACCATGGTGCTCGGGATCATCTCGCTGATCGGTCTCGGCGCAGTGGCGCTGTTCGGGCTGGTCATCAGTCCGCCCGACACGGAGCTGGGCGAGACCATCCGGATCCTCTACATGCACGTGCCGACGGTGTCGGTCGCCTACCTCGCGTTCGTGATCACAGCGGTGGCGTCGGTCGCCTACCTGTGGAAGCGCACAGAGTTCTGGGACCTGCTCGCTGCCTCGTCAGCGGAGATCGGTGTGCTGTTCTTCGCACTCACGATCTTCAACGGAATGATGTGGGGAAAGGTCACCTGGGGGGTGTTCTGGCGCTGGGAGCCCCGACTCGTCACGACGACCGTGCTGTTCATCACCTACATCGGGTACCTGGTCGTGCGCTCGATCCCTGCACAGCCCCGCACCCGCGGCACCGTCAGCGCCGTCATCGGGATCATGGCGGTCATCAACATCCCGATCACCCACAAGGCGGTTGACTGGTGGCGCGGGCTGCACCAGTCGCGGTCGGTGCTCGGAACGGTGGATCCTGAGATGCAGGGCATGCAGTTGTTCACCACCTATCTGTCGCTGGCCGTGTTCATGGTCCTGTTCGCCTGGCTTCTCATGCACCGCTTCCGGTTGGCCTGGCTGTCCGAACGAGCCGCGGATGTCGGCCTCGAGGGAGCGATCGCTCAGCGGCGAGCAGAAGGAGCCTCGAAATGAGCACCGGTACGTACATCGCCATCGCCTGGACGGTGACCATGGTCGTCGTGGCGCTCTACTCACTGTGGATCATCAAGCGCGGCCGGGAACTCTCGGCCGAGGTCCCGGAGGACCAGCGCCGATGGATGTGACCGACGATCCGGAGTCCCCCGACGCCGAACCGGTGAACGGCGAAGGGGCGCCATCCGCTCCCGGGTCGGCCGACTTCGACCTCGCGCCCCGTACGGGGCCGTCGAGTGCAGCGGCGCCGCGCTCCTCGAGGCGTTGGATTCCGCTCGTCGCAATCGTGCTGTTGTTGGCCGCGCTCGGCTTCGTGCTGTTCCAGGGCCTCAATGACGCAGCCACGTTCTTCTACAACGTCGATGAGGCCGTCGAGCAGCGCAGTGACCTCGAGGGCGAACGATTCCGGATGCAGGGCAATGTGGTCGAGGGGTCAGTCGAGCAGACCGACACGGGTGTCGACTTCGTGATCACCTTCGAAGGCGTGGAGATGCCGGTGACTCACACAGGCACCCCACCCGAACTCTTCGGGTCACAGATCCCGGTCGTGCTCGAGGGCAGCTTCGAGGGCGATGGCTTCGCCAGCGACGAGATCCTCATTCGCCACGACAACGAGTACGACGAGGAGAACCCCGACCGCGTTGCCGACGCCGAGCGCGACGCGCAGGCGCTGGCCGGCGACCCAGCCGAGGGAGCCGGGCCGCGGTGAACAGGGCCCTGGGGCTTGCCGGGGTCGTCATTGCCCTGCTGGCGGCGCTGGCGGGGATCGTCGCGATCCTGTCGGGACTTCGTTCGCAGCGGCCAGGACACCTGCGCTCCGCACGCGGCTGGGCAGGGCTCGTGCTGCTCGGGGCGTTCGTGGCGTTCCTGGCCATGCAGCGCGCACTGATCACGCGCGACTTCACCGTGGAGTACGTGGCCAACAACGGCTCCAGCACGACCCCGCCGCTGTTCAACGTGGCCACGCTCTGGTCGGCGCTCGAGGGGTCGATCCTGCTGTGGGTGCTGATCCTCGCCGGCTACCTCTATGCGGTTGCGCACCGCTTCCGCCGCCGGCTCACCGATCCGCTCGTCGCCTGGGCGCTGCTCACCATCTTCGTGGTGTCGGTTTTCTTCCTCGTGATGCTGCTGACCGCAGCCAACCCGTTCGGTCAGTTCGACCCGCCCGTCGGCTACGACGGCCCGGGACCGAATCCGCTGCTGCAGAACCACATCCTCGTGGCCTTTCACCCGCCGATGCTCTATCTCGGTTACGTCGGGTTCGTGGTGCCGTTCGCGTTCGCAATCGGGTCCCTCGTGTCGGGCCGGCTGGGCGAGGGCTGGCTGGTGGAGACCCGCCGCTGGACCCTGTTCGCGTGGGCATTCCTGACCGCCGGAATCATCCTCGGGGGTTGGTGGAGCTATGAGGTCCTGGGGTGGGGCGGGTACTGGGCGTGGGACCCGGTGGAGAACGCCTCGCTGTTGCCCTGGCTCACCGGCACCGCCTACCTGCACTCCGTGATGGTCCAGGAGCGCCACGGAATGCTGCGGGTGTGGAACATCGCGTTGTTGTGCGCGACGTTCAGCCTCACGATCCTCGGCACGTTCCTCACCCGGTCGGGTGTGGTCGAGTCGGTCCACGCTTTCGCCTCGGGGGCGGTCGGCCCCATGTTGTTGGGCCTGTTCGGCGTGACGGTGGCGGTGTCGCTCGGGCTCATTGCCTGGCGATCCGAAGAGTTGCGCTCCGTGGGGCGGATCGAGTCGCCGGTGTCGCGTGAAGGGGCGTTCCTGGCCAACAACCTGGTCTTCGCCGCGATGGCCTTCGTCGTGTTGCTCGGCACTGTGTTCCCGCTGATCCTCGAAGCCGTCAACGACGAGCGGGTGTCGGTCGGCGTGCCGTACTTCAACCGCATGACGATGCCGCTCGGGTTCGCCCTGTTGACGCTCATGGCCGTGGCGCCGGCCATGCCCTGGAGGCGAGCGCCGGGAAGCGTGATGCGCGAGAGGCTGTTCTGGCCCGCATGGCTCGGTGTGTCCACGCTCGTGGTTGCAGTCCTCGTCGGAGCGCGCGGGTGGGCGCCGCTGCTCGCCTTTGCGTTGTCGGGCTTCGCCGCCGGTTCCGCGCTGCGCCAGCTCTTCCTGGCCGTGCGCCGCGGCGCATGGCGCGGCCTCGTTGGTCGCTCCAACGGCGGAATGGTCGTGCACCTGGGCACGATCATCGTCGCGTTCGCCTTCGCTGCCAGCTCCAGCTACGTGCGCCAGGCCGAGGTGCAGCTGGCCCCCGGTGAGGAGGTCACCGTGGCCGGCCACACGATCGAGTACCTGGACACGACCACCCGGGGCACTGACAGGGTCGTGACCGTGGCGGCCCGTGTGAGGGTCGACGGTGGCCGGGTGTACGAGCCACGGCTCAACCGCTACCGCAGCAGCGGCATGGTCATCGGAACTCCCTCGGTCAGGGTTGGTCCCACCGAGGACGTGTACCTCGCGCTCACGTCGTCGCCGGAGGCCCGAGGCTCCGGCGCTGATTTGGGCAGTGACGAGATCGGACTGCGGGTGATCATCCAGCCGATGGTGGTCTGGGTGTGGGTCGGCGGGATGGTGATGGTCGGCGGCACCGTCCTTGCGCTGGTCCCTGCGCGCACCCGTGCGAGACCTGATGCCGTGTCCGACGAATCCGGCAACGAGGCAACTGAGGTGGCGACGTGAGCGGTGGACAGGGCGGCATGGGAACGGATCGAGGCGTACGGGAGCAGGCGGCCCCGCCGCGCAGCCCGGTGCCTGCGATCGTGGCTGTCGTCGCGGTGGTGATGGCGGCGCTGGTAGGCCTGTTTCTGTGGGGCATGAGTTCTGACTCCGACAGCGGTCCCGACAGCGCCGCGCAGTTCGAGGACGACTCAGCGCCGTCGCTGGCGGGCACCACGGCCTCCGGCGAACCGTTCGACCTGGCCGACGAGTCGGGCAAGTGGGTGCTGGTCAACTTCTTCGCGACGTGGTGCCCGCCGTGTGTGGCCGAGCATCCGGAGCTGGTCGAGTTCGCCGCCCGCAACGGCGATACCGCAACCGTCGTGTCGGTGGCCTTCGACGAGCCCCCTGAGGTGATCGAGGCGTTCTTCGAAGCCAACGGCGGTGACTGGCCCGTGCTCGCCGACGCTGAAGGCATCCCGCTCGATTGGGGCGTCATCAAGTTGCCCGAGTCGTACCTCGTGTCCCCCGATGGCGTGGTGGTTCAGAAGCTGGAAGGCGGCATCACCGCCGCCGAAATCGAGGAACTGATCGCTGAGCGCAGCGCGGGCGGAGACCCCGGGTGAACCTTCCGGCGGCCGCGCGCCGACACTGGGCCTGGTGGACCGTGATGGCGGTCGTGGTCGCGGGCTTGCTGGTGTTGGCCGGCTCCCGCACGCCACAGGACGGCACGAGCGATGATCGGCTCTACGGCATCGCCGGGCAGCTCAAGTGCCTGCAGTGCGTCGGTGAGTCCGTGGCCGCTTCCCAGGCGCCGCTGGCCGAACAGTTCCGCACCGAGATCCGCCAGCAGATGTCAGCGGGCTCGACCGACGACGAGATCCTTGCATTCTTCGTCGACCGCTACGGCGACGAAGTGCTGCTGGAGCCACCGGCGAGCGGCTTCGGTGCACTTGTGTGGCTGTTGCCTGTGCTGCTCGTGCTGGCCGCCGTCGCCGGTCTGGTCATGGCGTTCGGCCGCTGGCGTGCCAACCAGGAGAATGAAGGCGCGGGTGTGGTGGGTGCCGCCGAGTCGAGCCCGGTGGATGTGTCACAGGCGTCAGACACCGGCGACGAGGTCGGCGCCCGGGAACCGGAGCCGGCGGACCCGGCGCCATGGCGCGGCGCCGCCATCGCGGGTGGCATAGCGGTGTTCCTGCTTCTCGCCGGCTGGCTGGTCGTGTGGGGGAGCGACGACCGCGGTGAGGGCGAACTGACCGGCGGCGTGCCGACCGGACGCGAAGGCGCGGCAGCCTGCCAGCCGCTGGCAATGAGTGATCCCGAAGCCGCCATCGAGTGCTACGACAGGGTCCTGGAATCGTCGCCGACCGACGTGGAAGCACTCACCTACCGGGGTTGGGCCCACATCCGCTCCGGCGAGCAGGCCGCCGGCGTGACCGACCTCGAAGCGGCGGTCGCTGCTGATCCGGCCTACGGCGATGCCCACGTGTTCCTCGCTGTGGTTGCAGCCGACGCGGGTGACTTCCCTGGAGCGGCGCTCGAGCTGGAGCGCTTCTGGGCAACCGAGCCGTCCGAGGTGGCGGTGTCGGTGGTGCAGGCCGAGGGGCTGGAGGCCAGGGTGTTCGTTGGCAACATGTCTCCGGCTGCCCGGGAATGCTGGCTGGCCGCGGATTCGGACGACTCGGGTTCCGGGCTCGACCAGGCCTACCTCGACGCGCTCGGTACGTGCCTCGATGCCGTGCTTGTTGCCGATCCGACTGACAGCGACGCGAGGCTGTGGCGGGCCCGTTCGTATCTGGGTCCGGAGTCGGCGGACGGGGCCACGGCCCGGATCCTGTTGCTCGGGCTGCTGGCCGACGAGCCGGACAATGCGGATGCGTTGGCGCTGTTGGTCCAGCTCGACATCCTCTCCGGGGACCTTGATGCCGCCGAGGCAGGTCTCGAGACCCTCGCAGGACTGCCGAGGGGACCCGCTGCGTTCCTGCTCGGTGACGAGGCGGCGTTGCGTGCAGCGCTCGAGCGTGCCCGGCTGGCATCGGTACCCAATCCCGAAGGTGGCTGAGGGGACGTCGGCGGACGCGCTGCTCCCACTGGACGCGAAAGGGGGCTGGGCGTGAGCCCAGCCCCCTTCACGTCCGGTCAGTGTGAGTGGCCGACTCAGGCGGTCACCCTCGAGGTGTAGATGTGCTCGTAGCCAGGGCCCGTGAAGGTGAACGCCGCCGTGGAAGGCAGGAGCTTGCCGACCCGGATCGCTATGTTGCCGGGTATGTCCTCGATCTCGATGATGCCGTTGTCGAGGCCGGCAAGGGTGAGGCCGAGGTCGAGGGCGTTGGTGAACGCTCCAGCAGTCGGCAGGTGGATCTGGATGGCGGTGCCGAGCATGTCGTCGGGGTCGCCGAGTCCCTCGACCGCAATTGCGATCGCGCCGGGCACGAAGGCGATGAAGTCGTCGATGAGGCCGACTATCAGGTTGATCAGGTCTTCCTCGGTGGGGGGCACGTCAGCGCCGGCGACCAACAGGTTGAGCGAATCGCGCAACAGGCCGGGCAGGGTGGCGTTGATGGTCTCGGTCCAGGCGCACGTGCCGATGAGCACGTCGCGCTCCATGACGAGCGTCATCGTCCCGAAGATCTCGAGCGCCGCGGTCTCGAAGAGCAGGTCACCTATGTCAACGTTCTGCGCCTCGGGGAACGCGATGTCGGCGCCACCGGGCGGGATGGGCACCACGGTGCCCGGCGTACCCACGTCGGTGGCCGGCATGCCGGCTCCGGAGGTGCACTGGGACGCGACCCATGAGTCGGACGAGCCGACCACGCCGAGCTTGGAGCGGAACCCGAGCTGGATCACGTAGGGCTCGTCGCCTGCGTCCCAGTCCTCCTGGTCGACGACCTCGACCGAGACGGGCGAGACCTTCCAGGTCCGTTCGGCGGGTGCAGGCAGCGTGCAGGACGCCGCCAGTACGGCGATCGTTGCCACCATGATTGCGGCGACGGTTAGCTTGCGGTCCATTGACCCCTCCAAGAGCGCGGTTGTGGTCCTGCGGAACTCTAGTGCCTCGTGGTCAGGTGTGCCCGGTGACACACGGCCTCGGCTTGGGGCAGACTGCAGCGGATGGTTCGAATCGGTGGCGGACAGGGCTTCTACGGCGACGGCTACGCGGGTGTGGGGCCGCTTCTGGCCGAGGGCGTCGACTATCTGGTGTGCGAGGCACTGGCAGAACTGACGCTCGCCATTCTCGCCAAGGATCGTGGACGTGACGAAGGCGCGGGGTTCACACGTGACTTGCCCATCTACGCCTCCATGGTCGCTCCGCAGGTCGCCGCGGGCGACACCAGGTTCATCACCAACGCCGGAGGGATCAACCCGATCGCAGCCGGGCGGGCCGTGGTCGAGGCGCTCGGGTCCCAGGGTCACCACGGGATCAAGGTCGCCACTGTCGTCGGTGACGACCTCCGCCCCCACAGCGCGGTTCTCGGCATCACCGATGAAGCGGTGTTCGCCTCGGCCTACCTTGGCGCGGCACCCATCGTGGAGGCCCTTCAAGCCGGCGCCGACATGGTGATCACCGGCCGGGTGGCGGACGCCTCGCTGTTCCTGGCACCACTCATCCACGAGTTCGGGTGGGACGCCCGCGACTGGGACCGACTCGCTGCGGGCGTGACCGTCGGTCACCTGCTCGAGTGTTCCGCGCAGGTGACCGGAGGGAACTACTCGGGCGACTGGTGGGCCCACGGCGACTTCAGCGAGCCGGGGTTCCCGATCGCCGAGTGCGAGCCCGACGGAACGGCGGTGATCACCAAGCCGGCGGGCACCGGCGGAGTCGTGAGCTTCGACACGGTCCGCGAGCAGCTCATGTACGAGGTGCACGATCCGGCTGCCTACCTCAATCCGGACGTCACCGCGGACTTCACGTCGGTGCGCCTCGACGACCTAGGAGACGACCGGGTGGGGATTGCCGACGTGCGCGGCACTCCGCGGCCCGACACCTACAAGGGGCTCGTGTGCACCCGCGCCGGCTTCTCCGGCGAGGCCAGGTTGCCGTACCCGTGGCCCGACGCCGAGGCCAAGGCACGGGCAGCTGCACGCTTCCTGGCCAAGCGCGCGGACGACCTGGGCCTCGACGTGCTCGAGTGGCACGAGGAGTACTTCGGTCTCAATGCTTTCGGCGGGCCCACGGTCGACCTCGCTGCACTCGGTGAGGCAGACCTCGAGCCTCCTGAAGTCATGGGCCGCCTCGTGTGGAGGTGCGAGGACCGAGCCGATGCGGGCCGCCTCATGGCTGAGTACCGCGCCATGGGCCTCGGCGGCCCGCCGATGGTCTCGCCATTCGGTCGCGCCCGTGAGTCGGGCCCGACCCAGCTGCTGGCGCTGGAGGCGATTGCGGTCGATCGCGAGCTGGTCGACGGCTCCGTGGCGCTGTCGATCGAGACCTCCTGACCGGGCGACTCAGCGGAGCTTGTCCCAGGAGCCCTTGGCGTACCGGGTGCCGTCCCAGCCCTCGAGGGCCCACACGGAACCCTTGGCGAAGCCGGCCTTGCCGGCGATTCGCATGCCCCGCAACTCGTTGGCCCGCACCAGCTCGGGGATCACGTCGCCGTGGGTGCAGAGCACCACCTTGCTCTCGGCCAGTTCCTCGATCAGCGGCCACGTGCCCAACAGGTCGGTCCCCTCGCGCAGGCGGCGCTCAACGACGACCTCGAGTCCGAGCACCTCCGCCAGAGGTTCCACGGTCTCGACACAACGGGGCAGCGGACTCGAGAGTATGCGACTGATGGGTTCCACCCCCAGGTGGTCCGCCACGGCGACAGCCTGGCGGAGCCCCTTGTCGTCGAGGTGGCGTTCCGTGTCGTTGGGGTCTGCGTTGTTGCGTCGCCCCGCCGATCCGTGGCGCACCAGGTACAGCGTCATGGTTCGAGCAACGCTAGCGGGGTGCCCGGGGCGCAGCTAGCTTGCGTACATGGTCCGGGTCTGCCTGCGAGACATCTGTGGAGTTCGTTCCGGCGACAAGGGTGATCGGTCCGATCTCACGCTCTTCATGGACGACGACGCTGCCTACGACGCCGTCTGTGCAGCCGTGACCCCAGAGGCTGTGGCCGCCCACTTCGGTGACCTGGTCGCGGGCGATGTCGAACGCTACGAGGTGCCCAACATCTGGGCGCTCAAGTTCGTGCTCAACGATGCCCTGGGCGGTGGCGGGCCGAGGTCTCTGCGCTCGGACAACCTCGGCAAGACGCTCGGGGGGGCGCTGTTGCGCCTCGAGGTCGACCTGCCAGAGGACGTCGTGGCCAACTCCGCGCGGCGTGGCCGCACAGCGCCGGTGGATCGCACGCCCATCAGCTGACACAGCCGGTGCGGTCGGTTGCCGTTGGCGATCCGAGTCACACGTGAGGGGTCAGTTCCCCTAGGAATGCCTCTGTGGCCATGCGGTCCCGGTGCTGGTGCGCGTGCATGCCGATGGAGGCGGCGCCGGCCACATTCTCGGCGAGGTCGTCGATGAAGGCGGCCCTCGCCGGGTCGACCCCGAGCTCGTCGCACACGATGCGGAACACCTGCGGATCGGGCTTGGCGATTCCGATCTCGGCGGTGTTGAAGACCACGTCGAACTCGTCGAGCAGGTCCAGCACGTGCAGGTCGCGGCGAAGCCTCGTGGTGCCGTTGGACAGAAGTGCAACGAGCAGTCCGTTGCGGAGGCGCCGCAGCAGGCGCACCATCTCGGGGTCCACCACCCCCACGTTGGACTCCCACGTGTCGAGCGCGGGCGCCACGGAGGCGCCGTGCCGTTCGATCACCGTCTCGCGGATGCTGTCCATCCACTGACGGTACGTGAGCTCGCCTGTGATCGCGGCGGGTCCGAGCTCCCGTGAGAACGCCACATCGAGGATGGTGCGTGGCGGCAGGCCGTGGGCCTCCTCGACCGAGTCGAGGTCGTGGTCGTTCCAGTGGCGGATCACGCCATCGAGATCGAACACGACCGCATCGAGCTGCTCGGGTGCCGCGGTCATCGTGTGCCCCGGCCCAGCGCCCGGAGTTCGGACAGCACCTCATCGAGTGCGGACAGGGCTCGGTCGACATCGGCTTCGGTGCTCGACCACCCGGCCGAGATCCGCAGTGAGCGCTGGGCGTCGACCCCCATGGCAAGCAGGACCGGCGACGGCTCGAATGCCTCGCTCGAACACGAGGATCCGGAGTGCACGGCCACCCCGCGTTGGTCGAGCCCGAGCAACACCGGCTGGGGCTCGATGCCGTCGAGCGCCAGGCAGACGAGGTGCGGGGCCCGTTCGTCCGGATGGCCGAGCAGGCTGACTCCGTCGGTACGCGCCGCCCAGTCGATGACCTGCGACGACAGCCCGGCCAGTCGGTCGAGCTCCCCTGCACCGGTGGACGCGAGCTCATCGGCGACAGCGGCCAGCCCCACCGCCGCTGCAATGTTCTCGACTCCGGCTCGCCGGGCTCGTTCCTGGTCCCCGCCCACCATCAGCGGCGCAAGCCGCAGGTTGCGCCTCACGACCGTGACTCCGATTCCCGTCGGGCCACCCAGCTTGTGGCCCGACAGCGTCACGACATCTGCACCGCTGCGGGCCACCTGTGGGGCTGCTGGGCCGGCCTGCGCCGCGTCCACGTGCAACAACCCGGGCATCGCGTCTAGGGCGGCGACAGCTTCGGCCACCGGCTGCATGGTCGCCACTTCGTGGTTGGCCCACTGCAGGTGCACGATCGCCGTGTCGTCGCGCACGGCATCGCTGAGCTCCTCCACGTCGACCGTGCCGGTCGGGTCCACGCCAACCTCTGTGTACGCACAGCGCTGCGCCCAGGTGCGAACAGCGGAGTGTTCCACGGCGCTCGACACGACGTGTCCGCCACCGCTGACGGCAACCCACGAGACGGCAGCGATCGACTCTGTGGCTCCCGAGGTGAACACCACCTGGCGAGCCCGTACGCCCAGCCAGTGCGCGACGCGATCCCGCGCGTCCTCGAGAGTGGCCCTCGCCGCCATGCCTTCGGCATGGATCCTGCCGGGGTCACCGAGCAGGCCGTGGGAGCCGGCATCGGCCACCTCCGCCATCGCTGCCCGAGCGGACTCGCGCAGCGGCGACGTCGAGGCGTGATCGAGGTAGATGCGGCTCATGTCAGGAGCAAGCGCCGCTCAGTCGTCGACGGCCGTGACGCAGTGCTCGTCACCCGCAGCCACGGACGAGCTCAGGTCGACCGAGGTCTCGCCGTAGAGGGTGCCGAGCATCCCGCGCACCATTCCGCGGTCGACGGCACAGATCACGGGGTGTTCGACGGCAGCGTCGCCGAACGGGCAGTGCTCGGTCACGATCCGCAGCTTGTTGCCCTCCTTTTCGGCATGGGCGGCGAAGCCGTGCGCCGACAGCGCGTCGGCCACCGTGTGCAGCGCCGAGCGGAAGCTCGTGGTGCTGTGGTCACCCATCTCCTCTGCCATGGTGCGGCCGAACTCCTCGCCGACTTCCTCGGCCAGACTCGTTGACCGCTCGGGGCCTAACTCGGCGAGGGCCCGGCCCAGCAGCTCGACGAGCACGTCGTCGTGGCGTACGGGTACCTCGAGCTCCATCTGCTCGCCGATCACCCGATAGCGCTTGGAGGGGCGTCCGGCACCGCCTGCCGGCCGTTCGGTGCTCACCTCGAGGTACCCGCCGGATGCGAGCTTGTCGAGGTGGTGACGGGCCACATTGGCGTGGAGGTCGAACTGCTCGGCAACCATCGAAGCGGTGACGCCCTCGGAGCTCTCGTGGGCGAAGAGGTAGATCTCACGGCGCGTGGGGTCGCCGAACGCGCTGGTAATTGCGGTCACCGTCGAGGCGAACTCGGTTGGGGACAGCTGTGGCATGTGCCAATGGTACCGGTCGGCCCTCTGCACACCCGTCGGCGGCACGGTGCGGGGCCGCGGCCCGGGTGGTGATTGGGTTTTCACGGCCAAAGCGGGGAGAATTACCCCCATGGCCTCCCCCCAGAGCACCCCGCAAGACGTGATCGAGGCACTCAGGCCCGTCGAGGATCCCGAACTGCACCGCTCGATCGTGGAACTCGACATGGTTCGCGATGTGTCGGTCCGGGGCAGCGCCGTGTCGCTCAAGATCGTGCTCACGATCCCCGGATGTCCGTTGCGAAACGAGATCCAGCAGCGAGTCGACGACGCGGTGATGGCGCTCGACGGAGTCGAGAGTGTCGAGATCGACTGGGACTCGATGACCGACGCTGAGCGCGCGGCGCTGCGCGAGAAGCTCCATGGCGATCCCTCGGCCTCAGCCGGATCCCAGGACGCTCACGGCCATGCGGAAGGGCGTGCGATCCCCTTCGCGGACCCCGCGTCCAATACAAGGGTGCTGCTGATCGCCTCCGGAAAGGGCGGTGTCGGCAAGTCATCGGTGACCACGAACGTCGCCATAGCGCTGGCCAACCTCGGCAAGCGGGTCGCCGTCGTCGACGCCGACGTGTGGGGATTCTCGATCCCTCGCATGCTGGGGGTGGAGCGGCCACCAGTTGTCATCGACGAGATGATCGTGCCGCCCGAGGCCAACGGGGTGTCGTGCATCTCCATGGGCTTCTTCGTGGAGGACGACCAGCCGGTGATCTGGCGGGGCCCGATGCTCCACAAGGCTCTCGAGCAGTTCCTCACCGACGTGTACTGGGACGACCCCGACTACCTGGTGGTGGACCTTCCGCCGGGTACCGGTGACATCTCGCTCTCGCTTGCCCAGTTCCTGCCCCGTGCCGAGCTCTACGTGGTCACCACGCCGCAGCCGGCAGCACAGCGGGTGGCGCAGCGGGCGGCGTTCATGGGTCACAAGGTCAACCTCGAGGTCAAGGGTGTCATCGAGAACATGTCGTGGTTCACCGGCGACGACGACAAGCGCTACGAGATCTTCGGCAGCGGCGGCGGCGCTGAGCTGGCAGGTCGACTCGATGTCCCCCTGCTCGGTCAGGTCCCCCTGGTTCCAGAGCTGCGCGAGGGCGGCGACTCGGGCCGGCCGATCACCGTGGTCGACCCGGACGGCGAGGCTGCTTCGGCCTTCGCCGCCATCGCCGGGCAGATCGAGGAACTCGCCCCCACCCGGCGCACCCACCCCGAGCTGAAGATCATCTGACCGGGCGGGCCCGGCCCGACCGGCGTTCCGGCTCCGATCCGTCTTCTGTTGGTGCTCAATCACGCCAGGCGTGATTGAGCACCAACAGAACGATGCCTAGGTCCTCGCGTCCTCGGGCCCGTTTCCCGGGCGCCGCTATTGCAGGACGTCGTCGCCGTAGGCGAACAGCCCCGGAGTGCCACCGGTGTGCACCATCACCACGGCTCCGTCATTGCCCAGTTCCCCGCTGCGGCACCGCGCCACGAGCGACGCTGCCGCCTTGCCCGTGTAGACCGGGTCCAGTGCGATGCCCTCGGTCCGGGCAAACAGCGCCAGTGCCTCGCGCATCGCATCCGTGGGCACGCCGTAGCCCTCGCCCAACTGCGCGCCATCGACCTCGATCGTGGCGGCCGGCGCGTGGGGCACACCGATCAGTTCCGACACGCCGGCATCGAGCAGTGTCACTGACTCGACCGACTCAGCGGCCGGGTGCAGCACCGCGACACCGCGTATCGCCGGAGGGGAGTCCGCCCCGGCGGTCCTGGTGCCGCACAACAGGCCGGCCTGCGTGCCGCCTGTGCCGTTGGCGACCACGACGTCATCGACCACCAGACCCAGACGGCTCGCCTGGGCCACGAGCTCGCGGCCCGCTGCCACATAACCCAGCACACCGATCGGCTCGGAGCCTCCGGGAGCGATCCAGCGGGCGTTGGCTCCCGAGGAGGCCAGCTCCGCTTCGAGTTCCGCCGCCGCCTCGCCGATGGAATCGGGGTCACAGAGCCGAACGTCGGCCCCGAAGAGGCCGTCGAGCAGCAGGTTCCCGCCGCTGTTGTACAGCGCGTCATCGCGGGGCACGGTGCGGGTGAGCAGCGCATGGCAGGTGAGTCCGCAACGCGCCGCGGCTGCAGCCGTCTGGCGGGCATGGTTCGACTGCACCGCCCCGAACGTGACCACCGTGTCGCACCCCGAGGCGAGCGCGTCGCCCAGCAGGAACTCGAGCTTGCGGAGCTTGTTGCCACCCAGGCCCGTTTCACCGAGGTCGTCGCGCTTGATCCACACGTCGGCCTCGAGCGCCTCGCCGAGACGCTCGAGGCGCACCAGCGGGGTGGCGGCAGACATCAGGTCCACCCTGGGAAACGACCCGAGGTCAGCCACGGTCGGCCTGTGTGCTGCGTGTTCGGCGTTGGCGCCGCAGCACCCGCCGCGAGGGCCGGCCGTGCAGCCGGTAGAGCTCGGCCATCCGCCCGCGGAACACCGAGCGGTCGAAGCGGCGCTTGGCGTGCGCACGGTTCGCCTCGGAGACCTTGCGTCGCCGGGCCGGATCCTCGAGGAGTTCCTGGATGGCGTTGGCGAAGCCCTCGGCGTCGCCCGCCTCGACCAGGGCGCCGTGGTCGCCGTCGACGATCATGTTGTGGATCGCCTGGATGTCGCTCGCGACGATGGGCACGCCTGCAGCCAGGGACTCGATGACCGTGAAGGGCTGGCCTTCGGTGTAGGTGGGGAACACGTACACATCGGCCTCGCTCAGGTGCCGGTAGACCTCGTCGCGCGGGAGCGGCCCGGTCATGGCCCCGGCGCGCCCCCTTGCGGTGATGAGCTCGCTCATGGCGTCCTTGTCGGGGTCCAGCCCCGGTGTGTTGTCGCCCACGATCCGGAGCTCGAAATCGGTGACGCCGCGCTGCTCGAGGATGTCTAGTGCGTCCATGAGCACCACGAGGCCCTTGCGCTCGAGCATCTCGCCCACGAAGAGGACGACCGGCGGGTCATGGTCGGCGGTCGTCGGTTCGACCTCGTCGACTTCGATCGAGTTGGCGATCACCGGCAATTCGGTGCCGGGCATGTACTGCCGCAGGTTGGGCTCGCCGGCAGCCGCTATGAGGACGTTGGCGTCCACGAGGCGGTCGAGCACCCGAAACGCCCAACGGTGCGGAGTGCTCACGCGGTACTCGCCCGGCGGTTCCATGTACGGGGGCTGGGCGTGGTTGTGCAGCAGCACCCTGGCGCCGCGGGCACGGGCTGCAAGTGCGATCGCCACCTGACGCCATGCCACGAACACCGGGTGCTGCACGGCGTGGCTGTGCACCACCGAGCCGCGTCGGGCGAGGCGAAAGGTGCCCCACGCGTGCTCGAAGGCGCGCGCCACGTTCTGCATGCCGAACTCGCCACGCCGGTCGTCGTTTTGTGAAGTGTTGTAGAAGACGACCTCGAATTCCTGGTCGAGAACCGGGTCTTCCACGATGTCGAGGGCGACCGTGGCGATGCCTCCGCGCATGGGCGGACCGTGCGCCACGACCACTACGCGCACCCCGCTGGCCGCGCGCGATCCCCCTGATGATTCCGCTGCCATACGCGATCTATACCATGGCCCTTGTGGATGTACGCATTGGAGTGACCTACTCGACCCGCGAGATCGATGTGCAGCTCGCTGATGACACAGACCGTGAGGAGCTGCGCGAGAGCATCGACGGCACTCTCGGCTCCGACACCGGAGTGCTGTGGCTCAATGACAAGCGAGGCAGGGTGGTGGGCGTGCCCATTTCGAAGGTGGCCTACGTGGAGATCGGCTCCGACGACGACAGCCGGTCCATAGGGTTCTCGTCCTGAGCCCAGCACGGTCTCCCCACCTGCTCGACCGCAAGCTGCTCTTCGTCACTGGGAAGGGCGGCGTGGGCAAGACCTCGGTGGCTTCGGCCATCGGTGTGCTCGCGGCGGCGCGGGGTCGCAAGACCCTCGTGTGCGAGGTGGACGCCAAGGGGAACCTGGCGGACTTCTACGGCGTCGGCCCGCTCGACTTCGCGGGTACCGAGGTGCGCAAGAACCTGCACGCCATGGCGATGGACACCGAGGAGTCGCTCAAGGAGTACCTGAGCCTCCAGCTGAGGGTGCCGCTGCTCTCGCGCGTGGGACCGCTCGCGCGCACGTTCGACTTCGTGGCCAACGCGGCGCCGGGGGTCAAGGAGATCCTCACCGTCGGCAAGCTCACCTACGAGGTCCGCGAACGCAACTACGACCTCGTCGTCGTGGACGCCTCTGCGACCGGCCACGTGGTCGGCGAACTCGGTTCGCCCGTCGCCATCAAGGAGCTCGTGAGCGTCGGCGTGGTGCGCAGCCAGACCGACTGGATGATCGACATCCTCACCGATCCGGCCCAGACCGGGGTGGTGGTGGTTACCGTGCCCGAGGAGATGCCGGTCTCGGAGACCCTCGAGCTACTCGACCGCCTCGAGGACGAGACAGACATCGACGTCGCCTCCGTGGTGGTCAACCGCGTGCTGCCGGAGCTCTTCGGCAGGGGCGAGGAGGCGATCTTCGAGCGGCTCAATTCGGAGTCCGGGCGTGTGGCACTGCGCGAGGCGGCCGGCGACGGCTCTGGCGACGTGCTCGATGGTGCGGAGTTGGCCGTCGGGTTGCGCCGCAGCAGCGTCGGTCACCTGACGCGCCTGCGCGAGGGAGTTCCCGGCAACGTGCCCCTGGTCTACCTGCCGTTCCTGTTCCACCGCTCCCATGGTGTGCGGGCCACCAGCCGCATTGCCGAGGCGCTCGGAGAGGAGCTCGGCTGATGGCCCCCAGCAAGGCGGCCGCTGGCGGATCCGCCACCCAGACCCTCGAGCAGCTGTGTGCTGCAAAGGAAGTGGTGGTCTCCACCGGCTCCGGCGGGGTGGGCAAGACAACCACAGCGGCCGCGATCGGTGCCGCAGCCGCCACACACCTCGGGGTGAAGGTGCTGGTGCTCACTGTCGACCCTGCGCGTCGGCTGGCCAACGCGCTTGGCCTGGAGCGTTTCGGCAATGTGGAGACCCGCGTCCCGGACGAGGCGTTCGTGAGTGCCGGGCTGAACCCGCAGGGCGAACTCTGGGTGGCAATGCTCGACACGAAGCAGTCGTGGGACGACCTGATTGCCCAGCACGCGCCCGACCGCGAGACCCATGACGCGATCATCGCCAACCCGCTGTACCAGAACATCACCGGCAAGTTCATCCAGAGCCACGACTACGTGGCCATGGAGAGGCTCTACGAGATCCACAACTCGGGTCGGTATGACCTGATCGTGGTGGACACCCCGCCCACCCGAAACGCCATCGACTTCCTCGAGGCGCCGGAGCGGATGGCCGACTTCTTCTCGTCACGTTTGCTGCGCTGGCTCATCACCCCGTATCGCAGCCGGGTGCTCAACTTCGCCTCGAAGCCCTTCTACTCGGTGGCCGACCGGATCCTCGGCAGCCAGTTCCTGGAGGACATCGCCGAGTTCTTCATGTTGTTCCAGACGATGTACGACGGCTTCGTGGAGCGTGCCGAGGCCGTCACGTCGCTGCTCAGTGGTCCGCAGACCACTTTCGTGGTGGTCTCCACGCTCGAGGTCGCACCGGCGCGCGAGGCCGAGTTCTTCCTCGAGCTGCTGGAGGAGCGGCGGTACCACGTAGGTGCCCTGGTGCTGAACAAGGTGCTGCCCGGGTTCCTGCTGCACGGCTCGGGTCGCGACGCCGCCCGACAGATGAAGGATTCGGCGAAGGATCTGGCCGGCCCGCTCGCCGAGGAACTCGGCGATCCCGCGGTCGACCCGGCGCACCTCGCGCACGTGCTGGGCGAGATGGGGGGCAGCTTCCTCGACTACCAGGTCGTGGCACGCAGGGAGGCGGAGCAGCGCAACGAGCTCTCCGCCTCGCCGGAGCTCACCCTCACGGTGCCCTGGCTGGACGACGACATCCATTCGCTCGGCGGACTGCTCGAGCTGGGTGAGAGGATCTGGCGGTGAACGAGCCGCCACCGGGCGACGGCCCCGCCGAACTGGAACCATCGGACCCCACGCGCTTCCTGCCGCCACTGCGCGGTGACCTGGCTGCCGCCAAGGAGACGGAGCTCGAGGAGGAGGAGGACTTCACCGCCGAGCACGTGGCCCTGGTGGTGCCGCCTGTCGACCACGACGCGTCGCGCCACCTGAAGCGTCTCGTGGTCAGCTGGGAGATGCTGGCGGACTTCTCGTTCTCCGACCTGCTGCTCTACGTACCGCTGCCCAATCAGTCGGGCGGTGGCCAGCGTCATCTGGTCGTGAACCAGATCCGGCCCAACACCGGCCAGACACTGTTCGAAGAGGACGTCGTGGGCCGCACGGTGGATGACCAGCAGCGACCCCTGGTGGCGCGGGCATCTGCCGACGCGGAGATCATCGACGATGTGGTCGACTCGGAATGGCTCGGCCAGCTGGTGAAGGTCACTGCGGTGCCCGTGCTGTACCACGGCAGGGTCATCGCGGTGATGGCGCGCGAGTCGGCCCTCGCTCTGGCACGGCCCCCGGGAGACCTCGCACGCACCTACCTGGAGATCTTCGACCGCCTGGCCGCGATGGTCGCGGCAGGGGAGTTCCCGTTCCCCGACGAGGAGGTGCTCTCTGCGGGCGGACCACGCGTCGGAGATGGTGTGCTGCTCGTGGACTCGACCGGGCGGGTCACGTTCGCGTCGCCCAACGCCGTGTCGTCGTTGCGGCGCCTCGGTGTGTCGGGGGCGATCCTCGGGGAGCTGTCCTCCAACCTGGGGCCGGCCGGCGACGGCGTGTTCCGGTCGTTCCTCAGCCGCCGACCAGCGATCGAAGACGTGGAACATGGCGAGACCACCGTCGTGAGTCGCTGCATCCCGCTGCTGGCGGACGGTGGGGTCGACGGGGCCGTGGTCCTGCTGCGCGACGTGTCCGAGCTGCGAAGTCGTGACCGGGCGCTCATCTCCAAGGACGCCACCATCCGCGAGATCCACCATCGGGTCAAGAACAACCTGCAGACGATCTCGTCGTTGCTGCGCCTGCAGGGGCGGCGCCTCGACGAGCCCTCGGCCAAGGCGGCGATCGAGGAGTCGGTGCGCCGGATCGGCTCGATTGCACTGGTGCACGAGACCCTGTCGCGTGCCGCTGCCGACGAGGTGAACTTCGACAACATCGTGCGGCCGCTCGTGCGGATGGTGGAAGAGGGGCTCACGTCGCCGGACCGCCCGGTGCGCTTCGAGATCACCGGCCACGCAGGCGAGCTCGGTTCCGAGGAGGCAACGTCGCTCGCGGTGGTGCTCACCGAGCTGCTGCAGAACGTGATGGACCACGCCTACCCGCCGGGGACGCTTGCGCCGGGCGAGGGTGGAACGGTGCGGATCGCGCTTGCGCATGACTCCGACAGCCTGATGGCGGTCGTGACCGACGATGGCATCGGTCCGCGGGCGGAGTTGGAGCCGGGAGCGGGGACCAGCTTGGGCCTGTCGATCGTGCAGGGCCTGATCGGCGACCTCGACGGCACCATCGAGTTCGGTTCAGCAGGTGGCCCTCCGGGCCGGTCGGGCACGCAGGTGCTGGTCCGGGTGCCGCTGCGCACCGACACCGATGGGGCCGCATAGGCCCCGAGCGCCGGAGGCTGTTGCACCGCGCAATCGGTAGACCAGGATCCGAGGTACCGGACTCGGGCCGTCTCACCTAGTTGACGGCAGACGGAACTGTTCCAGATGCATTGAGAGTATCGGAACGGCAGCGAGTGTTTCGCTGGAATGTACGCATCGTGTAACGTTTCACTGGTCAGCAATTGCGTGAGAAATCGGGGGGGCGAAGACAGTGCACGGTGGAACCGAGGAGCGCGAGCCGGAGGGTCAAGCGGCGGCTGACGATCTCATGCGAACGGAGCAGCTCTCCGCGGAGCTCCATGAGGTGGTCGCGTCGGTGAGGCGACTCGATGACCTGCAGGCGCTCGACCTCCCGATGATCGACCAGTGCCGTGAGGGCCTGGGTCTCACGCGCTCGGAGCTTCTGGCCCGAGCGATCGAGCACGTCGAGGAGTCCGACTACCGGAAGTTCCTCGAGCTGCTGCTGCCCTTTCCCTTCGACGGCACCCCGAGCTGGCCGGCGCTAGGTCGCAAGTACATATCGGAGGCCGACGCAGGTCGCGGCGTACGTGCCGGGTACGAGGTCTTCGGAGTCACTACCTGGGATGCACTCAACGCGCCGCTCGGCGAACTGGGGGGCCTCTCGCGTCGCGAGCATGCCGAGGCACTGCTCGCCGGCGCCGTCATCGACCTCTGCGGGGCCGGCAGTCCCAGGCGGGCCCGGCGGGCCCGGTTGAGCGCTGTGGGCATCGCCTCCACGGTCGGGCTCGTGATGGCCATGGTGCTGGTGGTCTCCGCCGGCGGTGGCGATGCCGAGGACGCCGCTGGTGCCGATGATGTCGTGGGTGATGGTGACGCTGCGACAGAGAACGCAATTGTGCCCGAGGCGACCGTGGAAAGCCAGACCACAGTGACGCTGGAGGAATTGCCGGAGTCCGAGCTGGCCGGAATCCAGCCCGGAGTGGAGGCGGCCCCCGACCTCGAAGAGGTCTCCTCCAAGATCGAGCTGGCCCTCTCCGAAGAACACCTGATCTTCCGCGCCTTCGGTGACATCGACGTCGAGCCGTCGCCGGTCTATGAGCTGGGCTTTCTCGAGATGCCCGGCCGGTTCCACTACCAGGCGTTCAACCCGCTGGGCGACAACATCAGATGCAGGGGCATGATGACCCGCGAGCTGGAGGTCGTGGGCCTCTGGGAGCGCGGGGCCAAGTGGCCGGGCGGATGGCTCCAGGTCTCCGTGGGCCGTCTGGCAGAACCGTGGATGGCCCACGAGATGGCGACCGCGCTCTCGTTGACCACCGGCGTGGTCCCCCAGCGTTGCCGGGGCATGGCCCGTTTCGGGGTCGAGGACTACGACGACTACGGAGTTGCGCACCGCGACGAGCTCGAGCTGCTCGCCCCGGGCGACGACTACAACCACTGGTCCCAGCCGGATTCCATCGTTGCCGGCCGGGTGTGGCCCAACAGCAACCGGATCATCCTCGAGCGGGGCCCCTACGTGGTCGATCTGGCCGTGCTCAGCGACGCGCAGCAGCCGCTCGGCGACGCCGTCGCGCTCGGCTCGGTCGCCAAGGAGATCGTGTTCCGGCTCTGAGGAAACCGACGGCAGCCCACGCGGCTCACCTCGAGGGCGGACTCGAGCGCATGGGCTCGAGCGCATGGGGGCTGTCTGAACCCTCGGAAGCCGCCGGGCCCCTCGCCGGCCATCCGGTGACCGACCAGACGCGACAACGGCCCCCGGGGGGAGGCCGTTGGTGGGCCCTCGCCGGAGGGCCGGGTGATCGAAACCCGTAGGGGGTTCTCGGCTGCACCTCAGGGTGCTGCCGGGGAGTCCTCAGGAAGCGCTGCGCCGCGCCGCGGCGGCACGTGCCTGGCGGCGGATGTGGCGACGCTCCTCTTCGGAAAGGCCACCCCACACACCCGAGTCCTGATTGGTCTCGAGGGCGAACTGCAGGCAGGGCTCGTTGACGTCGCAGGTCTCGCAGACAGCCTTGGCCGATGCGATCTGCTCTACTGCAAGGCCGGTGGTGCCGACCGGGAAGAACAGCGACGGGTCGGTGTCGCGGCAGGCGGAATTGGCCCTCCAGTCGTCGTTTGCGATGTCCAGGCTTCGGCTCGATGTCAGGGCCACTGGGGGTCCTCCGTGAGAGAGTGGACCCGCGTACATGGCGAGTCCGATGTGTGTGTGTTTCGGTCTTGTCACGTTCCGTGTTTCCCGCGGCAGGCTGGGAACTTGTGAATCCGTGAACAAACTCCACGCTACTGTCGGTCACTCACCGTGTAAAGGAAAAGTTGCGAGATCATGACGTCCCGGGAAGATGTGCTCATAATCGCCCACCGGGGAGCCTCCGCGGACTATGCCGAAAATACACGGGATGCCTTCACTGGGGCGGCAGAGCAGGGTTCCGACTGGGTCGAGCTGGATGTCCGGCTGGCGTCGGACGGTTCGCTGATCGTCAACCACGATGCGTGGTATCACGATCAGCGAACGGTCTGGGAGACCCCATCCGCGCAGCGTCCACCGGAGGTTCCCGACCTCACCCAGGCATTGCAGGCCTGCGCACGGGGTGCCATTGCCCGCGGCGGTACGCCGATGGGAGTCAACGTCGAGATCAAGAACACCCCGGGTGACCTCGGAGGCGACGACGTGCCCTGGAGCCTCGACGTAGTCGAACCCGTGCTCGAAGTGCTGGCACAGCACCGTTCGGTCGAAGGTCTGGGCGACGTACTGCTGACGAGCTTCGATGCACCCACCGTGGACCGCGTCCGCGAACTGGGCGGACCACCGACGGGCCAATTGGTGGCCGACGTCGAGGGGTGGCCCGACGTGGTCGAGTCGACCGCAGATCGCGGACATGTGGCAGTGAACCCATGGGACCCGTTCGTCGACGCCGCGTTCGTGCAGCGATGCCATGACCACGCGCTGGCGGCCAACGTGTGGACAGTCGACGCGCACGACCGCATCATCGAACTCGCCGACATGGGCGTCGACGGCATCGTCACCAACGTCCCGGCCTCGGCGCGCAGGGCCCTGCAGGCCTGACGGACCGCAACGGCGCAACCCGTCCCGGACCTGCTGCGCCCACGGTTTTGTTACCGACGGGTAGTCGCGGCAAACTCGTCGCCATGAACGTCGTCGTATGCGTGAAGCAGATCCCCGACCCGGCAGACCCGGGCGAGCTGGATCCCAACACAAAGACCCTCAAGCGGGACGTCAAGCTCATCCTGGACGAGTCCGACTCCTACGGAGTCGAGATGGCCCTCCAGCTTGTCGACACCGCCGGCGGTGGCGAGGTGACCCTCGTCTCCATGGCCCCCAACAACGAGGTGAGCGGCCTTCGCACCGCCCTCGCCATGGGTGCTGCCAAGGCTGTGCTCGTCAGTGACGATGCGCTTGCGGGCTCCGATGCCCTCGGCACCTCCAAGGTGCTGGCCAAGGCGATCGAACGAGCCGGCGAGGCCGACCTGGTCATCACGGCCACCGAGTCCTCCGACGGCTACACCGGCACCGTGCCGGAGCAGGTTGCCGAGCTCCTGGGCCTGCCCTCGATCACATTCGCGAAGTCGATCGCGGTCGATGGCGGAACCGTCAAGGTGCAACGTCAGACCGAGGCCGGCTACGACGACGTCGAGTCGCCCACGCCGGCCTTGATCTCTGTGACCGCCGGCGTGGTCGAGCCCCGCTACCCGTCCTTCAAGGGCATCATGGCCGCCAAGTCGAAGCCGGTCGACGAGGTCACCCTCTCCGACCTCGGCGTCGACGCCGGCACCGTCGGCTGGGCTGGCGGTGGCCAGGAGATCGTCGAGATCTCGGCTGCTGAAGAGCGTGAGGCAGGCACCGTCGTCGAGGACGACGGTGAAGGCTTCCAGAAGATCGTCGACTACCTGGCCGAGCTCAAGGTCATCTGAGCGACACCGAGAGAACTGAGGAAAGAACCATGACTGTTTCCAAGATCTGGGTGTTCGCCGAGGCCACCGACGGCAAGGTCAGCACCACCACACTCGAAATGCTCGCCAAGGCCGGCGAACTGGCCGACACGGTCGAGTGCGTCACCGTTGCCGGCGACGACGTGGCCGCCGAACTGGGCGCCCACGGCGCCTCGAAGGTGTACACCGTCGGTGGTACCGACGGGAAGCTCATCGGCCCCATCGTGTCGAGCGCCATCGCCGGTGCGGTTGAGGGCGGCAACGCTCCCGATGCGCTCCTGATCGCGACCAGCTACGGCGGCCGCGACGTTGCAGGGCGCCTGTCCGTGAAGCTCGACGCCCCGGTGATCAGCAACGTGGTCGACATCGTCGATCGCGACGGCGCGCTCGCCGGTGTCGAGCCCGTGTTCGGCGGTACCACCAACGTCTACACGAAGTTCACCGGCGACAAGGTCGGCATCTTCCTGGTGCGCCCCAAGTCGTTCGCTGCAGCTGAAGAGCCTTCGGGCGACGCTGCCGCGACCGAGGAACTCGCCGCAGGCGAACTCGGCAACACCGGCGCCGCCACCGTGACCAACCGCTTCGTCGAGGAGTCGACGGGCCCGTCGCTCGACGATGCCGCAGTGGTCGTCTCCGGCGGCCGTGGCCTCGGCGAGCAGGACAAGTTCGAGATGGTCGAGGACCTCGCCAAGCTGCTCGGCGCAGCGCCGGGGGCCTCCCGCGCGATCGTCGACGCCGGCTGGGTGCCCTACTCCTACCAGGTCGGTCAGACCGGCAAGGTCGTGAAGCCGACCGTGTACATCGCTGCGGGCATCTCCGGTGCCACCCAGCACCTGGTCGGCATGAAGGGCTCCAAGAACATCATCGCCATCAACAAGGATGCCGAAGCCCCGATCTTCTCGGTGGCCGACCTCGGCATCGTCGGCGACGTGCACAAGGTCATGCCGGCACTCATCGAGGCGCTGCAGAACCGCTGAGCCTGCGGGCAACCACACACGACTACTATCAGCGGCCTCCTGCGCTCGCAGGGGGCCGCTGAACGTTTCTCCGGGGGACCCGATGCCGCAGATCTGGACCAACTGGGCCGGCAACCAGCGAGCGCTCGTCGAGCTGAAGCACCCCACCACCGAGCACGAGATCTGCGAGATCGTGGCTCGCGCCGCGACCGATGGCCGACACGTGAAGGCGTTCGGTGCCGGGCATTCGTTCACCGACGCGGCGCTCACCGACGGAGTGCTCCTCTCGCTCGAGGACTACAGCCGGGTACTCGACCTCGATGCGGCCGCTGGGTTGCTCACAGTGCAGGCGGGTGCCCAGCTACACCAGATCTCGCGATACCTGTGGAGCCGCGGATTCGCACTCGAGAACCTCGGCGACATCGACGTGCAGTCCCTTGCCGGCGCCACGTCGACTGCCACGCATGGCACAGGCCTCCGGTTCCCCAACCTGGCCGCGGGAATCGTGGGCATGCGGATCGTGACGGGCTGCGGTGAGGTCGTCGAATGCAGCGAGGAGCACAACCCGGAACTGCTCTCGGTGGCTCGGGTGGGCGTTGGCGCACTCGGCATCGTCTCGACGATCACGTTGCGCGTAGTGCCGGCGTTTCACCTGCACGCCATCGAGGAGCCGCGCCGCGTGGACGAAGTGGTCTCGTCCTTCGATGACCTCGTGGCCTCCAATGACCACTTCGAGTTCTTCTACGTACCCCACACCGGTTGGGCGCTGACCAAGACCAACCGGCGCAACCACGATCCGCTCCAGCCCCGCAGCCGTGTCAACCGGTGGCGCCACGAGACGCTCTACGCCAACGCTGCTTTCGGGTTGGCCAACGTGATCGGCAAGGCGCGGCCGTCGGCGGTGCCGCGACTCGCACGTCTGGTCCCGGGACCGGGCCGGGTCGAGTACAACGAGCCGTCGTTCCAGGTGCTCGCGACCCCGCGGCGGGTGCGTTTCGTGGAGATGGAGTACGCGGTGCCCCTCGAGGCGACCACGGAGGCCCTGGCCCAGGTGCGGTCATGGATCGACTCGACCGACAGCCCCACGATGTTCCCCATCGAGGTGCGCGCGGTCGCCGGCGACGACATCGCACTGTCCACCGCGTACGGCCGTGCGACCGGCTACATCGCAGTGCACGCATTCAGGGGCACGCCCTATGAGCGCTACTTCCACGCCGTGGAGGACATCATGCGAGCACACGACGGCAGGCCCCACTGGGGCAAGCTCCACTTCCGCAGGGCGGAGGATCTGGAGCCGGTGTACCCGCGGTGGGATGACTTCCAGGCCGCCCGCGCCCGTCTCGACCCCGACGGCACGTTCGAGAACGCGTACACCCACCGCTGCTTCGGCCCCACCGCCAGCGCGAGGTGACTGCTCAGACCAGCGGCCAGGGGTAACGCCGGCCGGTCGGGTCATGGGGGAAGTGCCGCGAGGCCAGCACGCCGCCGGCGCGCGACGTGAGCGCCTCGCACTCGGGTTTCGACAGCCACCGCGCAAGCCGATCGGGCACACCGCCGTCGATCAGTTCGCGCAGTGGCTCCAGCATCGGTGCCGGAACCTGCTCGCCCGCGAAGTCCCAGATCACCGTTCGGAGCTTGAACTCGCGGTGGAAGCTCAGACCGTTGTCGATCGCCCACAGCCGGTCGTCGTCGTCGATCAGGCAGTGCCCGCCCTTGCGGTCGGTCGCGTTGGCGACGAGGTCGAGCACGCACAACCGGCGCAGGTCGTCTTGCAGACCCTCCAGCTCCATCTCGCGCAGCGTGAAGTAGTGCTCCTCGAAGCGGGCCGGTACGAACGCCTGCAATGACCCCTCACCCATCGGGCCTTCGTCGCGTCCGACCGTGGGCGGCACCAACCCGAAGCCCAGCACCTCGGAGAGCTCCCACATGGCCACCTCTCGCTCCCACAGTCCATCGGGGAAGTCCCACAGCGGGCGCTCGCCACCACCGGGCTTGTAGATGGCCGGGGCGTGGTCGTCCCCGCAGCGCACCTCGGTGAGGTAGGTCCCGTTGGAGGACCAGGGCATCAGTCCGAGCACGTCGACTTCACCGTGCTGCAACAACTCGACCATCGCCTCGGTCTGCGCGGGCGCGACAGTGGCGTCGTAGACGAACGGTGAGGGGTCGCCCTCAGTTCCAGCGGGGGCAGGCATGGCCCTCGGGGTCCATGGGCGCTCCACACAGCCGGCAGGAGGGCCGGCCGGCTGACAGCAGCTCCTCGGCCACCTCGCCGAAGGCGACGGCCTGGCCGGCCGTGAGCACGAACCTCGCCTCTGCCGGGTCGCCCATCAACTCGCCCGCTGTCTCGAGCAGGGCCTCGAGCTCGTCGTCGCCGATGTCCTCACCGCCTTCGATCTCCACCTGCTCAACCAGCAGCTCTTCGGCGGTCACGAGGATCCGCCCGTTGACCTCATCGACGCCAACCGAGAGCTGGCCGACAGCCCAACGCTCCTCGACCGGCTCCACCAGTCCGACAACGTCGCGGTCGGGCTCGACCGGGCCGAGGGCCTCCGCCAGCTGGCCCAGGTAGCGGCCGAGCATTCCCACCTGCTGCTTCTCGCAGCGCAGCGACACGACCTGCTCACCCACCCGCGCCTGCAGGTAGAAGGTGCGGTCGCCCGGTTCGCCGATCGCGCCCGGCACGAACGCATCGACGTGTTCGAATTCGAAGGAGCCCGACTCGCTCACGAGACCGCCAGTTGTGTGAGGTTGCCGTCGATCGTGTTCACACACAACACGATGGGTGCACCGGCGCCGAAGAGCAAGGCGGTGACCGAGCATGGTGATACGACGAGTCGCTGGAAGTTGTCGAGGTGTACGCCCGAGGCCATCGCCACCGCTGCCTTGATCGGATCGGCATGACTCACCGCCACGATCCGTTCACCCGGATGGGACACGACAAGCCTCTCGAGCTCGTCCCAGATCCGCTGCTGCATCTGTGCGAACGACTCACCGTCGGGAAAGCGGAACGTGCTCGGCGCGTGCTGCACCGTGGCCCACTCGGGCTTGCGGCGCAGGTTCGACAGCTTCTTGCCTGTCCAGTCGCCGAAATCGCACTCGATCAGCCCCTTTGCGGTACGTGTGCGCAGGCCGGCTGCCTTCGCGATCGGGGCCGCGGTCTCACGGGTTCGCTCCATGGGTGAGGCGTAGATTGCGTGGGGCTGGAGCGGGGCGATCCTTGCCGCCGCCGCTTCGGCCTGGGTGGTTCCCTCATCGGAGAGGTGCAGGCCGGGCGCCCTGCCGGGCAATACCGATCCGGTTGTGGACGTGCGGCCATGGCGCACGAGCAGCACTGTCGTCGGTCCCTTGGCCTTCGTCGCTTGCTTGGTTCTGGTTCTGGGTCGGCGCGTGGCCATGAACCGATCCTAGGGACGTCCGGGCCGGGTGACGGTACCGGGCGTGGGGGAGCGGTCGGCAGCGCGCGAGGATGCCCGGATGGGCGAACCTGACACGGATGCGGACCTACAACGGCGAGCAGCCGCACTGGAAGGGCTCGCGGAGCGGGTCTGCAGTTGCCGCGAGTGCCCGCGCCTCGTCGAATGGCGCGAACAGGTGGCCACCGAGAAGCGTGCCGCATACGCGGATGAGGAGTACTGGGGTCGACCCGTGCCGGGCTGGGGGGATCCTGCGGCCCGCATCGCCGTAGTCGGGCTTGCGCCGGCGGCTCACGGAGCCAACCGCACCGGTCGGATGTTCACCGGCGACCGCTCCGGTGACTGGCTGTACCGGGCGATGCACCGTGCCGGGCTGGCCAGTCAGGCCGAGTCCACCGCAGCCGACGACGGCCTCGAGCTGATCGGCTCCTGGGTCACGTCGCCGGTGAAGTGCGCCCCTCCTGCCAACAAGCCCACTGCGGCTGAGCGCGACGCATGCGGTCCGTGGATGATCGATGAGTTCGACCTGCTCGCCGACCTGCGCGTGGTGGTCGCCCTGGGGGGCTTCGGCCACGCCGAGGTGGCACGGCTGTTGGGGATCAGGCCCAGGCCCAGGTTCGGCCACGGTTCCGAGGTGACTGCGCCGGATGGAACGGTGTTGCTCGGCTCGTACCACGTGAGCCAACAGAACACATTCACCGGACGCCTGACCGAGGAGATGCTCGATTCGGTGTTCACCCGGGCGCTGGAGTTGGCTGCCGACTGATCCGGCCAGGAACCGTTGGGGCACCCATTGCGCCTTTTGCCACCTATCTGCCCCATCTCCCGCCTACCGTGGACCGGGTGACCGCGCCCGACGAGAGCACGAGCGACGCTGCGGCCGACGCCACAGCCGGCTCGGGCGTGCCCACCGGCAAGCTCGATCGCAAGAAGCAGATCTTCGCCGGGCTGTTGACGGTTGCGGTTCTCGTGGTGGTGTTCGTCGGCATCTTCCCGCAGTTCGCCAACTACAGCGATGCATGGGAATCGATCCAGAAGATGTCCACCGTGGCGGTGGTGGCCCTCATTGCGGTCACGATCATCAACATCTTCGTCTACGTGTTGCCGTACCAGGCGGCGCTCCCAGGGCTCAGCTACGGCCATGGCTTCGTCGTGCGCCAGACATCATTCATGATCTCCAACGTGGTGCCGGCCGGTGGCGCTTTCGGGCTCGGCGTCCAGTACGCAATGTTGTCGGGGTACAACTACGGCGCCGCGGCCACCACGACCGCGATCGCGGCCACAAGCGTGTGGAACCTGTTCGTCACGCTCGGCCTGCCCGTGCTCGGCGTGCTGATCCTCGTGTTCCAGGGCGGAGCCGAATCCAATGAGGTGGTCGGAGCGCTGGTCGGCCTGGCCGCCATCGTGCTGCTCGTCGTCGTGTTCGCCCTCGTGCTGCGCAGCGAGTCCGCGGCACGCCGCCTGGGCGCGATCGGGGACCGTGTCGTCGGTGCGCTGTCGCGGAGGTTCCGCAGGAAGAAGTCCGGCGGTGACAAAGCCGCCACGGCAGGCGGTTCGGCCGGGGCCACAGAGCAGATCTCGCCCGGCGAGGACCCGGCCACGCCGGGCAACGAGGGCGTGGGCGACGTGACCGCGTCGATCCTGCAGTTCCGCGACCAGTTGCGCGGAGTCGTGTACGACCGCTGGGGCCGGCTCACCGTCACGAGCTTCGCCCAGCAGTTATGCCAGTTCCTGATCCTCGCCGTGGCCTACTTCGGCATCACCGGGTCCGACGGCGGCATCAATCCGGCCCAGCTCTTCGCTGCCTTCGCCCTCGCCCGCCTGGCCGGCTTCATCCCTGTGACCCCGGGTGGCCTTGGCACTGTGGACGCCGCGATGGTCGGGTTGATGGCCGCCATGGGTGCGAGCAGGGAAGACGCCCTGGCCGCGGACCTTGTCTGGCGTGCTGCGTCCTACTTCCCGCAGGTGATCATCGGGATCATCACGTTTCTCGTGTGGCGCAAGCAGGCCGCCTCGTTGGCGAAGCAGAAGTCACAGGCCGCCGCCTGACGGCGATCCGGGTTCCCGCGCTCGCCGGCGTCCCGACATGGTGGCCGTGGTCTGCTGGCCGCTAGCTTGGTGTGGCCCCCAGATCACCTTCCCGGAGCGAAGACGCCCAGATGAGCAACCCCGCCCGCCCCACCCCCAAATCTCCCATGCGGCTCGCAGTCGTAGCGACGCTCGTGGTGTTCGCGTCCGCGGCCTGCGGCGTCAACCCGCAGCCGACCGACTACGGCGACGACTACGAGAACAACTACATGCTCGGATGCTCAGGATATTTCTGGGACGCCGGAGCGGAGGACCCCGACGACCGCCAGCTGGACAAGTCGAAGGATGCCGTGGTCACCACGCCAGTGGCCGAATGCGAGTGCATGTACGCCGGATTCGAGGGCTCGATCCCGTTCTCCGAGGTCAAGGAGTTCGAGGACCGCCAGGCCGAAGCGGAGACGGGCGACGACATCGAGATTCCCGACAACATCGCGAAGATCATCGACGACTGCCGGGGCGAGCCGGGCTGACCAGGTCCGGTCGCCTTGCCCCGGTCGGTTTCATCGAGTTTCGTATCCGGACCCCGGGGGCGACGCCTTCTAGAGCAGCTCGTCGGGGAACTCGTGTAGCGGCGCGGCCTCGGCTGGGTCGTACTCGAACATCGATGGTCTCGGGCTGAGCTCAGCAACTTCCACCGTGGGCATGGGTTCATGGGAACGGAACCGAGCGGCCATCGCCGCCCAGAGGCCGCTGGTAGCCGTGGGCACGGCCAGACGGGGCACCGCGTTCGGCGCGGTCAGGGCGTTGGGACGCATGCAATCCGATCGGCGCCCGGCGGGGCGCTCTAGAGAGTCGTTGGACCCATTGCCCCGCCAATGATTCGGCGGACCCAACTGGGGGCCGAATGGCCCATGGCGGAGCTGCCCTCAGTGAGCCTTCACGTCCTCGGGCACGCCGATGCGCACGCTGGCCTCGGCGGTGGCCGGCCAACGGCTGCGTGAGCGCTCGGCGAGCTTGCGCATCAAGGCGATCGCACCGGGGTCGGAGTCGCCCGCGCGGGCTTCTATGACGCCCTCGTCGATCATGCGGCGGACGATCTCGCGGCCGAGGTCGGTGCGCACGAGGGTGAGCGTCCAGTCCGCGTTCTCGCCTATGCCGCCACAGGAGATGTCGGCGTGCTCGGCCGCGAAGTCGGGGCAGTGGTTGCAGCCGTCGCGGGTCCAGGCATGGCATTCCTTGAGGTTGACCTCGCGGAAGGTGCCGTCCTTGGTCCAGATCTGGAACACGCCCTTGATATTCATCTTGGTGATGTCGGAGCGCTTCAGGCCGTACTTGGCTTCGAAGAGTTCTTCGAAGATCGCGTCGTCGAAGGTCTTGGAGCAGAGCAGCCCGAGGTTGAACACGATCGGCTTGCCGATCTTGCCGATCTTGCGGCTCCACATCACCGGGGGCACCGAGCTCTGGCAGCTCATGCCCACGAGGGCGAGACGCTGATGGCCGGCTTCGAGTGCTTCGTCAAGCGCCAGGGTGTTGGCGGAGTACGTGTAGCGGCTGCCGGCCGCGTCGAGGATCTCCTCGCGGGTGGCCGCTACACCGGGCTTGGCCTTCCACGAGTCCCTGTCGCCCTCCAGGTAGGAGACGAGCGAGGCATCGATGTAGTCGTTCTCCATCGCCCAGATGAGGATCGCCGAGACGAGTCCACCGTCCTGGCCCATCTCATGCACCGTCTTGTCGGAGGCGCGGGTGAGCAGGATGTCCTGGTAGATCCCTGCAACCTCGTCGTCCTCTCGCATGCGCGCGAACAGGTGGTCGTCGGCCTGGGCTTCCCAGATCCCGAACCGGGGGCAGGCCCGCGTGCAGGAAGTGCAGCCCTTCTGGCCGTGAACGCAGTCATCGGCCCCGAGCTCGTCTTCGAGGTGGAAGGGTCGGTAGCCACCTTGTTCGTGGTTGTAGCCGATCACGTCGTGGGGGCAGCTGATCACACAGCCTGCGCATCCGGTGCACAGGTCGGTGTCAATGACCTGGCCCTTCAGTTCCTTCCACTGGTTGCGCCAGCGGGTGGACTGCACCTCTTCGAGGCGCTCGTGGGAGACCGTCATGGCTCCGCATCGTAGGCGAGGTGCGATTCGGGCGTTACCAGCCCGGGCGCCCCAGCCCACTCACCGGGTGGGCCAGGGCAGCCGTGCCCAGTGCGCTGGCTGCGACGCCGGGGACTCGAGGAGCCGCTACCACGTGGACCCGGCCACCCGGGTGGCCAGGCCGGCCCGATCGCATGCTGTTTCGCAGGCCGCACCGCCACAAGGCGGCGCGTTGCTCGTGGAGCTCACCGGCGCCTTGAGAAGGCTTGACCGCTCAGTCAAGATTGGGAAATGGACCTGACCTATCCCCCCGAAGCCGTTGAGTTCCGCACAGTCATTCGTTCCTGGCTCGAGGAGAACCTGCCCGACGGCTGGTTCGACGAGGGGTTCGAGATGACTGCCGAGGAGAAAGCCGACTTCAACAGGCAATGGCCGTCCAGGCTCCATGACGGCGGCTGGATCTGTGCCACATGGCCCGAGGAGTACGGCGGCAAGGGTCTGACCACCATGCAGGGCGTGGTGCTCGCGGAAGAGTTCGCGAACGCCAAGGCCCCGATGCGCGCCGACTTCTTCGGCGACACCCTCGTCGGCCCCACGATCCTCGCCAACGGCACCGAGGAACAGAAGAAGTTCTTCCTGCCCAAGATCCTCGACGGCACCATGAGTTGGTGCCAGGGCTTCTCCGAGCCCGACTCCGGTTCCGACCTGGCGTCGCTCAAGACCACCGCCGTACAGGACGGCGACGAGTGGGTCATCAACGGCCAGAAGGTGTGGACCACCCAGGCCCAGTTCGCCGACTACTGCTTCCTGCTCGCCCGTACCGACCCCGACGTGAAAAAGCAGGCCGGCATCACATACCTGCTCGTGCCGATGAAGCAGGACGGCATCGAGGTGCGTGGCATCACCCAGCCCGACGGCACCGCCGAGTTCAACGAGGTGTTCTTCGCCGATGCGCGCTGCCCGATCGACAACGTCGTCGGTGGCGTCAACAACGGCTGGAAGGTCGCCAACGACACGCTGGGCTTCGAGCGCGGCATGTCCGCCACCACCGGCTACCGCCGATTCGCCGAGGAGTACCGGGTGATGGTGGAGAAGGCCACCGAGAACGGCGCCATCGAGGACCCGCTCATCCGACAGCGGCTCATGGAGTACTACACGAAGTTCCAGATCCTGCGGATCAACGGCCTGCGGTCGCTCACCGCCACGGTCAACAAACGCAAGGACTTCGGTGTCACCGCGCTTGGTGCCGGCAACAAGATGTTCTGGTCCGAGATGCACCGCGATGCCATGGAACTCGCCCTCGACATCTGGGGCGTCGAGGCGTTCCTGTCCACCGCCGGCCCCGAGTCCGGCTCATGGCCCGGCGCGCTCCGGGGTGAGGGGCGCGACGCCTACCCGGTGAGCCCAATGGTGTCGTCGTTCTTCTTCTCCCGCTCCGAGACCATCTGGGGTGGCACGGCGGAGATCCAGCGCAACATCGTCGGGGAGAAGGTCCTCGGCCTGCCCCGCGAACCGAAGCCGCCGGCTGCGGCCGGGTAGCCCGGCTGTCGACAGACAAAGGCGGTCTGCCTACTTGCGGGCGATCACCTCGCCGTGCACGCACACGAACGAGGCGTTGGGTGCCACCGCCCACCGCCGGAACGCGCCCGCGATTGCCTCGATCTCGGCGCGGGTGGAAAGGCCCGAACCGAGCACCTGCTCGGTGAACGCGGATCCCTCGATCCGGTCCGCCCAGAGCGTGCCCCACCAGCCGCACTCTCCGGGAGTGGCATAGGTCCAGGTGGAGCTCGAATAGACGGCCTCGCGGAAGCCGCCATCGCGCACCCAGCCGAGCAGGTGGCGGCCGGCATCGGCATCGGCACCGTTGGCGGTGGCGGCGGCGTGGTGCAGCGCGATCCAGCGGTCGAGCAGTGGGTCATCGGGTGACCACATGAACGAGCCGTAGTCCGAGTCGCGCACCGCCAGCACACCACCATCGACCAGCACCCGCCGCATCTCCAGCAGCGCAGCGTGCGGGTCGGCGAGGTGCTGGAGCACCTGATGCGCATGGACCACGTCGAAGTCGCCTTCCTTGAAGGGCAGTTCGTACACATCGGCGGTGCGCAGCGACAGGTTCTCAACCTGCCCAACGTCGGCCTCGGCCTGTGCAACCACCTCGGCGGACATGTCGATGCCCACGACCTCGCCAGGCTCCACCAGGCCAGCAAGTTCCCCGGTGATATTGCCGGGCCCGCACCCCACATCAAGCAGCCGCTGCCCGGCCTCGAGATGGGGGAGAAGGTGCGCCGCGGAGTTTGCGGCGGTGCGCCACCGGTGCGAACGCAGCACCGCTTCGGAATGCCCGTGGGTGTAACGATCGGCCATCTGGCCAGTACAGCAGCCTGAGGGGATCACCAGAGAGGCGGTTTCGCGTACCTCACGGTGTTCAGGGTCTGAGCCCCCTCGCGTTACGGTTGTGTTGCAGTGGCAGGGAACGAACGACCCCCGAGACCGCAGCGGCCCGGTCCCGGCGAGGATCCTGAGCCGACCGTGCGGCGACGCCCCCGAGAGTCTCCGTCGAAACGGCGCTGGCCCCGGGTGCTCGTCGGCGTACTCGCGGTCATCGTCGTGCTGGCCGCCGCCGTGGCCGGCTACGGCTGGTGGACCTACCAGAAGGTCGACCGGATCGACCTCGACCTCGCCGAAACAGTCTCCGGAGAACCGCGCAACTACCTCGTGATCGGCTCCGACAGCCGCTCGGAGATCACCAGCGACGATCCGATGGCCGGCGTGATGCTGGGCGACGAGGTCCCCGGCGGGCAGCGTTCCGACAGCATCGCCGTGCTGCGTGTCGACCCCGGCAGCGACCGGATCGACGTGCTTTCGATCCCGCGTGACCTGTGGGTCACGTTGCCCGACGGCCAGAAGCAGAGGATCAACTCGGCGTATGCCGACTCGACACAGACCCTCATCGACACCATCAGTGACAACCTCGGCATACCGATCCACCACTTCGCCGAAGTCGACTTCAACGGCTTCCAGCGGCTGATCGACACCCTCGGTGGCGTGCCCATGTACTTCGACACCGAGGTCCGCGACGCGAACTCCGGACTGCGCATCGACTCCACCGGATGCGTCGTTCTCGACGGCCAACAGGGCCTCGCATTCGCCCGCTCACGACACCTGCAGTACCGCACCGATGCCGGCTGGAAGAGCGACGGTTCCGGCGACCTCGGCCGGATGACCCGACAGCAGACGCTCATGCGGGCGGCGCTCGCCAAGTCCCGCACACTGGGCCTCGGTGACGTGGCGAAGCTCACGAGCCTCGTCAACGCAGGTCTCGAGTCGACAAAGGTCGACTCCGGGCTCGGGTTCAGGGACATCCTCGCCCTCGGCGAGCGGTTCTCCGACTTCGACCCCCAGCGTCTGCAGACACACGTCCTGGCAGTCGAGCCACACACCACCAGCGGAGGCGCGGCCGTCCTGTTGCTCGATGAGGCAGCCAGCGCTGCGACCCTGGAGTTCTTCCGCGGGGTCGGTGCCCCTGGCGTCGTCACGACAACCACCGTTCCGCCCCCGAGCCCGTCCGACATAACCGTGTCCATCTACAACGGCGGCGGTGTCGACGGCGAGGCCCGGCGGGTCAGCTACGTACTCGACAGCGGCGGTTTCGGACTCGACGCAGTTGAGACCGCACAGGACGAGGTATCGCGCACAACGGTGTCCCATGCGCCAGGCGCCCAGCGGATGGCCCAGCTCGTGGCATCGTGGCTCGGTCCGACACCTGGGATCCTCGAAGACGAGGACCTGTCGCCAGGCCAGGTGACCATCGAGCTCGGCAGCGACTTCCGCACGGTGGCAGAACCCCCCGAAGTCAACGAGCCGGCCGACACGACGAACACCACCACGGCCCCGGTCACAGCGCCGGCCGAGGAGCCCGTTGGCGCCGGAGATGGCAGCGCCGGGTCGACAACGGCCGGTCCATCGACAACCACGACCACCACCCAACCGGGCTGGGCTCCCGGAGTGGCACCCGAGGGCGTCGTCTGCACCTGATCCGATGGCCGGGGGCCATCACTTGAAAACCCGGCTGCGGCGACAAGACTGCTCGCCGTGAGCGACACCCAGATCATGGTCGGCCTCGCCGCGATCGTCGTGCTGGGAGTCGGCGCCCAATCGATCGCTCGGCGCCGCTCCTTCCCATCATTGCTGCTGTTGCTGCCGTTCGGACTCCTGGCCGGAAGCGTCCTCGACCTGGTGGACCCCGAGGAGCTGTTCGGGGACACTCTCTTCCCGGGGGTCACGATGCTGGTCGGACTGCTCTTGTTCCAGTCCGGGCTCCAGCTGCGCATCAAGGACCTGCCCAAGATGGCGCGCGGCCCGGTAATCCGCCTCACGGTGATCGGTGTCATCGTGACCTTTCTGGCCAGCGCGGCCGCCGTCTACTTCATCATCGGAATCAGTTCCGACCTGTCGCTGCTCACAGGGGCGATCCTCGTGGTCAGTGGCCCGACCGTCATAGGTCCGCTGCTGCGCACCGTGCGACCCCGCGAACCCACCGGCGCCATCCTGCGTTGGGAGGGCACGATGCTCGACCCGATCGGAGCGAGTCTCGGCGTGGTTGTGCTCAACCTCGTGCTCGCATCGGAGCGACTGGGGCTGCATCCGGTGATGCAGATGGGCGGCCGGCTCCTTCTTGGCGTGGGGGTCGGCGCAGCGTTCGGCATCCTGCTCGTGTTCCTGATGTCGCGCTTCTACATCTCCGACAGCATGGAAGCCGCGGTCGCCCTGCTGTTCGCAGTCGCAGCATTCACCACCGCCGAACTGTTCCTGTCAGAGGCAGGCTTGTTCGCCACAGTCGTGCTCGGAGTAGTTGCGGCGAACCAGCCGATAGTGCCGACATCACGCATTTCGGGCTTCGGCGAGACACTCGAGGTGCTGATCATCGGCTCGCTTTTCATAGTGCTCGGCGCGCTCGTGGACGTCGGCGACATGCTCAGCTTCGGCTGGCGCATCCCGCTGCTGGTGGCTGCGCTGGTGGTGGTCGTTCGACCGGTCGCGGTGGGGCTTTCGATGATCGGTTCGCAGATCGGCTGGCGCGACCGTGCCCTGATCGCCTGGGTTGACCCCAGGGGCGTGGTTGCCGCGGCGACCGCGGCAGCCTTCGCCGGTTCGCTGGCGTCGGCCGGACTCGACGCGGACTTCCTGCTCCCGGTGGTCTTCGGCGTGGTCCTCGGAGCCGGAGTGGTGTACGGCTTGTCAGCGGGGCTGGTGGCCGGCTTGCTCGGCGTCCGGCTACCGCCACCGCAGGGGGTCGTTCTCGTGGGCAACGACGCCTGGATGGTGGACATGGCGCGATGCTTCCGGGATCTCGACGTGTCGGTGCTCCTGATCACATCCAACCCGGAAGTGAAGATCGAAGGTCGACAGGAGGATGTGCCGACCGCATCGCTGCTCGACCCCGACTCCGACCTGCGCTCGCGCATCACCGACACAGGAGCCGCAAAGGCCGTGGTGAGCCTGCACGCCGGGCTCACCGAGAACCTGGTGACCGCGATGCTGATCGAGCGACTCGGCCGCCGCCATGTGCACCGGGTGCTGCACGGGGAGGAATCGCTCGTGGAACGGCGCCTCGAGGCGGCGGCAACAGCACTCGCCTTCGGACCCGATGTCACCGACACAGATGTGGGCCACCTGATTGCCGACGGCGGGCAGGTGCGGGTACTCGATGACGACGATCTGGCTGATGCCCTGGTGGTCGCTGCGGTCACGCCGGCGGGGCACGTCAACCTGCACCCGTATCACGAGAAGCCGAGGCCTGATGATCGCTGCATCGGCATCACTGCGGGTGCGTAGTTGGCGACTGGCGAACACACATGCCACTCCCCATGCCCTGCCCGCTTCGTCGGGAGCCGGCCGGGTCAGGATGCAGCGGCGGTGGCGGTGGCGCCCCCGGCAGGATTCGAACCTGCGCACATGGCTCCGGAGGCCAATGCTCTATCCCCTGAGCTACGGGGGCTCGGGTCTGCGAATCGTAGCGGTTCGCCTTGATACGCCGGGAACCCGATCCTGGCGGTCGCGCGTGCTGTCGGGTGAGTGACGACACGGCCGTGGGCCCGGGCGGTCGGGGCTGTGGTACACACCACTTGTGCTTGCCGACATCCAGATGCCCCCGACGTCGAACTCGTGCGAACCACTCCCGAGTTCACACCCGACACGGTCCTGCCGGCGCTGCTCGAGTCACACGAGATCGCATCCGGCGCCTGGGGTCGCCTTCGCGTGCTGGTAGGTCAGGTGAAGTTCGTGTCCGAGGACGACGGGGAGTCGCGCGACCTGGCTGAGGGAGACGTCCAGATCGTGCCGCCCGGGCTCGTCCATCACGTGGAACTCGCGGGCCATTCAAGGTTCTGCATCGAATTCCACCGAGCCGGCTCGCAAACGGGCTGAAGCCCGCGCCGGCGGCACCGGTACCATCGCCCCTGCCATGAGTTCCGACACGCCACTCGCCCCTGACGCGATCCGCAACGCGATTCACGCCGTCCTGGTGCCCCTCGGGCTGGACGGGGTGCCGGAGTCACCCGAAGGCGTCCATCTGGAGAAGCCGGCGATTGCCGATCACGGCGACTTCTCGACCAACACGGCCTTGGCACTCGGCAAGCGCAACGGGCGCAATCCGCGCGACCTGGCAACCGAGCTGGCCGAAGCGCTGCGCTCCGCCGGCATACCGCACGTCGCCGACGTGGAGATAGCCGGACCGGGATTCGTCAACTTCCGTCTCGAGCCGTCGTGGCTGCAAGAGTTGCTGCCCGTCGTGGTCGCGGCCGGACCGGACTACGGGCGCAGCAGCCTGGGCGACGGGCGTAGGGTGCTCGTGGAGTTCGTGTCGGCCAACCCGACCGGCCCTGTACATGCCGGACACGCCCGCGGCGCAACCTACGGGGATGCCCTGGCCCGGCTGCTGGGGTTCGCCGGATTCGATGTCGGGCGCGAGTTCTACATCAACGACCGTGGCGTGCAGATGCTCACGTTCGCGACGAGTCTTGAGGCTCGCGCCGCCGGCCAGGAGCCACCCGAGGGTGGATACCTGGGCCAGTACGTGGCCGACTGGGCGCAGCTCATGCCGGCTGGTGCCGATCCGCTCGAGTGGGGCTACGCACACGCGCTCGGCGACCAGCGCAGGGTGCTCGAGTTGCTCAACGTGCACTTCGACCACTGGTTCTCGGAACGCGACATGGTGGCTTCTGGCGCGATCGAGCAGACACTGGCGGACCTGCGGGAGAGGGGAGTGGTCGACGATCGCGACGGGGCGGTGTGGCTGCGGTCGACCGACTTCGGAGACGACAAGGACCGGGTGCTGGTCAAGAGCGATGGCGAGTTCACCTACCTACTGCCGGACATCGCCTACCACCGTGACAAGTACAGCCGCGGCTGGGACGTGCTGGTTGACGTGCTCGGCGCCGACCATCACGGCTACGTCGCGCGCATGAAAGCTGCCGCCGAAGCCCTGGGCCATCCCCCGGACGACCTCGAGATGGTGATCACGCAGCTGGTGCGCCTCGAACGCGACGGGGAGGAAGTGAAGATCTCGAAGCGGTCCGGTGACCTGGTGACGCTCGAGGAGCTGATCGACGAGATCGGTCCCGACGCGGTGCGACTCACCTACCTGCTCCAGTCGATCGACTCGCCACAGACCGTGGACCTCGACCTGGCCATCGCTGAATCCAACGAGAACCCGGTGTTCTATGTGCAGATGGCCAACGCCCGGCTCAACTCGATCGGCCGCGTGGCCGCCGAACGGGGAGTCGAGCGCCTGCCGCTGGCCGACGCAGATATCTCCCTGTTGGTACACGAACGCGAGCTTGCGGTGCTGCGGGCCCTGCAGGAGCTACCGGCAACGGTCGAGCTGGCCGCCCGCGAGCGGGCGCCACACAAGGTCACCACATGGGTGCGCGACCTGGCCGCGTCGGTGCACGGCTTCTACCACGATTGCCCGATCCTCTCGCCCGACACGCCAGATGACTTGCGCCAGGCTCGCTTGTGGTTGGCGGAGTCGGCCCGCATCGGCCTGCGCGTGGGTCTCGATCTGCTCGGTGTGGACGCGCCGGAGTCGATGTGAGCGCGCTGCCGCCGGGGTTGTTGCCAGACACGGCATCCGTTGCCGAAGACGGTCGGGTCTCGATCGGGGGTGTCGACCTGATCGACGTCGCGCACGACTTCGGCACCCCGTTGTTCGTCTACGACGAGGCACATCTGCGAGCCCGTGCCGCAGAGGCCGTGGAGGCTCTCGGCTCCGACGGGGCGATCTACGCGACCAAGGCGTTCCTGTGTCGGTCCATGGCCCGACTCGTGCACGAAGAAGGCATGCGGCTCGACGTCGCAACTGGTGGTGAGTTGGCCGTGGCGCTCGCGGCCGGCGTACCCGCTGACCGTCTCGTGATGCACGGCAACAACAAGGCGGTGTGGGAGCTGCGCGCCGCCCTCGACTCCGGCGTCGGGCGGGTCGTGGTCGACTGCATCGAGGAGTTCCACCGGATCGAGGCCCTCGTTGCTGAGGGGCTTCCCGCACCCAGGGTGTTGTTGCGGGTCAATCCGGGCATCGAGGTCCACACCCACGAGCACGTGCAGACCGGCAACCTCGACTCCAAGTTCGGTTTCCCGCTGTCCACCGGCCAGGCCCACGAGGCCGTACAGGCTGCGCGTGCATCGGACGCGATGGAGGTCGTCGGGCTGCACATGCACATCGGGTCACAGGTCTTCAGCGTGGAGAACTTCCTGGAGGGCCTCCGCTCGGTGGCTCCCTTCGTGCGCTCCGAGGGGCTCCCCGAGCTGATCGTCGGTGGCGGCCTGGGTGTGGCCTATGTCGAGGGCGAAGAGGCGCCGACCATCTCGGCATGGGCGGGTGCCATCGTGCGGACGTGTCGTGAGGCCGGCATTGAGGCCGCCATCTCGGCCGAGCCCGGCAGGTCCATCGCGGCGCAGGCCGCCGTGACGCTCTACTCGGTGGGCGCGGTGAAGTTCATTCCCGGCATCCGCACATACGTGGCCGTCGACGGTGGCATGAGCGACAACCCGCGCCCCGTGCTTTACGGCTCGGGCTACGAGACGTTCCTGCCGCGAGCCGGCCAGGCCGAGCGCGAGTTGCCGGTGCGTCTGGTCGGCAAGCACTGCGAGTCCGGCGACGTGATCGTGCGCGAGGGCCGCCTGCCCGGTGACCTCGCTGTCGGCGACATCGTGGCCACGCCGGTGACCGGTGCATACGGGCATTCGATGGGTAGCAACTACAACAAGGTCCTGCGCCCCGCCGTGGTCTTCGTGCGTGACAGCGAGGCCCGCCTCGTGGTCCGCCGCGAGACCATCGCGGACCTCCTCTCCACCGACGTCGGCTGAGCCCGCCCCGTCGACCCCCGCCCATGCGCGGCTCGCGTGTGCTGAGCCACTCATCCTGCTTTCGCGAGGCGACTCGCGTCGTATCGACGCGGAGCTACTCAAGAAGGGAGGTTGAGTGGCACAGCACAGACCGGGTCGCGCGACCCGTTGTGGTGAGCGAGCACCGATGTGATCGTCGCAGCATGCAGTCGTCGATCGTCGCCATCGAGGAACTCGCACACACGCAGATGGGCCGTTTCTCCCGGAGCCAGGTCGCTGGGCTGGATGCGCGTGGCCGCGTGCTCGTCCAGTCGCAATTGCGTGCACACAAATGGCGTCGTGAGACCTCACGGGTGCTGTCGCTTCCCGGCGCACCAAGAAGCAGGCGCGGGTCGATGTGGACCGCCGTATTGCATCTCGGACCGACCTCGGCACTCAGCCATTTCAGCTCGGCGCGGCTTCACGGGCTACCGGTAGCCGACGACCAGCCCGACAGCGTGATTCTTCCTGCGGGCGCCAACAGGTCGGTACCGGGCTTCACGGTCCACCAGCGAACGGATCTGGTTGATGGTCATCTCACAACGGTGAGGAGGTTGCGCTGCACCAACGTGGAGCGGACTCTGTTCGACCTCGGAGGCATGGTTTCAGCCTCCCGCATGGACGCCTGGCTGGATCAGCTGACCGCCGAGCGCCGGGTCGACCCCGTAGAAGTGGCGATGCTGGTGCAGCAGCTGAGGCGGCAGGGCAAACACTCAGTGCCTGCCTTGGTGCACTCACTGTCCCGCCGACTCGGCGGCGCAGGCCTGGCCCAAGGAGCACTCGAGGTCCGGCTGCTGGAGGCGGTGCGACGCTCTGGCCTGCCAGACGGTGTGGCGCAGTTCCCGCACCCGGGACGCCCGGACGGCGGCGAGTTCGTTGACCGGGCATGGCCGGAGGCCCGTCTCATCGTGGAGGCCGACGGGCGGGTCTGGCACGACCGGATCCAGGCGGCGTCCACCGACGCCCGCCGTGACCGCGCCGCCGCGGCAGCGGGCTTCCTCACCATCAGGCTCAGGCACGAGGACCTGGTGGGCGACCAGGCTGGGACCGCGATCGAGCTCGCGGAGATCTACTGCCGACGCGTCCGCGACGTGGCCTGAGCAGGCCTTCTGGTTGGGGCGCTCGCTGTGATGGCTCACTCAGCCTTGTTTCTGAAGGCGCTCGGAGCCGCTCGAACGCTCAGCCACTCGGGAAAGGAGGCTGAGTAGGAGAGCACGGGGGTGGGTGAGAGGAACGCGTTCGGGGGTGCGGGTTGGGGGCCGGTACCGTGGCGGGCGTGGAAAGAACCGTCAACATCGGCGTACTGGGCTGCGGAAACGTCGGCGCGGCGCTCATCAGCCTGATCGGCGAGCGTGCGGACGACATCGAATCGCGCACCGGCATCCGCCTCGAGGTCACGCGGGTGGCCGTGCGATCGCTGTCCAAGGAACGCGATGTGGAACTGCCGGCGAAGGTGTTCACGACGGATGCCCACGAGGTGGTGTCCGACGCGGCGGTCGACCTGGTGGTCGAGGTGATCGGCGGCATCGAGCCGGCGCGGGAACTGGTACTGGAGGCGCTCGATTCCGGCAAGGCGGTTGTCACCGCCAACAAGGAGTTGCTGGCCAATCACGGCGCCGAGCTCTACGCCGCGTCCGATGACTCGGGCGTCGACCTGCTGTTCGAAGCAGCCGTCGCCGGTGGCGTGCCGTTGATCCGGCCGCTTCGCGAGTCGCTGGTGGGCGAAGACGTGTCCCGGGTCATGGGCATCGTCAACGGCACCACCAACTACATCCTCACCAAGATGACCGAGGAAGGCTGGAGCTACGCCGAGGCCCTCACCGAGGCGCAGTCCCTCGGCTATGCCGAACGTGACCCGACCGCAGATGTGGAGGGCTACGACGCCGGCGCGAAGGCCGCAATCATCGCCACGATCGCGTTCGGCCAGAAGGTCGTTGCCGGAGACGTGAGCCATGAGGGCATCTCGTCGATCACTGCCACCGACATCGACTTCGCCAAGCGTCTCGGGTACCAGATCAAGCTGCTGGCCATCTGCGAACTGCTCGACGACGGGTCGGTCGCGGTGCGGGTGCACCCCACCATGGTTCCCGACCACCACCCGCTGGCCTCTGTGCGCGACAGCTTCAACGCTGTGTTCGTGGAGGGCGACGCCGTTGGTGACCTGATGTTCTTCGGCCGCGGTGCCGGCGGATTTCCCACGGCCTCCGCAGTGCTCGGCGACGTGGTCGATGCCGCTGCCAACCTGTCGAAGGCGACGCATGCCTCCCTCGGGAGCTTCGCCAAGGCGAAGGTGCGTGCGATCGATGACCTGCACTACAGCTACTACCTCAACATCGAGGTGCAGGATCAGCCCGGAGTGCTCGCCGCGGTCGCAGGCGTGTTCGGCGCCCACGAGGTGTCGATTCGCTCGATGGAGCAGCAGAGCCTCGAGGACGACCCCGCCCCGCTGGATCGTGCACGCCTGATCTTCATCACCCACGACGCCCGCGAGTCCGATGTTCGCTCCACGCTGCATGAGTTGCGCGGGCTCGATGCCGTCACTTCGGTGGGTTCTGTGCTCCGGGTCATCGGGACCGAGTGACGCGGTGCTCGCGATGATGGGTGTCGAACCCTCTGGAGGGCCGCGATGAAGTACGTGTCGACACGCGGTCAGGCGCCGATGCTGGGCTTTGCCGATGTGCTGCTGGCGGGCCTCGCGTCGGACGGGGGGCTCTACGTGCCACAGCACTGGCCGAAGCTGCCGGCGCTCGAGGACCTGCGCGGCCTCGACTACGCGCAGCTGGCGGCCGAGGTCATGTGGCCCTACGTGGCCCCCGACGGACCGCCGGTTGCCGGTGACCTGGACAGGGAGTCGTTCGATCGCCTCGTCGCGGAGGCCTACGGAACCTTCGACGCCGACGAGGTCTGTCCGATCTCCGAGGTTGGCGGCATTTCGCTCGTGGAGCTGTTCCACGGCCCCACCCTCGCTTTCAAGGACGTTGCGCTCCAGCTCGTCGGCCGCTTGTTCGATCACGTGCTCACGGGCCGCGACGGCCGGGTTGCGATCCTCGGCGCCACTTCGGGCGACACCGGCTCGGCTGCGATGGATGCTTTCCGCGGCCGCCAGCGCGCTGACTGTGTGATCCTGTTCCCCGACGGCCGGGTCTCCGATGTACAGCGCCGCCAGATGACGACGATCATGGAGCCGAACTGCCACGCAGTCGCGGTCGATGGGACGTTCGACGACTGCCAGGACCTCGTGAAGGCCGCCTTCGCCGACGTGGCGTTTCGCTCCGAGGTGCACCTCAGCGCGGTCAACTCGATCAACTGGGGCCGGGTCATGGCCCAGGTCGTCTACTACGTGTGGGCCCAGCTGCGCGTCGCCCCCGAAGGCGGTCCCGTGAGCTTCTGTGTGCCCACCGGCAACTTCGGCAACATCCTGGCCGGGTGGGTGGCCAAGCAGATGGGCCTCCCGGTGGATCGCCTGATCGTCGCCTCCAACCGCAACGACATCCTCACGAGGTTCTTCACGACCGGCGCGATGGAGGTCGAGCCGGTGGTGCCGACCACGTCGCCGTCGATGGACATCCAGGTGTCCTCGAACCTGGAGCGGCTGCTGTTCGAGGTCCTGGGTCGGGACGGCTCGTCGGTAGCCGAGCTGCTCACCAGATTCCGAGCCGATGGCCGAGTGGCCGTGCCGGCCGATGTGCTCGAGACGCTCCGGTCGGAGTTCGATGCGGGTCGCCTGGAGGACTCAGATGCCGCCGAGGTGATCGACTCGGTGTATGAGGCCGACGACGTCCTGCTCGACCCCCACACGGCCGTGGGTGTGGGCGTGGCACAGCAGATGGTCGGCTCGGTCGACACCCCTGTGGTCTGCATGGCCACGGCTCACCCGGCCAAGTTCCCGGACGCGGTGTTCGAGGCGAGCGGCGTGCGCCCGCCGCTTCCGGCGCACCTGGCCGACCTGATGGATCGCCCCGAGCGCATTGAGCATGCTGCCAATGACCTAGGTGCGGTCGAGGCACACGTGCGCCGGGTGCTTGCAGTTGCGAACTGAACGCCGGTACATTGTCCGTGTCGTCTCCGGCGGGGGCTGAGGCGGACGATCCACACCCGGTGCCGGTTTCAGCCGAGTCCCGGTGCCAGGAACTCGACCTCTTCGCCCGCTGAGCGCTCAACCGTTCCACAGCCGCAACCCCGCTGCTGATGACCGCCGGTCCTCCCGACGACCGGTCGTGGCGATCCATGCCCCGACCCACAACTCCGAGAACGGAGACACCAAAGTGAGTGTTGATCTGCAGGGTCTCGAGCGCAAGGACCGCGCCGAGCTCGCCACCATCGCCCAGGCCCTGGGCGGCAAGACGACCAGTCGGACCAAGAAGGCCGACATGGTCAACATGATCCTCGAGCTCTCCGGCAATGCGCCCGGTGACGCTAAGGCCGGCGACGCGGGGCCAGACTCCGGGTCTGCGGCTGCCGGCGGGGCGAGCCGGGGGAACGGCGGCTCCGGGAACGACGCGAAGACCGAACAAGGCGCCGACGATGCCGGTGGCGACGAATCGCCCGCCGGTGAGACCGATGCTGATGGGTCCGGCGACAGCGGCCCGGCTCAGGCTGACTCTGGTGATGGTGGCGGCGACCGCAACCGGAACCAGGGCGGTCGTGACCGTGGCCAGAACGACGGCGGCCGCAACCAGAACCGCAACAAGGGTGGCGGCAACCAGGGCAACCGTGACCGCAACCAGAACCAGGGCGGGGACCAGAACCAGGGCGGGGACCAGAACCAGGGTGGCAAGCAGAACCAGGGTGGCAAGCAGAACCAGGGTGGCAACCAGAACCGCAACAAGGGTGGCGGCAACCAGGACGACGTGGAGCCGGGCAACCGGCGCGGCCGTCGTCGCCGGGGCCGCAATCGCGACCGCAACGATGAGCCTGAACAGCAATGGGACGGCGAGCCGGTTCCCGTTGAGGGGATGCTCGACCTACGCGACGACGGCTACGGCTTCTTGAGGGTCAAGGGCTTCCTGCCCTCCAAGCACGACGTGTACGTATCGGTCAAGCAGGTGCGCCAGCTCGGACTCCGCAAGGGCGATGTGATCGCCGGCACCAGCCGCCCGGCCAACCGCCAGGAGAAGAACCCGGCGATGCTCAAGGTCGACAAGGTCAACGGCCTCGACCCCGAATCACAGAGGAAGCGACCTCGCTTCGAGGACCTGACCCCACTCTTCCCGGACGAGAGGCTCCGCCTCGAGCGCACGGACCAGCCCCAGGACATGACGTCGCGCATCATCGACCTGATCTCACCCATCGGCAAGGGCCAGCGCGGCCTGATCGTGTCGCCGCCCAAGGCCGGCAAGACGACCGTGATGAAGACCATCGCCCAGTCGATCGAGGCCAACAACCCCGATGTGCACCTGATGGTGCTGCTGGTCGACGAGCGACCCGAGGAAGTCACCGACATGAGTCGATCGGTCCAGGGCGACGTGATCGCGTCGACCTTCGACCGCCCCTCCGATGAGCACACCATGGTCGCGGAGCTCGCCATCGAACGGGCCAAGCGTCTGGTCGAGTCGGGCCAGGACGTCGTGATCATCCTCGACGGCATCACGCGGCTCTCCCGGGCGTACAACATCGCTGCTCCCGCCACCGGCCGCATCATGTCCGGCGGCATCGACACCGGCGCCCTGTACCCGCCAAAGCGCTTCTTCGGCGCGGCGCGCAACGTGGAGGAGGGCGGTTCGCTGACCTTCCTCGCCACCGCCCTCGTGGAGACCGGCTCGAAGATGGACGAAGTGATCTTCGAGGAGTTCAAGGGCACCGGCAACATGGAACTGCGTCTTGACCGCCGGGCAGCCGAGAAGCGCATCTACCCGGCGATCGACGTGGATGGCTCCTCTACCCGCCACGAGGAGCTGCTGTTCAGCCGTGAACAACTCCAGGAGGTCTGGAAGCTCCGTCGGGTGCTGTCGGGCCTGGCTGCAGAGAGTGGCTCCGGTGCGGGACTGGAGCTGTTGATCGACCGCATGAAGACCTTCCCCGACAACGACCAGTTCCTCGCCGAGATCGGCAAGGCTCCCGCGGTGGGCGGGTAGGCAAGCCTGCGGGCATGCCCTGACCCGCCAACGCCCCGTCCGCTCGGCCATCAGGTCCGGCTGGGAGCCGGGACGCTGCGGCTGTCATACTGACAAGTCCCCCATATGGCCCCGTTCGGAAACCGGGGCCGCCAGATGGAGAAACGATGAAGGCCGGAATCCACCCCAACTACCGATACGTCGTGTTCCAGGACACCTCTTCGGGCGACAAGATCCTCACTCGCTCCACCATCGAGACCGACGAGACGATCACCTGGGACGACGGCAACGAGTACCCGCTCGCCAAGGTCGAGATCTCGGCCTTCACCCACCCGTTCTTCACCGGCCAGATGAAGATCGTCGACACGGCCGGCCGCGTGGAGCGCTTCGAGCGCCGCTACGGCAACCGCCGCAAGAAGAAGGCTGCCGACGCCGAGAAGGCCGACAGCTGAGATCCGACCAGCGGGCACAACTGCTCGCTGCCAAGCTGGGTGCACTGGTCGTCGGCCTCAGGGGCGTCGACGTCGATGCACGACCGCTCGGCGCTGCTGCCGCGGCGTCGGATTCCGGCACCGCATTCGTGTTGCAGTCGAAGTGTGGGCCATCGGAGTTCGGAGGCTCGGTGTTGCACGCGCTGCGTGCCGATGCCGCTCAGTTGGTGTTGTTCTGTGACGAGGGCGCCGGTGTCGCCGCGCGCCTCGCATCGCACTTCGCAATGCCGATAGAGGTTCGCGCGGTCGTTGGGGACACCTCTGTAGCCGCCCAGCCGGACCCACTGCCGGTCGTACCTCCCCCACCTGTCGGCGTTGAGGACTTGCTCGCACAGCTCCGTACCCATGGCCTGGAGGTCGTGGCGGAGGAGGGGTCGTGGCGAGGTGAGCTGTTGGGACTGGAGATCGCCCGGCTGGTCCTGTGGCCGACCGAGACCGGAGGCGATGGCGAGTACCACCTGGAAGCCGGCGTGGGCCGGTTCGACCGCGATGCTGCCGCCGCCATGCATGAAGGTGAGACACCCGAGGCGGGCCTGCAGCGCGCCGTGCGGATCGTGTCCGAGCGCCGGCACCGTGGAGCAACCACACATCCACTGAGCCTCCTTTCGCGCTCCCGTTGGCTGCGCTCCGACGCGGCGGCGGATCCCGCGGTTGTGGGTGCGGTGTCGCTCGAGTCCGTGCAGACCGCCTACCCGCCTGACAGTGTTCGTGAGGACCCGCCGGCCGCCGCCATCGCCACCGATGCCGACGGCAGCCAGTTCGTGGTCGTGTTCGGGGCGGGTGCAGGGCTCGACCTCGTGCCCGTGGCAGCAGACACAAGGGCGATGTATGCCCCTGACGGGCGGCTCCTGCTGGTCGTTCCTCCGAAGGACCACCTGCGGGTCACCGGCGAGCTTGCCGCGCAACTCACAGGTGACGTCGGCATCGTTGACCTCGAACCCGGGTGGGCGTGATGCGCGGGCGTCTCGACCATCTCGCCCAGGAGTTCCGCAACTGCGAGGCGCAGATGGCGGACCCGGACGTGGTGGCGGACAGGGAGCGTTTCGTGTCGGTGAGCCGGCGCTACAAGGAGCTCGAGCCTCTGGTCGAGGCACGAAACGAACTCCTCGAAGTCGAAGGCGACATCGAGGCGGCGTCGGAGCTCATCGAGTCTGCCGAGGGCGACGAGCGGTCCACGCTCGAGGCGGACCTGTCGGGGTCACGTCAGCGCCTCGCGGAGTTGGAGGATCGGATCAAGGTTCTGCTGCTGCCGAAGGACCCCAACGACGACCGCAACGTGATTCTGGAGATACGCGGCGCCGAGGGTGGTGAGGAGGCCAACATCTGGGCCGCCGACCTGCTCGAGATGTACCGGGGGTTTGCCCAGCGGCTGGGCTGGAAGCTCGAGGTGCTGTCGTCGTCGCCGTCCGACCTCGGCGGTGTCGCGGAGGCAACCGTGCGAGTGAGCGGCGATGATGCCTGGTCACGCCTCAAGTTCGAGGCGGGCCCGCACCGAGTCCAGCGGGTGCCGGTCACGGAGTCGCAGGGTCGTGTGCACACGTCGTCCGCCACCGTGGCTGTACTGCCCGAGGCCGAGGAGGTCGATGTGGACATAGATCCCAACGACCTCGAAGTCGATGTGTACCGCTCGTCGGGCCCGGGTGGTCAGTCGGTCAACACGACCGACTCGGCGGTGAGGATCACCCACAAGCCGACTGGCCTCGTGGTGTCGATGCAGGACCAGAAGTCGCAGCTGCAGAACAAGAACAAGGCGCTGCGGGTCCTTCGGTCGCGCCTGTTGCAGGCCGAGCAGGAGAAGGCGGCAACCGAGGCCGGTGAAGCGAAACGTGCCCAGATAGGGGGCGGTGGTCGTGGCGAGAAGATCCGCACCTACAACTACAAGGACAACCGCGTGACCGACCACCGCATCGGGCTCACGACCCACAACCTCGACCGGGTTCTCACGGGCGAACTCGACGATGTGAGCAATGCGCTCCTGGCCGACGAGCGGGCCCGTCTCCTCGCCGAGGGAGCGGACTGACGACGCCATGATCGCGTGGCGCGAGTTGCTGGCCGAGGCGACTGATCGCCTGCGCGCCCAAGGGGGGCGCGATGACGCCCGCCGGATAGTGGAGGAGGCCTCGGGAGCTTCGGCAGTGGAATTGGCCCTCGTGCTCGATGACCCGGTCACCGAGGGCGGGATGGCCCGCTATGACGACATGGTGGGGCGGCGCGAGGCGGGGGAGCCGCTGCAGTACGTGCTCGGCCATTGGGGGTTCCGTTCCCTGGACCTGATGGTTGATTCCCGGGTGCTGATCCCGAGGCCCGAGACGGAACAGGTTGTCGAAGAGGCCCTGGGCGAGCTTGATCGACTTGGTGGGCGTGACGTGGCCACCAACGTCGTCGACCTCGGAACCGGCTCGGGCGCGATCGCGCTGGCGATCGCCACCGAGCGTGTTCGCACCAGTGTGTGGGCGACGGATGCAAGCGACGATGCGATCGCGGTGGCCCGCGCCAACCTCGTGGGCTGCGGGCGGGCGGCGGCGCGCGTCACGCTGTCGGTGGGCAACTGGTTCGACGCGCTGCCTGTCGAGCTGCGAGGCAACTGTCAGCTGATCGTGTCCAACCCGCCGTATGTGGCAGCGGATTCTGACTTGCCGGCCGAGGTGGCCGGCTGGGAGCCGACCTCCGCGCTGCTGGCCGGGCCCGATGGCCTGGATGACCTGAGGGTGATCATCGCCGGAGCGCCGGACTGGCTCGAACCGCAGGGAGTGCTCGTGTGCGAACTCTCGCCAGAGCAGGCGGCAGGAGCGGAGTCGTTGGCCGGTGACTGTTTCGCCGATGTGCGCACCGAGCCTGACCTGGCGGGCAAGCTCCGCGTCCTCGTGGCACAGCGGCCACTCGCTGGATGACCCGGAGATCGGCTCAGACCGGCTGGTCGGGACTCACCACACCCAACCCTGCGTTGGCCGGCACCGGCACGATTGCGTCGTCGCGGCAGCTGAAGCCGTCGCCCGAGTCGTCGTCGCTGCCGACCTCGGGGAACAGGCGCTCGAACTGGCCGTCCTTGACGACCATGAGCATCTCGCAGGTTCCGGGACTGCCACCCTCGGGGCCCGGGTCACGAACTGCGTGCAGGCCGCCACCGGTCCAGTCGTCGATGTCGGCCGCGCCCGTGAGTATGCACTCGCGGCTGAGTTCCCCGTCGTTGGACTCGCCGCATTGCCTTGCCGCTTCGGCGAAGAGCAGCCAGGCCGAGAAGCTCCCCATTCCGAGCACGGCGATCTTGGGGTCGTCGACGTTGTCGTTGACGATGTCGATGTACTGCCGGGTGGCGGGCCAGTCGGCGGCTTCCTCGAAGGGGTGGTACGCGGAGCGGATGATCGAGCCTTCGGCGTTCTCTGCGCCGGCTGAATCGATGAACGTCTGGTCGTAGTGGTTGGTGGTGGAGATCGAGATCCCTTCCCAGCCCTGTTCCCGCAGTGACTTCACGAGGGCGCCGAGGTTGGTCGGCTCTCCGGTGAAGTGCAGGGAGGTTGCTCCGCTGCCGATGACCTGCTGGGCCAAGGGAGTCCAGTCGCTCAGGCCGGTCACCGGGTAGGAGAACACGCCGGTGTTCTCCATGCCTTCACCGTCGAGTGCCGCGACCGAGTGGTTCTTGATGAACCCCATGGAGGGCAGGTCGCCCCAGACCACCGCACCGGAGGTGGCTTCTGTCGGATGGACCTGCTCGAAGTCTCGGATCCATCCGGAGTAGAACTCCTCGCCCGGGTTGGGTATCGGTTGGATCTGACCGTTGGAGCCCGACTTCTCCGGAGAGACCGCGAAGCCGGGAATCTCGGCGAGCCGGCAGAGGTGGAAGTCCGAGTCGGGCTTGCCGGTGAACTGCAGGTTGTCCTGGACCTGGCCGCCGCCGACCATCATGAACACGCCATTGCACGCCCGCGCCATCGCTGGTTCGACCTCGAGGAGCTTGCCGTCGAGGTCGACGATCTCGATGGGGAGTCCGCCGATACCTCCCGCGGCGTTGCACCAGGCGACGAACGCGTTGGAGGCGTCCCACATCTCCTTGTTGAGCCCGGGGCGGATCTGGGATGTGCGGTCGTTGGACACACCAATCAGGAGCTTGTCGGGCGAGCCTGCGTCTTCGTCGGCCGCGATGGTGAAGTCACCGGGTCCGCACACGTCGCTCAGGTCGCCGAAGCTTCCGGGTCCCTGCCCGTCCGAGGGCTCACCACCGGTGCCCTCATCAGCACCGGCGTCCTGGCCGGAAGTCTCAGTGTCCTCGTCGCTCGCGTCCTCGTCCCCCTTTGCAGCGCAGGCTCCGGCCAGCATGGTCGTAGCTGCAAGCAGGGCCGCGGTCTTGCGCCAAGCGGGTTTCATCCGTCACTCCCCACTGATCGGTCTGTCTTGTTGGTCGGTCTGCATCTGTCGCCCCGGGGCCGTTGGTCTAGATCGGCTGGTTGGGTCCGATGATGCCGAGGCCTTCGTTTTCAGGGACCGCCACTACTGCCTCGTCGTGGCAGCTGAAGCCGTCGCCGGAGTCGTCGTCGCTGCCGACCTCGGGGAACAGGCGCTCGAACTGGCCGTCCTTGACGACCACGAGCATCCCGCAGGTGCCGGACGGGCCGCCTTCGGGGCCAGGGTCGTGTGGCGAGTGCAGGCCGCCGCCGGTCCACTCGTCGATGTCGGCTGCCGAGGTCAGGATGCACTCGCGGCTGAGTTCCCCGTCGTTGGACTCGCCACAGGCCTTCGCCGCTTCGGCGAAGAGCAGCCAGGCCGAGAAGCTCTGGGCTCCGAGCACGGCGATCTTGGGGTCGTCGACGTTGTCGTTGACGATGTCGATGTACTGCTGGGTGGCGGGCCAGTCGGCGGCTTCCTCGAAGGGGTGGAACGCGGAGCGCATGACCGAGCCTTCGGCGTTCTCGGCGCCGGCTGAATCGATGAACGTCTGGTCGTAGTGGTTGGTCTCGACCATCGGGACGCCTTCCCAGCCCTGTTCCCGCAGCGACTTCACGAGGGCGCCGAGGTTGGTCGGCTCTCCGACGAAGTGAAGCGACGTGGCACCGGAGCCGATGACCTGCTGCGCGGACGGCGTCCAGTCGGCCTGGCCCGTGACCGGGTAGGTGAACACGCCTGCGTTCTCCACGTCCTCGGAGTCCATCACCGCGAGGGTCTGGTTCTTGATGGTCTCCATGGCCGGGAGCTCGCCCCAGACCTCCGTCATCGACTGGGACTCATCGGGGTAGAGCTTCTTGAAGTCCTTCATCCACGCCGAGGAGATCTCGGCGCCCGGGTGGGGGATCGGCTGGACCTGGCCATTGGACTCCGACTTCTCGGGGGAGACCGTGAAGCCAGGAATCTCGGCGAGACCGCACTCGTGGAAGTCGGACTCAGGCTTGCCGGTGAACTGCAGGTTGTCCTGGACCTGGCCGCCGCCGACCATCATGAACACGCCGTTGCAGGCGCGGGCCATTGACGTCTCCACCTCGAGGAGCTTGCCGTCGAGGTCGACGATCTCGATGGGGAGTCCGCCGATGCCTCCCTGCTCGTTGCACCAGGCGACGAATGCGTTGGAGGCGTCCCACATCTCCTTGTTGAGCCCCGGGCGGATCTGGGAGGTGCGGTCGTTGGACACACCGATCAGGAGCTTGTCGGGCGAGCCTGCGTTCTCGTCGGCCGCGATGGTGAGGTCACCGGGTCCGCACACGTCGCTGAGGTCACCGAAGTCGGCCGCGCTCGCGCCGTCGCCGTCGTCGCCGGACGTGGCTTCCTCGGCGCCGGGCGATTCCCCTTCGTCGCCGCCGCTGGCGTCGTCGTCTCCCTTGGCCGAACATGCCGCGGCCACGAGTGTGGTCGCCGCGATGAGCGCGAGCAGCTTCATGAAGGTCTTCGACACGCTGATCCCCCTAGGATTCCCCGGTTGTGTCAGTGGTCACAGTAGACGACTCCTGTGACGTCGGTGCACCGTTTGCCTGCGCAGGTATGCCCCGGCTCAGGGGACGACCAGCACCTTTGCATGGCGCCCGGGATCCCGTAGTTCCTCAAAGGCATCGGCGACACCGTCGAGTCCGACAGAACCGGTGAGCATCGGTGCGACGTCGATCTCGCCTTCGGATATGCGCCGCAGCGTGCGGCCGAACTGCTCGGGGTCATAGCCAAGCACGAACTGGATGTTGACCTCGCGGGTGACCGCCGCCATCGGATGGAAGGTGTCCGGCTGCATGCACACGCCGGCGACCACGATCTGTGCATTGCGGGGCGCCGCACGCACGGCCTCGTCGATCACACCGGGCACGCCCACGGCCTCGAAGATCACAAGGTCGCGCCCCCCGCCGACCCGGCCCCATGCTTCGGCTGTCGGCTCCTGTGCCGGATCGACCACCTCACTCGCGCCCATGCGGGCAGCGAGCGCGCGGCGGGCCGGTGAGTAGTCGGCTGCCAGAACCGTCTCCACGCCGGCGAGGCGCAACGACGCGATGATGGCGAGCCCGACGGGCCCGCATCCGACGACCACGGTGCCGTGGCGCGGAGTCACCCGGCTCATCTCGACCGCATGCAGGCCCACGGCCATCGGTTCGGTCAGCGCCGCTTCGCGGTGGCCGAGCCCGTTGGGCACCTTGAGGCACAGGGCATCGGAGAGGAGTACCTGTTCGGAGTAGGCACCGGGGTATTGCCCCGAGTAACCGACCGGGTGGATTCCGGCTGTGTCCATCACGATCGGTATGGAAACCACCGTGTCCCCGGGTTGGCAGTTCGCGGTGTTCTCACCAACGTCGACCACGCGGGCGCAGAATTCGTGGCCCATGACCACGTCCGCTCCCGGGTCGAAGGTCTCGGTGGGGAAGTCGGCGACCGACGCAGCCGACGCCGACATCTCCGCGAACTCCTCGGAGTGGTCGAGGGTGTGCAGGTCCGAACCGCAGATCCCGCAGGCCAGTACCTCGGCCAGGAGCTGGCCCGGACCGGGTGGTGGCGTCTCGAAGTCGTCCACCACGAGTCGACCCTCGCGCATGATGACGGCACGCATCTGCGCACGGTAGCCTGCGTCCGATGAGCAAGGGCCACAGCGACGATGCCGACAGCTCCCAGGTGGGTTCCGTCTCCCTGTTCGAGGGCATGACCGATTCCGAACTCGCCCGGGTCGATGACCTCGGGTCGCGCATAGAGGTGCCCGACGGTGAGTTGCTGGTCGACCAGGGCGACCCCGGCACGTACTGCTACGTGGTGCTGGAGGGGTCGGCCAACGTGTATGCCAACGGCGAGTACGTGGCGACCATCGGTGCCGGATCCACTATCGGCGAGATGGCTCTGATCGACCACCGGCCTCGCACGGCGACGGTCGTGGCCGACGGTCCCATGGGCCTACTGCGTTTCGACACGTCGCACTTCAAGGCCCTGCTGGAGGAGATGCCGCGCGCCTCCGAGCGCATAATGGCCATCCTCGCTGCCCGCCTGCCGAAGTAACGCCCGCGCCGCCGACACCGGTTGGCCGGCCGGGGTCAGCCCGCGAGCGTGAGTTGGCCGTCAGCCGCGATCTCGGCGGCGGTGCCGCCCAGGTCACGGCTCTCGGCCGCAAGCATCGCGTCGGCGTCCGTCGACACCCCCCACACGCGTTCGCCCGAGCTGGTGAGGCAGGCGGCGTGCAGTCGCTCGGACGCGTTGTCGCGGTCGTGCATGACGGTCCATGCTTCGATCTCCACTTGCCCCGAGTGGGTTTCGAGTACCTCGCGGCCCTCGGTCTCGGCCTCGATTTCCCGCTGCGGCGCCTCGTGGCGGAAACCGTCGGGTGGTGGTTCGGTGCCGAGCAGTCCGAAGGAATGCTTGTCGACGTTGCCGCCGTTGCCGGTCACGAGCCCGAGGCTGCCGGCCTCGTTGCGAAGGACGTCGACCATTGTCGCCAGGGCGTGGCCGACGGGGTTGTTCCATGGCCCCCCGGCGAATGCCAGCCCGCCGTAGACGGTCAGTTGGCGCTCGAGCGGATCGAGGCCGAACTCACGACAGAACAGCTCCACTGCGGATGGGAAGCACGAGTACACGTCGAGGTGAGCGACGTCGTCGAGGTCGACTTCGCACAGCTCGAGTGATCGGCGTCCCGCCACACCGATGGAAGGCGACCTTGTGAATGAGTGGCGCTCCGACATCACCCGGTCCTTGCCGTCGGTTCCGCTCCAGCAGTGGACCCAGCGGTCACGGCTGACGCCGGCCGAGCGGGCCGCGGCCGCGCTGGTGACTATCAATGCCGACGACATGTCGACGTCGGGGTTGGAGACCATCCTCTTGGTGTAGGGCCAGCCGACGAAGCGGTTGTCGGAGTCGGCGGTCGTGATCTCGGACGCGGTCAGTTCCTCCCGCCGCCAGGCATGGGGGTTGGCTGCCGCCACCTTCGAGAAGCCGGCCCACATCTGACCCACCAGTGCGATCTGGTCCTCGAGCGTGCGGCCCGGGTTCTCCGTCAGCGCGGCGTGGATCAGGGCTGTCTCGAACAACGGGTAGGTCTGCACCGGCTGGAAGATCTCGCGGGCGTGCTCGGCTGGGTGGCCCATCTCGAAGGAATCCGTGCTGCCCCAGTCGGGCTGCACGGATTCGTCCTGGACGGGCCAGTCGGGCCGGGTGTCAGCCTTCAGTGACCTGCTCCGGGTGTGCCAGGCCTCGCCCCCGACCAGCAGGCCGACCTCCAGGTTTCCCGAAGCGATCTCGCCGGCCATCCGGTTGAGCATCATTCCCGGGGTGTTGCCACCCATCGCGGGGTACCAGGTGTGTGCGTCGGTGGCGCCGACGGCCTCGGCCACCAACAGCGCCGCGTCGCGGTGGCGCCAGGAGATCGTGGGTACTGCGGCGACCACATCAGCGCGGCCTGCCAGCGCCACGCCAGCGTCGCGGTCTGCTATCGAGGCGGCTTGCGCCATCAGGTCGGTGGGGCACAGGGGGTCGGAACCCGAATCCACACGGTTGAGGAACTGACCGGCGCCCACGATCACCGGTGTGCGCTCATCGAGGCTCATGTGGGCGGACGGTAACCGTGCCGGGCCCGCAAGGACCAGTTGGCGCGGAACCCGGGTGCGCAACGACCGACGACAGAACAGGTGTTCGGCTACAGTGGCAACATGTTGCAGGGCTGCCTTCTGAGCGCCGGTGAACCCGAGGTGCGCCCTGTCGCATTCGAGCGCACCGAGCCCGCTGCGGGAACCTTCCTGGACGTTGCCCGGGGTGTTCTGGGCGGGGCGGACGACGTTCTCTACGAGCTGGTCGACAACACCGAGTGGCGTGTCGGGCGGCGAGTCATGTGGGACCGCGAGGTGGACGACCCCCGTTTGTCGCGCTGGTACAGCGCGCATGACGGTGATCCCCACCCGGCCCTGGCCGGGGTCCGCCGGCTGGTGGAGCGGCGCTATGGCAGGCCACTCGGCGGCGCGGGCCTCAACTACTACCGGGACGGCTCGGACTCGGTTGCCTTCCACGCCGACCGGGAGTTGCGTACATGGTTCGACTCGATCGTGGCCATAGTCGTGCTCGGCGAGCGGCGTCCCTTCCTCGTGCGTCCGAAGGGTGGCGGCGCGTCCATTGACCTCTCTCCGGGTTCGGGGGACCTGCTCGTGATGGGTGGTCGCTGCCAGGCCGACTTCGAACACGCGGTGCCGAAGAGCGCACGCCGACTGGGCCCGCGCGTATCGGTGTCGTGGCGCTGGAGTCCCGGCCCCACGCCCACGGTGCACCGCCCGGGCGGGTATTTCGAGTCGCGTAGCTGGCGTACCCTGTCGGGGTGACCACCACCATTGCCATGGGCGCCGACCACGCCGGCTACGAACTCAAGGACGCACTAGCGGACCACATACGCGGCCGCGGATTCGAGGTGCTCGACCTGGGCACCAACTCGCCCGACAGCGTCGACTATCCCGACTTCGGCGTCGCAGTGGGCAGGGCCGTCGCAGGTGGTGAGGCGGACCTCGGCGTGTGCGTCTGCGGGTCAGGCATCGGCATCTGCATGGCGGCCGACAAGATCCATGGCGTGCGTGCGGGCACGGTGCACGACGAGACCTCGGCGCGGCTCGCACGCCAGCACAACGATGCCAATGTCATATGCCTCGGTGCCCGTCTCACCGGTCCCGCCGTTGCCACCGCTGCGGTCGATGCCTGGTTGGACGCGGAGTTCGAGGGCGGACGACACTCGAGGCGTACCGGAAAGCTCGACGAGCTCTGACGAAGAGGACCCCCCATGCCCTGGCCCGAAGAACGTGATGCGGAGCTGTTCGCAGTCATCGACCGCGAGCGTGAGCGCCAGAACACCGGCCTCCAACTGATCGCGTCTGAGAACTTCACATCGCCCGCGGTCATGGAGGCCGTGGGATCGGTGCTGACCAACAAGTACTCCGAGGGCTACCCGGGCAAGCGCTACTACGGCGGCAACGAATACGTCGACGAGGCGGAGGACCTGGCTCGCAGCCGCGTGTGCTCGTTGTTCGGCGCGGAACACGCCAACGTCCAGCCCCACTCCGGAGCCAACGCCAACGTGGCGGTGTACCTCGCGATGCTCGAGCCCGGCGACACCGTGCTCGGACTCAGCCTCGACCACGGCGGCCACCTCACCCACGGCTCACCGGTCAACATCTCCGGGCTCAGCTACAACTTCGTCAGCTACGGGCTCACCCAGTCCGATGAGCGCATGGACCTCGAGCAGCTCCACGCCCTCGCACAGGAGCACCGGCCCAAGATGATCGTGGCCGGCGCCACCGCCTATTCCCGCGAGGTCGACCCGAAGCCGATCCGTGACATCTGCGACGAGGTCGGTGCACTGTTCATGTTCGACGCAGCGCACATCGCCGGACTCATCGCGGGCGGGGCGCATCCCAACCCGGTCGGCATCGCGGATGTGGTCACCTTCACCACCCACAAGACCCTTCGCGGCCCGCGCGGTGGCTGCATCCTCACCAGCGAGGAGCACGGCAAGGCGATCGACAAGGCGATCTTCCCGGGTCTGCAGGGCGGACCCCTCGAGCACGTGATCGCGGGCAAGGCCGTCGCGTTCCGCGAGGCGGCGCATCCGAGCTTCGGCGAGTACGCGCACCAGATCGTCGCCAATGCGCGCGCGCTGGCGGAATCACTTGGCGGGCACGGATTCCGGATGGTCTCGGGTGGCACCGACAATCACCTGATGATGATGGACCTGCGCTCGGTCGACGAGGAACTGACCGGCAAGGACGCCCAGATCGCGCTTGACCGCGCCGGTATCACGCTCAACAAGAACACCATCCCCGACGACCCCCGCAGCCCCTTTGTGACCTCGGGCCTGCGGTTGGGCACGCCGTCGGTCACCACACAGGGAATGCGCGAAGCCGAGATGGCCACCATCGGCGACCTGATCGCCAGGGTTCTGCATGCCCCGGGCGACGACGCCCGGCTCGCCGCCGTGCGCGAAGAGGTCGCCACGCTGTGCTCAGGCTTCACGCCGTATCCCTGATCCAGCTGTGAACGCCAGCACCGGCCAGGCGCACAGGTGCGGTACACCGCGGCCGGCCACCAGTAGCGTTGGGCTGTGGGCAGCTACCTGATCGTCATGGTCGTCGCGGTCGCGGCGACAGCGATCTCCGTGCCCCCTTTGCGGGTGCTTTCGCGGCGCGCCGAGGCGATGGCGCACCCGAGCGACCGCAGCGTGCATGCGCACGCCACCCCGCTGCTCGGCGGTACCGCCCTGCTGATCGGCGTGCTCGCGGGGTTCGTCGCGGCCTGGTTCGTGCCCGACCTCGACCCCATCTTCACCACGCCGGGGAACCTCGTCGGAGTCGCCGCCGCGGCGGTTGTGATGTGGCTGACCGGCCTGGTGGATGACCTGCGAGACATCTCGCCGCCCGCCAAGGTCGCCGGAATGGTCCTGTCCGGCTCCATGCTCACACTCGTCGGACTCACCATCATCTACTTCCGGGTGCCGTTCGTGGGCTTCACCGTGCTTCCGCCCGACCTGTCGGCACTGGTGACCGTCGTGTGGGTGATCGGCATGGCCAACCTGGTCAACCTGATCGACGGACTCGACGGACTCGCCGCCGGCATCGTGGCGATCGCCTCCGGTGCGTTCTTCCTGTACGGATGGGCGTTGCTCGACGAGGGCGTGCTCGACCCCTCCAACGTGGGGCTTCTCGTCGCTGTCGCAACGGCCGGGGCGTGCATCGGGTTCCTGCCGTTCAACTTCAATCCGGCCAGCATCTTCATGGGCGATAGCGGAGCACTCATGCTCGGAGTGCTGCTCGCGTCCTCGACGGTGGCGGTCGGCGGCCAGTCCGATGACCCCTTCTCGGGTCAGTCGTGGTTCTTCTTCGCCCCGCTCATCCTGCCGTTGATCATCCTCGCGGTGCCGCTGATCGACACGTTGTTCGCGATCCTGCGCCGGGCCACCAAGCGGCGCGGCGTCGCCACGGCCGACAAGGAACACCTGCACCACCGGCTCATGGACCTCGGCCATGGGCACCGTCGCGCGGTGCTGATCATGTGGGCCTGGACGGCGGTGCTGTCGGGCTTCGTGCTGATTCCCGTCTACACCGGTCGCGGCGACGCGATCGTGCCGATCGGACTCGCCGCCCTGGCGCTGCTGCTGTTCACGCTTTTCGCGCCCACCATCATCCGCCGCGCCACCGCCCGCTCCTGACGACGCCGGCTCGCGGTTCCTGCGGGCGGAGCGCCGGGTGGGGTCTCAGTCGACGAGGACGGTGTTGGTGTCCTTGCCGGACCGGATGATGCTGCCGGCGTTGTTGCCGGTGGGCTCGCCGTCGGTGATCGTTTCCACGCCCGACACGAGCACGTGCTTCACACCGGTCGAGCCCGCATGCAGTCGGCCGCAGTCGCCGGGCAGGTCGTTGACGAGGGTCAGCATCTCGGAGTCGATCGTCTCGGGGTCGAACACGACCAGGTCGGCGATGTTGCCCTCGGCGATGGTGCCGCGGTCCTTCAGACCGAACAGCTCGGCGGGCACCTGGGTGAGCATCTGTACTGCGCGTTCGACCGACACGAGCTTGCGGCCGCGCAGGCAGTCGCCGATGAAGCGGGTGGGATAGCCGGCTCCCTGCATGCGGTCGAGGTGTGCACCGGCATCGGAGCCACCGAGCATCACCGATGGGTGGTCCCACGCCTGGCGGCGTAGTTCCCAGGACTCGTCGTCGTTGTCGGTGGCGCCCGGCCAGAGCACGGTGCGCAGGTCTTCGGCGAGCACGATGTCGAGCAGTGTGTCGAAGGGGTTGTCGTCGCCGCGTTCCTCGGCGATGTCACAGACGCGGCGACCGCTCAGGCCCTCGTTGGCCTCGGAGTAGGTGTCGCCGATCACGTAGATGTCCCAGCCGGTGAGGCGGGCGAACACTCCGGCGTCGGGGCTGGCCGCGCGATCCTGCATGAAGCGCCGCACCTCGGGGTCGCGGAGCTTCTCCATGCGTTCCGGCACGGGCAGCCCGAGGATGTCTCCCCAGTCCGGCATCATGTTCAGTGCGCAGTAGTTGAGGAAGCTCATGTTCATGGGCACGATCACCGGCATGGTGAGCGCAACCACCTTTGCGCCTTCCTCGGCGCAGCGGTCCATGGCATCGAGCTGGTTCCTGTAGCGCTCGGGGGCGTGGCTGTCGACGGTGAGCACGTTCCAGTTGAGGGGCCGCTTGCCGGTTCGCGAGAACTGGATCATGAAGTCGACTTCATCGTCCTCGAAGCCATCTAGGCAGCCGTCGGACGCGAACTCGAGCGTCGTGCCCTCGTGTTCGGACACGACCGACGCGAGCTGGAACAGCTCGTCCTCGGTGGCCCAGCGGGAGGCGACCGGCTCACCGTCGCCGTCGGAGTGGGTGCGTGCACGGGTGGTTGAGAACCCGAGTGCACCCGCTTCGATGCTCTCCGAGAGCAGGGCCTTCATTGCTTCGACCTGCTCGGGGCTCGCCTCGTTGCCCACGGCGTCGGCGCCCATGACCTTGCGGCGAAGGGCGCAGTGGCCCACGAGGAAGGCGGCGTTGACGCCGAGGCTGCCGTCGAGCCGTTCGAGATACCCCTCCATCGAGGTCCAGGTCCAGTCGACGCCCTTGGCGAGGGCTTCGAGTGGCATGCCCTCCACCTTGGCCATCATGCGAGCGGTGTACTCGCCGTCGCCCTCGATGACGGGTGCGAGAGTGAAGCCGCAGTTGCCTGCGATCACTGTGGTGACACCGTGGACATTGGACGGTGAGGCCGACGGGTCCCACAGCAGCTGTGCGTCGTAGTGGGTGTGGGGGTCCACGAACCCGGGGCAGACGACCAGTCCTGTGGCATCGATTGTGCGGGCGGCGCCGTCCAGCCGTTCAGAGCCGGTCGCCTCGATGGCGACTATGCGTCCGTCGTCGATGCCCAGGTCTGCTGTTCTGGAGGGCGCTCCGGTCCCGTCGACGATGGTTGCGTTGCGGATGGCCAGGTCCACGGCGTGCTCCTCGGGTGGATGTGCGGAGAGTTTGCAGCAAATCTGACGGTCTGTCAGATTTGTGGCCATCGTGCCAGAACTGATCGCTCACGGGCAACGTGTCCGGGGTGGGGGAAACCGGGGAGAACAGATGCGCAAGGCTTGGCTCGCAGCTTTGGCGGTGGTCCTTGTGGCCACTTCGTGTGCCGCGAGGAACAAGGACGAGGCCGCCACCGAGAACGAGGAAGGCGGCGAGGCCAACACCGAGGAATCGACCTCGGAGCCGACCACCGGCGACAAGTTCGGCGACATGGAGTCGCCCTGCGGCCCGGGTGAGATGACGGTGGAGGAATCCGAGAGCGCGGGCTCCCCTGACAAGATGCTGCTCGGAGTGGCCAACGACCGATCCTCCACGATCCGCCCCGGACTCAACAAGGAACTCTGGGACACCTCCCAGGCGTTTGCCGCATGGTGCAACGCCCAGGGCGGAATCGGAGGCCTCGAGATCGAGCTCGTCGACATCGACGGCAAGCTGCTGGAGGTGGAGGCGTCGATGGCGGAGGCCTGCAACGGCGTGTTCATGCTCGTCGGCGGCGGTCAGGTGCAGGACAACCTGCAGTTCTCCGGGAAGCCCGAATCGGACTTCCACGAGTGCGTGCTCGCCGACATCCCCGGGTTCGCCGTGTCTCCCGAGAAGTCCGAGTCGAACGGCCAGATCCAGCCGATCCCGCACCCGTTGTCGGAGGCTCCGTCGTTGTGGATCCGCCAGTTCCAGCAGCTGCACCCCGAAGAGGCCGAGTCGATGGTGGAGGTCTGGGGCGAGCTGCCCGCCATGGAGACCGTCAAGGAGCAGACTGTCGCGATCTTCGACGCCGAGGGCGTCGAGAACGCCGGCGTGTTCCCGTACCCCGTGACCGGCCTCGCCGACTGGACCCCGCTCGCCCAGCAGATCATCGCCACCGGATCCCAGTCCCTGCACTTCGTCGGTGAGCCGACCAACTTCGCGGCCCTCGTGAAGACGCTGCGCGAGCAGGGCTGGGAGGGTTATCCGGTTGTCGAGACCAACATCTATGACCAGGTGTACGTCGACGCCGCCGGTGCCGACAAGGCTGCCGACACGCTGATCCGCTCGATCTTCCATCCCTTCGAGGAAGCCGACAAGTGGCCGGCAGTGCAGCAGTACATCGACATCCTCAACGACAATGTCGATGACCCCAAGATCGCGCTGCTCGGCATGCAGAGCTTCTCCGGTTGGCTCCTGTTCGCCGACTCCGCCAGGGCTTGCGGTGAGGCCAACGACGGCGTCGTCACCCGGGACTGTGTGCTCGAGACGGCCGCGGAAGTCGATGACTGGACAGCCGGTGGGCTTCACGCTCCGACCAACCCCGGTCCCGAAGGTGGTGGCTCGCCGGTTTGCGGCATGCTCATCCGGGTCACCGAGAGCGGTGAATTCGAGCGGTACTTCCCCGAGATCGGCAGCGAGGACGACGATCTCGACGGCTTCGGTTGCGACGACACCGCAGTGGTGGACGTGCCGGCCAACGCAGGACTCGGCGTCACGAGCGACAAGCAGCCCATCTGAGCTGCAGTCCTGGCGAACCGAGCGCGGCGCGATCCGCTCCGAAGGGGTGACCGCACCGCCTAAGGTTCTCGGACCTGCCAACGGGCGACCCACGAAGCGGACCGGCACGAACCAGTGGACAAGTTCCTGACATTCACAGTCCTCGGACTGTCACAGGCCGCGATCTTCGCGATCGCGTCGAGCGGCCTGGTCGTGACCTACACGACCTCGGGCATCTTCAACTTCGCGCACGGCGCGTTCGGGATGATGGCCGCGTTCACCTACTGGCAGGTCCACGTGTCGTGGGGCGTGCCCACCTGGCCCGCATTCTTCCTGGTGGTGCTGGTGATCGCGCCGCTGTTCGGCGCCGGTGTCGAACGCTTCATCATGCGCGGCATCGAGGGCGCGCAGGAGGTCGTGAAGATCGTGGTGACCGTGTCACTCATGGTCGCGCTCATATTCATCGCCCTGTGGATCTGGCCGGAGGACCGCGCACGACCACTCGGCGCCCTCGTGGAAGGTGGTGACCTCAAGGTGGCTGGGGTCACCCTCACCGGCCAGCGTCTGCTCACCATCGGCATCGCGGTGATCGTGGCGATCGCGCTCAGGTTTATCCTGCGGGGCACCCGCTTGGGCATCGCCATGCGCGCCGTGGTGGACGACCGCTCGTTGTTGCAGCTCAACGGCGGCCGTCCCGGCCGCACATCGATGTTGTCGTGGGCCCTGGGTGCGTCGCTCGCGGCCGTCTCCGGCGTGCTCATCGGAGCCGAGCAGGCCCCATCGGTCATCCCGCTGACGCTGTTGGTGGTCAACGCCTATGCGGCGGCGGTGGTGGGCAGGCTGAGGAGCATCCCGGGGGCGTTCCTCGGGTCGATCATCCTCGGTCTCTCCATCTCCTATGTGGGTGCCTACGTGCCCAGCGACGCGTCGCTCGGGCCCATCGGCCTCAACGGCCTGGCGCGCGCGGTACCGGCGATCATGTTGTTCGTCGTCATCCTGTTGCAGCCCCATGTGCCGTTGCGTGCGCACAGCCTCGACCGTGTTCGCAAGCCCATGCCGATCCCGACCCAGCGCCTGGCGCTGATCGGTGGCACCGTGCTGGTGCTTGCCGTGGTGGCCATCGGGTCACTCATGTCCGGCCCCGACCAGGGCACGATGCTGAAGGGTTTCGGCTTCGCCATCGCGACGCTGTCGCTCGTGCCGCTCACCGGCTACTCGGGGCAGATCTCACTCGCCCAGATGACCTTCGTGGGCATCGGCGCGGTGGTGATGGCCAACTGGGGAGCAAGCGGCAACATCGTGTGGGTGTTGGTGGCGGTCGGCGTTTGCGCAGTGGTGGGCGCGCTGGTGGCCCTGCCTGCGATGCGGCTTCAGGGCATCTACCTGGCCCTCGCAACTGCCGCGTTCGGCATCTTCTGCTTCTGGATGGTGTTCAGCCAGCAGGAGCTGATGACGGGCGGTGTGGCCAATGTGCCCCGCACCACGATCGGCCCGATAGAAGTCAGTTCGAGTTACGGACAGCTGATTGTGCTTGCGGTTGCGTTCGCGCTGATGGCCAACGTTCTCGTGGCGCTGCGTCGCAGCGCCTGGGGTCGGCGGCTCACCGCCATGCGTGACTCACCCGTCGCGTGCGCAACGCTCGGGCTCAATCTTCTGTCGACCAAGGTCGGTGTGTTCGCCCTCTCCGCGGCGATCGCCGGTGCCGGCGGCGCACTTGCCGGTCGCACGTTCGTTGTCGACGAGTTCGGCCTCGACCAGTCGCTGCCCATCACGATGCTCGCCGTCGTGGGCGGGATCGGGTCGGTGGGCGGCGCGTTGCTGGGCGGCCTGCTGCTGGGCGCCCAGCCGATCGCCACCACGCTGCTGGCCGCCAACGCGATCGGCATCTTCGGCTTCGCCAGCGCGTCGGTCACCCAGATCCTGTCCGTGATGCCGGGATTCATGGGTATCAGCCTCGGCCGCAACCCCGACGGGGCGGCATCCGAGATCGGCGAGGCCTACCGCGACTTCTCCAGGTCCAGCGCGGCGATCGTCGCGGCGCTCGTGTCAGCCGGCGCACTCTGGTACGCGGCGCGCACGGACCTGATCGAGAACTGGGGATTCTTCGCGGCGATGGTTGCACTGGCGTTCGGTGTGCTGCCGGTGTTGCCCGCGGTCCTGCCTCCGACGGGTATGAAGCGCGTAGGCCGCACCGTGCCGACCGCCGTCTGGCTCGTGCTGGCGCTCGTGGGCACGGCCCTCATCCCGTGGGAAGACCTCACAGCGTCCAACGGCTTCCGCCTGCTGCTGGTGATCCTGTGGTCGGTGCTCGTGGCCATCACCTCCATCGGCGTGCTCGGGGTCAATCCCACTCCGCGCCAGCTCGGGGACGCACCGTCGCCCGATGACGCAGGCCTCGGGGCGGAGCTGACACGCGCCGACGCACTGGCAGCCGGCACTGCAGTCGGCATCGAGGAGTCCGCCCTGGCGATGCCCACCTCCGAGGCACTCGAGGCCATGGGGCCGCTGGCGGATCCGAACACTGAGGGAGCGGCCCGATGACAGGGCTCGAGGCCTCCAACGTCACCGTGCGATTCGGTGGGCACCAGGCGCTGAGCGACGTATCCGTCTCGGTCGATCCCGGCAGGATCGTGGGGCTGATCGGCCCCAATGGCGCCGGCAAGACGACCCTCTTCAACGCTGTCTGCGGCGTCATCCAACCGGCCGCGGGCACGGTGACCCTCAACGGCCGTGACGTCTCGGCCATGCCCACGCACAAGCGTGCCCGCCAGGGCCTCGGGCGCACCTTCCAGCGCCTCGAGGTGTTCTCCTCGCTCAGCGTCGCCGACAACATCCGCGCCGGGCTCGAGATCCGCCAGACGTGGGCGATGCGCGGCGGTGCGGCGCCGCAGTACCTGGCAGCCGGGCAGGACCTGCCACACCAGGCCGAGGTGGCAATGATCCTCGACCGCCTGGGGTTGTCCGAACTCGCGTCCGTGCCCGTCGGGTCCCTGCCGACCGGGCAGGCCCGACTCGTGGAGCTCGGCCGTGCACTGGCGGCACGCCCACGGGTGCTGCTGCTCGACGAGCCCGCTTCGGGCCTCGACGACAACGAGACCCAGGACTTCGGCAAGCTGCTGCTGGAGTTGGCCGAAGCAGGTCTCGGGATCCTCCTTGTCGAACACGACGTCGGGCTGGTCATGCAGGTGTGCTCGGAGATCTACGTTCTCGACTTCGGCCAGATCATCGCCCACGGTGACCCCGACACGGTCCGCGCCAACGAGGCCGTGGTGGCCGCCTACCTGGGAGCCGGGTGAGCGCCATGGACGCCTCGACACCACTGCTCGAGCTGAAGGGCGTAACCGCCGCCTACGGCACCATCCAGGTCCTGCACGGGGTCGACCTCACGGTCCCGGCCGGATCGGTTGTGGCGTTGCTCGGGCCCAACGGCGCGGGCAAGACCACCACGTTGTCCGTGGCGTGCGGCCTGTTGGAGCCCACGGCGGGCAAGGTGATGATGGCCGGTTCCGACGTGACCGGCGCCCGCGCCGAGGACCTCGCCCGGCGAGGCGTGGTGACCATTCCCGAGGGCAAGGGGATCTTCCCCAACCTCACCGTGCGCGAGAACCTGTTGATGGCCACCTACTCGGGCGTCGACATGGCGCATGTGGAAGAGGTCGCCTACAGCCGATTCCCACGCCTGGGCGAGCGCCGGGGTCAGGTCGCCGGCACGCTGTCGGGTGGCGAGCAGCAGATGCTCGCCATGTCGCGCGGCCTCGCCACCGAGCCGGCGGTGCTGCTCCTCGACGAGTTGAGCATGGGCCTGGCTCCGCTCGTGGTGGAGGAGCTCTACGGGATCGTCGCCCAGATAGCGCGGTCCGGCACCTCGATCCTCGTGGTCGAGCAGTTCGCGCGTACGGTGCTGGGCGTTGCGGACCTCGCTGCGGTGATGGTCAATGGCCTGGTCCGCGCAGTCGGCAGACCCGATGAGATCGAGAACGAACTATCAGCCGCATACCTGGGAGCGTGAGCAACCGTGAGTGACAACCCGACGTCCGACAACCCCGTGCGGATCCAGCAATTCCGTGACGACATGGACCGCATGAACCTGAAGGGCGCAGGAGCCGGCTCGGAGCGTTGGATGCTCGTGGTCGGAACCCTGCTCGCGATCGCGGGCGTACTGCTCGGGATCCTGGGTGCGGTCAACACGATCAACGCCGGTGACTCGCCCACCGACCAGCGCGCCTTCATCGCGTCGGGGTCGTTGCTCGGAATCGTGCTGGTGATAGCGGGCGCCGCATTGTTCGTGCGCTTCTCACTCGGTCGTTTCCTGCGTTTCTGGCTGATCCGTCTCGTCTACGAGGCACGCTCTGACACCGATCGCGTGGTCGATGCGATCGAGCGCGCGTCGGGGCTCGAGTCGACCATTCCCCAGGCACCCACTGCTCCGGCAGCGAATCACGGGACGCAACCAGCACCACCGGCACAACCAGCACAGCCGGCGCCCGCTCAGGTTGCTCCTCCCGCCCAGCAGCAGTGGAATCCGCCGGCCCAGGGTTGATGCGTGACGGATTTGCCCGGTAACGGGACCACCAATAGATTGGGAAAGGTTTCACAAGCGCCTCTCTCCCATGTGGTGCCCTCCCACCAGCCAAGCGGCAGATGACCTCGGAAAACCCCTCCACCCGAACCTTCACCGACGCAGCCCGAAGGAGCACTGGCTCCTTCGAACTCGTGCTCGGCCCGGTGCTCATGGCACTGCTCGGCCTCGTGGTCGACCGCTGGCTCGGTACTGCGCCGCTGTTCATCCTGCTGTTCACGCTCTGGGGAGTGATAGGCGCAGGGGTTTCGCTCTTCTACCGCTACCGCACCCAGGTGGCCTCGGTGCAGGTGGCCCGGGACGACGCTGGCGGTGAGTCGTGACCACGGCCAATGACCCCATGGTGGTGCGCGTCGAGGGCCCGTCGCCCGCGATGGCGGTAGCAGTCGATCTGGCGAAGCGGAGCGTGTGGCTCCTTCCGGTGGTCATCTTCGTGAGCGCCGCGATCTGGGGCATCGATGGGGTGGCCTCCACCCTGTACGCACTCGCGATCGTGGTCGTGAACTTCCTGCTCGCCGGCTGGATGCTTGCCGTGACGGGCCGCATCTCGGCAGCCGTCATGGGCGCAGCTGCCCTGTTCGGCTTCTTGCTGAGGCTTGGCCTCATCTTCATTGCCGTGCTTCTCGTGAAGGACGCCGCCTGGCTCGAGTTGGTGCCATTCGGCATCACTCTGGTAGCCACCCACCTGGTGCTGCTCTTCTGGGAGATGCGCCACATCTCGTCGTCGCTCGCCTTCCCGGGCCTCAAGCCCGGTGACGAGCCCAATCCCTACCTGCCTCAGAAATAGGAGCCCGCTCGATGCTCGCTGCGCTCGCCAACCCAGTCCTGCTCGCTGCCGAAGGTGGCGGCGGGGGCGTGGAGTTCCCGCCGATCAACCTGATCGTGATCTGGCCCTCGTACTTCGGTGGTGACAACTGGTGGGCGTTCAACAAGATCGCCCTGATCTCCATGATCGGCATGATCGCCCCCGTGATCCTGTTCTGGTTCGCGAAGCGCAAGGCCCAGCTGGTGCCCAAGGGCGTGCAGAACGTGGCAGAGACCTCGATCGACTTCGTCGAGGAGCAGGTCGTGCTCCCGGCGATCGGGCCCGATGGCATGCGCTACCTGCCGATGCTGATCTCGATGTTCTTCTTCATCTGGATCGGCAACCTCTTCGAGGTGATCCCCACCGCGCACATGCCGGCAAATGCCCGCATGGCCAATCCGTTGATGCTGGCGCTCGTCGCCTGGGTCATGTTCATCGGGGTGGGTCTGAAGCACCACGGCCTCGGGTACCTCAAGGAAGCGCTGTTCCCGCCGGGAGTGCCGAAGGCCCTGTACCTGCTGGTGACGCCGATCGAGTTCCTTTCGACCTTCATCATCCGGCCCTTCTCGCTGGCAGTCCGACTCTTCGCGAACATGCTGGCGGGTCACATCCTGCTGGTCACCTTCTCGGTGCTCACCATCACGCTGATGGTGGGCAGCATCATGCTCGTCGTGGGAACGCTGAGCTTCGCCATGCTCGTCGCCTTCACCGCATTCGAGTTCATGGTGGCCTTCCTGCAGGCCTTCATCTTCAGCCTGCTCACCGCTGTGTACATAGGCGGCGCACTGCACCCGGCGCACTGAGCCGGGCCCACCAACCGTCCGCAACCACCAACAGATCTGATCACGAGGCCGGCCCAGCCGGTCACCGAACAGGAGAAAGAAACAACAATGAGCGCACTTACCAACGCAGCAGTCGAGGTTCTGCAGCAGTTCCCCGAGGGCATCGACGGTGACGAAGCCAAGTCGATTTCCGCCGCTTCCGGTGCCGGCATGGCCTACGGCCTCGCCGCCATCGGGCCCGGCATCGGCATCGGTTACCTCGTTGGCCAGGCCGTGCAGGCCATGGCCCGCCAGCCCGAGTCGGCCGGTCAGGTCCAGACCACCATGTTCCTGGGCATCGCCTTCACCGAGGCACTCGCCCTCATCGGCTTCGTGGTCTTCATCCTCCTCAAGTTCGTCTGATGTTGGCCTCACTTCTCGCCCTCGCGGCCGAGGGGGATCCCACCGACATCAACCCCGTCATCCCCGACACCATCGGGGAGATCTTCTGGGGTGCGGTGGCGTTCTTCTCGCTGTGGATCCTGATGCGGTACTGGCTGCTGCCACCGCTGCTGAAGGTCCGCGAGGAGCGACGCGCCAAGGAGATCGCAGATCTCGAGGCGGCCGAGGAAGCCAAGGTCGCAGCCGAGCAGGTGCGCCGTGACTACGACGCCACCATCGCCGAGGCCCGCGCCGCGGCAGCGACCGTGCTGGAGGAGGCCCGTGCGGCCGCAGAGCACGAGCGTGGCCAGAAGGTGGCGGCGGCTGAGTCCGAGGTGGCCGAGCAGCGTCAGGCTGCGATGGCCGAACTCGAGGCTGCCCGCGCAGCGGCCATCGGTGCCATGGGCGGCGACGTCGCCGACCTGGCCGTGACCGCTGCCTCGAAGGTCGTCGACGCACCCGTGGAGGCCGGTTCGCACCGCGCCGCCATCGACTCGTTCGTGGAGGAGTCCCGATGAACAGCTTCTTCCTCTTCGCCATCGAGGAGGGTGCCGAGAACGGCGCCTGGTTCCCACACGACATGCGTGAGGTGTTCTGGGGCTCCCTGGCGTTCCTCATCGTCATGGCCCTGCTGTGGAAGTTCGCCAAGAAGCCAGGCAGTGACTTCTTTTCGAACCGCACCGCAAAGATCGCCGACAGCCTGGACGCCGCAGCCAAAGCACGCAGCGACGCCGAGGCCGAGCGCGACCGCATCAAGGCCGCACTCGCCGACTCCGACGCCGAGGCCACACGGATCATCGAGGAGGGCCGACAGTCAGCAGATGCGCTCACCGCTGACATCGCCGCCCGAGCCGAACGTGATGTGGTCTCGGTCAACGAGCGCGCCGAAGTGGACCTCACAGCCACCCGAAACCAGATGGAGGCCGACCTGGCAGGGGAGCTCTCCCGCCTGGCACTCGGCGCCGCCGAGAAGGTCGTCGAGGACGAGCTGGACACTGCGAGTCAGCAGCGTCTGATCGACTCCTACATCAACGACATCGGCTCCCAGAACTGAGACGAGAGATGACCGACACCCGAACCACCGCCTATGCCGAGGCCCTGCTCGCCATCGCACGCGCCGAGGGCGACCTCGACACGGTGGCCGACCAGATGTTCTCCGTCGGCCAGGCCGTCGAATCCGACGAACAGCTCCGCTCGACCGTCACCGACTCCCGCCTTCCGGCGGAGCGGCGGGCGCAGGTCATCGAGGACCTGCTCGACGGCAAGGCCTCTGCCCTCACCACGGCGCTCGCGTCGATGGTCGTGGCGGTCGGCCGCGGTTCGGAGCTGCCGGCCATCGCCCGCGAGATGAGCCGCATCGCGGCCGAGGGCACCGGCGCAGTAGTCGCTGAGGCCCGTTCCGCGGTCCCGCTCACCGACGAGCAGATCGCACGCCTCGAAGAGGCGCTCACGGCCAAGCTCGGCCGCCAGGTGAGCGTCCGCAACATTGTCGACCCGACCGTAATGGGCGGGGTCGTGACCCAGATCGGTGACGAAGTCATCGATGGTTCGGTCCGCGCCCGCCTCAACCAGCTTCGTGAAGCCTTCTAGGAGCAGCTGTGGCTGAACTGACCATCAACACCGGCGATATCACCGCCGCAATCCGCAAGAACCTCGACGGCTTCACCGCCGACACGAGCCTGACCCAGGTCGGCCATGTCGTCGAGGTCGGCGACGGAATTGCCCGAGTGTCGGGCCTTCCCGACGCAGCAGTGAACGAGCTGCTCGAGTTCGAGTCAGGCGTTGTCGGCCTCGCACTCAACCTCGACGAGGAGTCGATCGGTGCCGTTGTGCTCGGCGAGGTCGAGTCCATCGAAGAGGGCCAGACCGTCAAGGCCACCGGCGACATCCTGTCGGTGCCCGTCGGTGACGGCGTCCTCGGCCGCGTGGTCAACACGCTCGGCCAGCCCGTGGACGGCAAGGGAGCGCTCACCAACACCGAGCCCCGCCGCATGGAGATCCAGGCTCCCGGCATCATGGGTCGCAAGCCCGTGCACGAGCCGATGCAGACCGGCATCAAGGCGATCGACTCCCTGATCCCGGTTGGCCGTGGCCAGCGCGAGCTGATCATCGGCGACCGCAAGACCGGCAAGACCACGGTCGCCATCGACACGATCCTCAACCAGCGTGGCCTCGGCGTGAAGTGCATCTACGTCGCCATCGGCCAGAAGGCCTCCACCGTCGCCCAGACCGTGGCGACCCTCGAAGAGGCCGGTGCCATGGAGTACACGGTGGTCGTGGTGGCCCCCGCTTCGGACCCGGCGCCGTTCAAGTACCTCGCCCCCTACGCCGGCTGCGCCATGGGCCAGCACTGGATGGAGAACGGCGAGCACGGTCTCATCGTCTATGACGACCTCTCCAAGCAGGCCGAGGCGTACCGCCAGGTGTCGCTGCTGCTGCGCCGCCCGCCGGGCCGCGAGGCATACCCCGGCGACGTCTTCTACCTGCACAGCCGCCTGCTCGAGCGTGCCGCAAAGCTCTCCGACGAGAACGGCGCAGGCTCGCTCACCGCGCTGCCGGTCATCGAGACCAAGGCCGGTGACGTCTCGGCGTTCATCCCGACCAACGTGATCTCGATCACCGACGGCCAGATCTTCCTGCAGGACGACCTTTTCAAGTCGGGTGTGAGACCTGCTGTCGACGTTGGTATCTCGGTGTCCCGAGTCGGCTCGGCCGCGCAGATCAAGGCGATGAAGACCGCTGTCGGCACGCTCAAGTCAGATCTGCAGCAGTTCCGTGAGCTGGAGGCGTTCGCAGCCTTCGGTTCCGACCTCGACGCAGTGTCGAAGGCCCAGCTCGAGCGTGGCTACCGCCTCACCGAGCTTCTCAAGCAGGGCATCAACTCCCCCATGCCGGTCGAGGACCAGTGCGTGGTGATCTTCGCAGGCACCCGCGGCTACCTCGATGACATCGAGACCGAAGACGTGTCCCGGTTCGCCGACGGCCTGCTCGAGTGGTTCTCGACCCGCCACGGCAACGTCCTCGACGGGATCCGCGAGAGCGGCAAGCTCGAGGACGAGGATGCCTTCGAGGAGATCATCAAGGCCTACGCCGAGCAGTTCGTCGCTTCGACGGTGGAGGGCGCCGCGCCCGACGCCGAGGACCAGGGCGACGCCGAGGCGACGGTGAAGCGCGGCACCCGTCACCTTCCCGAGGAAGAGATCGAGCGCGACGGTGACTCCGACGAGGCTGGGGCCTGATCGATGGCAGGCGCACAGGAACGGGTACTGCGACGCCGCATCGGCAGCGTCCAGAACACCAAGAAGATCACGCGCGCAATGGAGCTGATCGCGGCCACCCGCGTCGCGAAGGCCCAGCAGCGCGCCAATGAGGCCCGTCCCTACGCAGAGCACATCACCACCGTCATCCAGGACCTCGCCGCCGGCGGCGCAGAGGTCGACCATCCGCTTCTGCGGCCAGTCGAGGACCCCAAGAAGATCGGCGTCGTCTGCATGGCGGCCGACCGCGGCCTGGCAGGTGCGTTCAACTCATCGGTGATCCGCACCGCTGAGCGCGAGGTGCAGGCAGCCCGCTCCGAGGGCCGTGACTACGCACTGGTCACCGTCGGGCGCAAGGCCGAGGCCTACTTCAGCTTCCGCAACTACCGGATCGACGCCCAGTTCGAAGGTATCTCCGACAAGCCGACCTTCGAGGACGCCGCAGCCGTTGCGGCCCGGGTCAGCGACCTGTTCATCAACGGCGGTTGCGATCAGATCCTGCTCGCGTACACGCGCTTCATCTCGCTCGGCTCCCAGGAGCCCGTGGTGCGCCGCTTCCTGCCCCTCGAGCGCGAGGAGAGGATGGCCGAGGGTGGCGACGCCGGTGCGACCGCCGGCTTCGAGTTCGAGCCCTCGCCCGCACAGGTGCTCGAGTCACTGCTTCCCCGTTACGTGGAGGCCCGTCTCTTCGCCGCCTTGCTCGACTCCGCGGCTTCCGAGCACGCCTCGCGCCAGCGGGCGATGAAGGCCGCCACCGACAACGCGGAGGAGCTCATCGTGAAGCTCACCCGCAAGATCAACCAGGTCCGCCAGGACGCCATCACCACCGAGATCATGGAGATCATCGGCGGTGCCGAGGCGCTCTCGGAGGACCGCGGCGACCCCGAAGACCTGATTCTCGACCACATGTTCTCAGACCCGTTCCCGAAGCACATCGGGGATCACGTACGTCACGTGATCGGGCACGATTCGTTCTGAAGGAGACAAGAAGAATGACTGTCACCGAACCCGAACTCACCGATGGGCGCATCGTCGCCATCGCCGGCCCCGTGGTCGACGTCGAGTTCCCACCCTCCGCACTGCCGGCGATCAACGCGGCTCTCGAGTTCACCATCGAGGTGGACGGCAACGAGACAGCGGTGGTCGCCGAGGTCGCCCAGCAGATCGGCGACAACCGTGTGCGTGCGATCGCCATGAAGCCGACCGACGGCCTAGTGCGCGGTGCCGCCGTGCGAAACCTCGGCACCGGCATCACCGTGCCTGTCGGCGACGTGACCCTGGGCCACGTGTTCAACGTGCTCGGTGAGCCCCTCGATGTCGACAGCGTCGAGGTCGACGAGCGCTGGGCGATCCACCGCGAGGCCCCGGCGTTCGACACGCTCGAGCCCAAGGCCCAGATGTTCGCCACGGGCATCAAGGTGATCGACCTCCTCACTCCGTACCTCCAGGGCGGCAAGATCGGCCTGTTCGGCGGTGCCGGCGTCGGCAAGACCGTTCTGATCACCGAGATGATCAACCGTGTGGCCACCCAGTTCGGTGGTGTGTCGGTGTTCGCCGGTGTCGGCGAGCGCACCCGTGAGGGCACCGACCTGTTCATCGAGATGGGCGAGACCGCCATGGGCGAGTCCGGCTCGGTGCTCGACAAGGCAGCCCTCGTGTTCGGCCAGATGGACGAGCCGCCCGGCGTGCGCCTCCGCGTTGCCCTTTCGGCGCTCACGATGGCCGAGTACTTCCGCGATGTGCAGGGCCAGGACGTGCTGCTGTTCATCGACAACATCTTCCGCTTCACCCAGGCCGGGTCGGAGGTCTCCACCCTCCTCGGCCGCATGCCCGCGGCTGTGGGCTACCAGCCGACCCTCGCAGACGAGATGGGTGAGCTCCAGGAGCGCATCACCTCCACCGGCGGCCGTTCGATCACCTCGCTGCAGGCCGTGTACGTGCCTGCGGACGACTACACCGACCCGGCCCCGTTCACAGCGTTCACGCACTTCGACGGCACCACCGAGCTCAGCCGTGACATCGCCTCGCTCGGCATCTACCCGGCGGTGGACCCGCTGGCGTCGTCATCATCGATCCTCACTCCCGAGGTCGTCGGTGACCGCCACTACAACGTGGCCCGTCAGGTGCAGGAGATGCTCCAGCGCTACAAGGAGCTGCAGGACATCATCGCCATTCTCGGCATCGACGAGCTGTCCGAAGAGGACCGCATCGCCGTGAACCGCGCCCGCCGCATCCAGAAGTTCCTCGCCCAGCCCATGTTCGTGGCCGAGGTCTTCACCGGCCTGCCCGGCATCTTCACCCCTGTCGAGGAGACCGTGGAGTCCTTCGAGATGCTGGTCAACGGCGATCTGGACCACCTGCCCGAGCAGGCGTTCCTCAACGTCGGTGGCGCGGACGACGTCATGCGCCGGGCAGCGGAACTCGAAAAGGAAGCCTGATGCCCCTGACCGTCGAGCTGGTTTCCCCCGAACGCGTCGCCTTCTCCGGCGAGGCGGACATGGTGGTGTGCCGCACCACTGCGGGCGACATCGCATTCCAGCCTGGTCACGTCCCCTTCATCGGGGTGCTCCAGACCCACCCGGTCAAGGTCATCTCCGACGACGGATCCGACACGGTCATCGCCGTTCACCAGGGTTTCGTGGAGGTGTCGCCTCCCGATGCGGATGGCAACACCCGGATAACCATCCTTTCCGACGTGGCCGAGCTGGCCGAGACGATCGACGCCGATCGTGCCCGGACCGCCAAGGAGCGTGCGGAGGAGGCTCTGCAGGCCGACCCCGACGACCCCGAGGCAGCATCAGCGCTCGAGCGGGCCGAGGTCCGGCTCGGCGTCGTCGAAGCCGCCTGATTACGCGTTTCGTTGGTGCTGGATCACGCAGGGCGTGATCCAGCACCAACAAAGCACTGCACTACCGGGGGGCTCAGACCCCTGCGAGGAGTGGTTCGAGGTTGGCCGGGCGCAGCACGAAGGCGATGCCGTGTGCGATCTGCGGGTTGCCGGCGTTGATGTCGAACTTGCTCGGGATCACGAATGGGTCGAAGTCGTCCCAGTCATTGTCCGCCAGGGCGATCCACTTGAACGCGGGCACTATCGGACGGACCCGGATATCGCCACCCTGCACCGTGGTGAGCGGGGTGTTGAAGGGCACGTTGGCCGCCGTGTCGGAGTCGATCGTGGAGCCCGCCACCACGTGGTACAGCAAGACCGTCTCGACGGTGTCGATGCCCAGCGATGCGACTGCGTCGAAGACCTGCTGCTCCTTGACCCGGAAGAACCCGTAGTACTGGCCGGTCAGGTCACCCACGAGAGCCCAGAAGGCCCGGTCGTTGGGGATGAACGCGGTCAGCGGCACGGTGCCGTCGGTGAGAGCGGCGACAGGCGAATCAGGCTTCGCTTCCAGCACGGCCAGGACGGCCTGGGTGAGGATGTCGAAGTCATAGGCGTTGCGGTCGAAGTCGTTGCCGTCGGACAGCAACACGTCGGCCAACGACGGTGGTGGTGGTGGCTCCTGTGCTCCCGCGGCGGGAGCAGCAACCACCCCTGCTGCGAACACACCTGTGGCCGCCACAACCGCGGCCACCCTCCTGCGAATGGTCAGACGCATCGCGTCACCTCCTTGGTCGACGGCGCACGGTGCTCCGTCCGCAGGTGATTCGGCTTCGCCGCCAAACGCGGATGCGCGCCGGCGTCTCAAATCTCGGCTCAGCAGTGGCCGGGCAGCTCGTTCTCCAACAGATCGCGCAGGCCGGAGAAGTCGGTGCCGCCGGAAGCGGCCGCCAGGTTCCACTGCGGGGTCAGTGATGCGACGAGTGCGGCCATTTGCCCGGTGTACTGCTCCAGGGCCGCAGTGACGCCCTCCGGCGCAAGAGCATCGAGTTCCTGCAGATGGGCGAGGCTCGTGGTGAAGTAGGCCTCCACATCGGCCGGGGCGGGGGAGGCCGGGCCCTGGTTGGCCTGCCACCAGGGAAGCGACTCCGCCAACGCCGCACAGAAGGCTGCGAACGGGTCGGCGGTGGTCGCGACATCGGTCGTCGGTGCCGCACTGGTTGGTGCGGCCGTGGAGGAGCTGACCGCATCGCTGGTCGAGGTGGCCACGTTCTCGACGGCGTTCGGGGCCGAGGCATCCTCTTCGCCGCCCCGGTCTGCGAGCGCGTACCACGCCAGGGCGAGAACGACGACCCCCGCTGCAGCAGTGCCTGTCACGAGCATCGCAACCCGGCCCGTGGATCCAGCTGTGGCGGCAACCATGCCGCTCGTCGGGTTGGCCGGGACGGCGTCCGGCTCGGCGGGGCCCAGGTTTGCCTGCACCACGTTCTCCGGCTGTGGTGACACCTCCGCCACGCCCAGCGTGGCGAGCACCCGGTCCCGAAGCAGCACCGGTGGTGCCAGCAGCGGCAGGGAGCCGAACAGGGCTGCCGGGCTCGCTGCGCGCTCCGCGGTCTCCTCACACACATTGCACGATTCGACGTGACGCGCGACGCGCTTGCGCACCGTGGGGGTGAAGGGGCCGTCGCCGCGCAGGCGTCGCAGCTCGTCGCAGTGGATGCTGCCGTGGCGCGCCGCTTGGCACGCCACCACGGACTGGCGCAGCCGGTGGCGGGCGCTGTGCAGTCGGCGGTCCACCGTCGCGCGTTCGACCCCGAGCACGTCGGCGGTCTCGGCGCCATCGAGTCCGACCCGGTCACGCAGGAGCAGCAACTCCCGGTCGTCAGGCTCCAGACCGTCCAGGGCCGCGTCGATCACGTCGCCCTGGTCTGCCCGCAGCACCTCGTCCTCGGGCGTTGGCCCCGTGCCTGCGCTTGCTTCGAATTCCTCTGTGGGTACCTCGCGGCGCCGACCCCGGCGCCTCACCCGGTTGCGTGCGATGGAGAACAGCCAGGGCTTCAGACTCCGTGGGTCTCGGAGCTGATCGAGCGACTCCATGGCTGTCAGGTAGGTGTCGTGTACGGCGTCGGCGGCCTCGTGCGGGGATCCGATTCGGGAACACATGTCGAACATCGGGGTCGCATAGCGGTCGTAGATCTCCGCGACAGCGGCCCGGTCGCCTGACCGGGCCGCCATCGCGAGGTCTGCGTCGCTCCTCATGCGCCACCCGAGAGGTCGAGGTACGCAGCCTCCATCTCGAGGACCAGGTCACAGATCAGTTCCGTGCCCTCGGCCCACATGCCCGCCTCGAGATAGTTGACGGCCTCCATGTTGCGTTCGGACCACTGAGCCGCGGTCAGCGGATCGAGTCCGAGCGGGGTGAGGAGCACCACCAGCTCTGCATAGCGGGAAAGGCAGGTGGTCGGGTCGACGTCATGCACGTCGCCACCGTCGAACACGGGGGTGGTCGTGGTCGTCGTTGTGGTTGTGCGGGGCGGTTCGGCGATCGGGCCTTCCTCGTCGCCCGGCGGTTCGTTCGTCGCGTCGCTGCCGGCTGGCACCGCTTGCTCGGCGCCGGTGTGGATGTTGATCGTGATGAAGACGTTGACCGGCTGGTGCTCGGTGACGATCACGACGGGTGTGTTCCCGTAGCCAGGCCAGGGTGTGCCGACCGGCTCATGGCTCACGGACGTGTCGGGAGCGTCGAGCGGGTTGCCGCATGCGCAGCGGACCCTCGGAACGCCATACGGGTCGACAAGAACCGCAGTGCCGGCCTGCAGCACGCTCTGAAACGGTGTTGCCACTCCATCGCGGTAGCCGTGGTTGGTGACCCGGGTGTCGTGCAGGAGCACCATCGGGGTGAGTGTGTCGAGGAACGGATCGATGCCGTGCACGCCGATTCCCTGCGCATCAGCCCATGCCTCCGCCTTGGCGAGGTCCGCACCCAGGTACCGGCTGATCGCAGCGGTGTCGCAGGTGGCTTCGTCACCGGTGCCGCCGTAGAGCCCGGGGCTGTCCCCGGGCAGTAATGCAACCGCGTCGTCGCTGGTCTCCTCCGGGAGTTCGACCTCGTCGTGGGCGACGTCGGTCGCGGCGTCGACGTCGGCCTCGCTGACCGCCGATGCGGAATCGGTGAACGGATCCTCGCCGGGTGACAGGGCGGCCTCCAGCACGAGTGGGGGCCGCTCCGCGGAGGTGAGCGCAGTGGCGTCCCCGAGGTCGTCGGAGCTCGAGCAGGCACCGGCCAGCAGGGCCAGCGCCGGAATCGTCATCAGGAGCTTTCGGGTGGAATTCATCGGTGTGCCTCTCTTGGTGGTGGACAACACCAAGAGCCAGTGAACCGGGAAACCTCCCCGAAACGCCCATGTGACTTAGGTCACATGGGGTGTAGTATCAGCAGGATCGGTTGCCTTGTCGTCTCTGGGTCACGTCGGGCGCGATCCAGAACCGGCGAAGCCGGGTCAGGGCTGATTCCAGGGCAACTTGTCGCCAGGGTGGTGTGCGTCGATCAGGCGCACCGTACGCGAGCTCGATCGCATCACCAGCGACTGCGTGGTCGCACCCCCGCGCACGTAGTGCACGCCCTGCAACAGGTTGCCATCGGTGATTCCGGTGGCGGCGAAGAAGCAGTTGTCGCTGTCGACCATGTCATCGGTGTGAAGCACGCGCGACAGGTCATAGCCGGCGGCCTCCGCGGCGGTGCGCTCCTCGTCGTCGCGGGGCCAGAGGCGACCGAGCTGCTCGCCGCCCATCCCCTTGAGCGCCGCAGCCGATATGACTCCCTCCGGTGTGCCGCCGATTCCGAACAGGATGTCGACGCCTGAGTCGTACCAGGCAGTCGCGATGGCTCCGGCCACGTCGCCGTCGCCGATCAAGCGGATGCGCGCGCCTGCCTCGCGGATCTCGTTGATGATGTCCTCGTGGCGCGGCCGGTCGAGAACCGTCGCGGTCACTTCGGTTACGTCCATCTTCTTGGCCTTGGCCACTGCCCGGATGTTCTCGGTCACTGTCGCATCCATGCTGATGTGCCCGGCAGCCGCGGGCCCGACTGCGATCTTCTCCATGTAGACGCATGGACCGGGATCGAACATGGAGCCCTTCTCGGACACGGCTATCACGGCCACGGCGCCGCCGCGCCCCTTGGAGGTGAGCGTGGTTCCGTCGATCGGGTCGACGGCGATGTCCACCTCGGGGCCGGTGCCGTCGCCCACGACCTCGCCGTTGTAGAGCATCGGCGCTTCGTCCTTCTCGCCCTCACCGATGATCACGGTGCCCTGCATGGACACGGTGCCTGCGATGAGGCGCATGGCGTCGACGGCGGCGCCGTCGGCAGCCTCCTTGTCACCACGGCCCACCCACCGCGAAGCCGCAAGCGCTGCGGCTTCGGTGGTACGGACGATCTCGAGGGCCAGGTTGCGGTCGGGAACGGCTGCCATTCGCGCAACATACCTGTTGGTCCGCGGCCCGGCCCAAACGTGCCAGCATGTCGCCGTGAGCAACGACCCTGAAGGCCTGGAGGGCGATGCCGGCGTCGACGGCGAAGACGCAGGCGCCATCGGCGAAGGCGCCGGCAATGCCGTGGAGTATGACGTGAGTCCATGGGCCGGTGAGACCCGACGGATCCTGCGCACGGTGCTGGCCGAGCGGGAGATCCCCCATGCCTGGGAAGGCACCGTCGTGGTGGTGCCCGAGGCATTCGAGGAAGCGATGGACCAGATGGTCGACGAGGTGGCGTCCACTGCCCGTGCCGCCCTTGGCAGCGCACGCGAGAAGGTCGGCTACGACGTGTCGCTCTGGTCGGCCGCCACGCAGAACAAGTTGGTCGACAAGCTCGTCGAAGCCACCATTGCCCACGAGTGGGACGCAGAAGGTGACCTGTTGGTGCATGCCGAGGACGCGGAATCGGTCGAGGAGATCCTCGATGAGCTGGGCGACCCCGACGGCAGCGAAGAGATCGACGGCCTCGAACTCCACGATCGGCTCGGGAAGTTGTTCGTGGTCGTCGACAGGCTCGCCAACGACCCGCAGGACTCGACCGGCGTACGGGGCATCGAGCAGGCCTACGGCGCCATCGAGAGTGCCGGCCTTCCCTTCGGGGTAGACGCCGCGCTGTGGCTCGACATCCACAAGGTCGCGGGCCGCCTCCGCGACACGGTCGACGATGTGGCCAGTGGAGTGCCCGGGGCGATGTCGTTCACCGCGGCTGAGGAGCCCGACGACGCGCCGGCCGAGAGCCACGACCCGGACGCCGATGGCGAAGACAACGGCGAATCGGATGCGGCCGGCACCGAGGGCCCGAGCGACTCCGGGGCCGACAGGACCGTCACCGAGCGACCATCTGTGGAACGTCTTGCCAACGAGCTCCGCGAAATGCTCCGGCGCCTCGTCTGACGTACCTTGAGGCCATGGTCGTGGCCGAACTCGAGGCCTTCTTCTCGCGCCCCGTCGCGCCAACCCGCCGCATAGCGGTCGGAGAACTGCGCCTGGCCGGCGGCGGGGCGCCCGACGCTGCCGCCATGTTGCTGGGTGGCATCGTGGCGACGTTCGGTCGACCGCTGGACGACGACGACCTCGCAGATCTGGTGAGACTCATTGGCGACGTGGAGGCCGGGCGGCGGACCCCGCAGCCGCGCCTGCGGCATCGATTCCAGGTCGACCGAGTGGGCCTGAAGCGCTCCAGCACGAAACTGGTGGCGGACAGCAACGGCTACTTCGACCTGCTGATCGACCGCAGCAACGGCACTTCGATCCAGCACGCCCTGGCGGCGGTCTACGCGGCCTCGCGACTCCACCGCGACGAACGCCGCGGTGCGGCCGCCGCGATGCGGGCCGGATTGGCCTGGCGCGGCGAGGTCGGTCCTGAACTGCTCGGCATGTTGAGGCCGGGCGTGGTGCCATCGGCGATGGGCGCAGCTGTTGGATCAGCTGACCCCGTTTCGTGGGCCATGCGGGTGCTCGGGCTGGCGACCGTCGACGACCGGCCGGGGCGTTCCACGGTCCAGAAGGCATTCAGGGCTGCACTGCGCGACGTACACCCCGACCACGGTGCACCGCTCGATGGTGCCGCGGTGCGAATAGAGGAGCTCGACACGGCCCGTCGCATCCTGCTGGGATGAGGTGAATGGGCGCCAGACGCAGACCGAAGGACCCCGCAGCCGTGCTGCTCTGGCCGGGCGCCGGCACGGGTGCAGACCATCAGTCTCTGGTCGATCTGGAGGCCGGGCTGCCCGAGTTCCCGGTGCGGCGAATCGACTTCCCATACCGCCGGGAGGGTCGCAAGGCCCCGGACCGGGCGCCGAAGCTGGTGGCTTCGATCGTCGCGGAGGTGCAGCGAGCGGGTGACGAGCTGGGTATAGACAGCTCGCGGATCGTGATAGGTGGGCGTTCGATGGGTGGCCGCATGTGCTCGATGGCCGCGGCTGAGGGGCTGCGCGTCGCGGGTGTGGTGCTGGTCGCCTACCCGCTTCACCCACCGGGCAAGCCCGAGAAGCTCCGCACCGACCACTTCGGCAACCTGGCGGTGCCGAGCCTGTGGCTGTGCGGTGACCGCGACCCGTTCGGTTCGCCTGCGGAGCTCGCAGACGCACTGGACTCCGTGGCCGGACCTGTGACCTCGGTGACCCTCGAGGGCCGCCACGACCTCAAGGGTGCGGGGGAGAAGACCCTGGCCGAGTTGCGAGACTGGCTCGGTCTTAGCCGCCGCCCTCCGGCGGCTTCCCTGCGTTGATGTCCTCGTTGAGTTCCTCGAGTTCGTGTCCCGATGTCTCGGGCACACCCATCGCCAGCGCTGCGGCGATCATCGGTGCCAGCGCCAGCCACATGAAGGCGTTTCCGTAGCCGACGGTGTCGATGAGCGCACCGGCCAGCAGTAGGCCGGTCGCGGACCCGACCGTGGCGATGCTGCTGAGCCCACCGCGGGCGGTGCCACGCCTGGCCGTCGGGAACAGCTCGGGCGCCAGCACCCCGAGCGCGGGCACCGCAAGGGTGCCGAGGGCCGCCGCCAGGGTGGCGCTGACCCACATCGGCGCGCCCGAGAGGTTGTAGAACAGCGCACCGAACCCGGCCATGCACAAGAGGCCCGGGACGATTGCCACCCGGCGGCTCCGGCGGTCGGCCAACCGGCCGCCCACCAGGATGCCGAACAGCCCGGGCACGCCGGTGACCACGATGAACAGGGTGATGCGGCTTCCAGCGAAGCCCTGGTCCGCGCGGAGGTAGTCGTTCTGGAGCTGCGAGGACGGCGCCACGAATGCGTTGAGCAGGAAGAACAGTGCCCCGACGAAGATGAACCGCCGCGGGCTCACCTTGCGCGCCTTCGCCGACAGGTCACGTTCGAGGAATCGACGGCTCTCGGGCAGGTGTCGCGCTCCGATCCACACGAACGGGATGCAGATGGCGGAGGTCAGGAACACCAGTCGCCATCCGGAGTCGCCGAGGTCCGCCAGCGGCAGCGAGATGACCACCAGTCCGGCCCCCCATCCGTAGGCAAGTGCCCCGAGTCCCTGGGCGGCCGCGCGGCTGCCTGCGGGGAGTTCCTCGACGCTGAGCGTGTCGGCAGCCAGCATTGCGGCGATGGCGAGGTTGCGGCTCACGGTCTGCAGCGCGGCCAGAGCGATGAGGCTGGGCGCAGCAGCGCTGGCGAGGGTGAACGCAACGGCCGCGGACGCCGCCCACAGAGTGACCCGCCGGCGCCCCGCCTTGTCGGCGAACGCCATCGTGGCGATCGTCAGCACCGAGCCGACCCGCACCACTGCGAGGATCACCGATTGCTCCCCCGCGCTGCCGTCGCCGAGGTCGGCCGACGCGAAGGTGAGCACGTTGGTGAGGAACGCGTAGAGCATGCCACCGGCTGCATGGAACAGCGCCATGACCGCCAGCACGGTCGATTGCCGGGCATCAAGCCGATTGGGAAGTGCCCACAGCGGCCTTGCACCGGGATCGAGGCCGTCGCGCAGCGGCTTGCGCATGAACAGGTACCAGATGCCGCCGAAGAACGGGATCGCGGGCCAGAAGCGCACCTGCTGGCGGAACCGGACCTTGCCGGGGACCGTCGGCTCCCAACTTGTCGTGCGCTCGTAGGTGCGAAAGGGGCCGTGCTCGACGCCGAAGCGCGCCTCTCCCGATGTGGCCGTCGGCGGGTCGTCGAGCCGTTTCTCAGCCACCAGGATGTCGTCGCGGGGCCTGAGGCGCCGCGCCAGTTCGGCCTCGTCGATCTCCACATCGAGCTTCGCAGCCTGGCCCCCGCGCACGACCGGTGATCCTAGAGGGTCGGGCAGCGGGCAACTGCGGCGCCATACTTGATGCGTGAGCCGCTACGTGGTGCGAGGGTCCGGTCCGCTCGAGGGCGAGGTGCGGATCAGCGGGGCCAAGAACTCCGCGCTCAAGTTGATGGCCGCCTGCGTGCTCGCCGAGGGCACCCACGTGCTGCACAACGTTCCCGACATAGCTGATGTGACGCTGATGATGAGTGTCCTCGAGGCGATCGGAATGTCGGTGCGGCGCCTTCCTGACGGCGAGTTCGAGGTGGTCCGCCGCGCCGACCTGCAGCCCGAGGCTCCCTACGAGCTGGTGGAGAAGATGCGTGCCTCCACCGCCCTGCTCGGCCCCCTGCTGGCGGTCGTGGGGGAGGCCCGAATTGCGATGCCCGGCGGTGACGACTTCGGTGCCCGGCCGATCGACATGCACCTCGCCGGCCTCGCGGCCCTGGGTGCGACCTTCGAGCTGGAGCACGGCGACATCAAGGCACGAACCGACGGCCTGCGCGGCGCAGAGATCGTGCTCGACTACCCGAGCGTGGGAGCCACCGAGAACCTGTTGATGGCAGCCGTGCTGGCCGAGGGCCACACGGTCATCACCAACGCGGCCCGCGAACCCGAGATCGCAGACCTCGCGGCGTTCCTCAACCGGATGGGCGCGCGGGTGGTGGGCGCGGGAAGTCCGCGCATTGACGTCGACGGCGTGGAAGAGCTCCGCGCCGTCACCCACTCGGTGGTACCTGACCGGCTCGAGGCCGCCACGTTTCTCGCTGCGCTCGGTGTGGCCGGCGGAGAGCTCACACTCACCCACACCCGGGTGGACCACATGGAGATGCTGATCGACCGCATGGGTGCGATGGGCATCCGCATATCGCCCGACGGCAACGACCTCTGGGCGATGGCGCGGTCGCGTCCGAAGCCGGCCGATGTCGCCACCTTGCCCTACCCGGGCCTGGCCACCGACTTCCTGCCGCTCCTCGTAGCGGTGCAGTGCCACGCGAGCGGCACCAGCTATGCAACCGAGAACATCTTCTCCGGGCGCTTCGGCTACGTAGGCGAGCTGGCACGCATGGGTGGACGCATCAAGGTCGAGGACCACCACCTGGTGATCGACGGTGTCGATCGGCTGTCGGGTGCCCCCGTGCGGGCTCTCGACATACGAGCCGGTGCGGCGATGATCGTGGCTGCGCTGGGCGCCGACGGAGAGACAACCGTGCGGGACGGCTACCACATCGACCGCGGCTACGAGAGGCTCGACGAGAAGCTGCAGGGCATCGGCGCCGACGTGCAGCGCATCGAAGCGTGAGCGATGCCATCGGAGTTGGGGGAACACCCGGGCCGGGTCCGGCGTTGGCGATGACCGGCGCGGCTTGTCGGCTGTCTAACCTCGTGTGCGGAGATCCCAATGTCTGAATCTGTCGAGTTGTCCAAGGTCGAGGAAGTCATCGAGATAATCCGCCCGGCCATCCAGGCCGACGGTGGAGACATCGTGCTGCGCGGCGTCGATGACGACAGCGGTGTCGTGACCGTGGAGCTACAGGGCGCCTGCGTCAGCTGCCCGGCATCCACCGTCACGATGAAGGCCGGCATCGAGCGGATCATGAAGGACCGCGTGCCCGGGGTGACCGCGGTGGTGCAGCCCGACGAGGAGGATTTCGAGGTCGGAACGGCGGTGTCGCTCTGAGCGACAGCGCCGTGGATGCACTGCAGCTCTTCGCGGAGGCCCGCGGTGGCGACCGCGGATCGCTCGCCAGGTTGCTGACATTGGTCGAGCGGGGTGGTGGGTCGCTGGCCGAGGTCGCGCGCATCTCATGGCCCGAGTCCGGCGCGGCGCAGGTGGTTGGTCTCACCGGTTCGCCAGGCGCCGGCAAGTCCACGCTCACGAATGCCCTCTGTGGGGAGTTCCGTGGCCGCAGCACCCGCGTCGGCGTGCTGGCGGTCGACCCGAGCTCTCCCTTCAGCGGCGGCGCGATCCTCGGCGACCGGGTGCGGATGGGTGACCACGCCCTCGATCCGGACGTGTTCATTCGCTCGATGGCAACGAGGGGCCACCTCGGCGGGCTGGCGGTGGCAACACCGGCGGCCGCCCGAGTGCTCGACGCCGTCGGCTTCGACCCGGTGGTGATCGAGACAGTCGGTGTCGGACAGGTGGAAGTGGAGGTGGCCGCAGCCGCTGACACCACGGTGGTGGTGGTCAACCCCGGGTGGGGCGACGCCGTGCAGGCCGCCAAGGCTGGACTGATGGAGATCGCCGACATCTTCGTGATCAACAAGGCCGATCGCGAAGGTGCTGGTGAGACCAGGCGTGACCTCGAGTCGAGCCTGGCACTGGCTCCCAGATCGGGATGGCGTCCGCCGGTGCTTGACACGGTCGCGACAGAGGGCGCCGGCGTACAGGATCTGGTGGATTCCATCGGCGAGCACCGCGAGTGGCTTGCGGAGTCAGGTGAAGGGGCGGAGCGCCGCCGGCGCCGGTTGACCGAGGAGCTCGCAGCGGTGGTCGGCGCCGAAGTCGCACGACGCGCCGAGGTGCTGCTCTCGGGGCCCCTGTGGGACGAAGCCCTCGCTGCGGTGACCAGCGGTGGAGCGGACCCCTGGACGGCGGCCGGCCGACTCATAGACGGGGGCGGAGACGCCCTGACCGATTGAGCCTGGGCTCTTGCCATGAGTGCCCGGGAGGACCTGCTCGCCGCGGATCCGGCCGAGTTGTCGTTGCTGCTCGAGCTCCCCGCGCACGTCGTGGTGACCGAACGTCTCGGGGTCACCGCGAGCAGCGCCGTGTGGCGCGGCCGTGACCGTAGGCGTGGGGCAGACGTCGTGGTGAAAGCCGTCGCTCCCGAGCGGCGCGGCAGCATGGAGGCCGAGGCGCGTGCCATGGCTCGAGCCGGAGACCACCCCGGGGTGCTCACCGTCGCAACAGTGGGAACCGGCCCGGGCGGACACGCATGGACCGTGACCGACGAGATGCGTGGATCGATCGCGGAGCTCGCCGCAGGCGAGGACGTGACGCAGTTGCTGCGATGGGGGGCCCAGTCGGCCGAGGCGCTCGCACACGTACACGCCGCAGGCATCGTTCATGGCGACATCACTCCCACCAACGTGTTGATCGATCCGGCCGGCCACGCCCGGCTGGCGGACTTCGGCGCCGCAGTCATGCAGCGCGACGTCCCTGATGCGCGTCCGGGCGGGCACACACCCGCTTGGTCGGCCCCCGACCGCCGCCGGGGTGCACCCGCCACGCCGGAGTCCGATGTGTATGGGCTGTCCGCAACGCTGCTGCACGTGCTGCCCGGCGCGGGTGAAGGGGTCCGTCGAAGGGTGCGGAGGCTGTTGGCACGGGGCGTGCAGCGTGACCCTGCCCGTCGGCCAACGGCACACGATCTCGCCCGCGGGCTCGCACCCTGAGCGGGACTAACGTGCCGGGCGTGGCAGATCCGATGATCCAGACCGACGTGACCGATGACGGAATCCACGTGGTGACGCTCGCGAATCCGAAGGTGAATGCGCTTTGCACCGAGCTGCTCGAGGAGCTTGCTGCAGCGGCGGTGGCCATCTCCCAGGAGCTGCCGCGGGCAGTCGTGGTGACCGGCGGGCCCAAGGTGTTCGCCGCCGGCGCCGACATCACCGAGTTCGCCGACCGCGGTGGTGAGGCGCCGTTTCACGTATCCGGGCCCGACGTGGTCGGCCGGATCGGCGGGACATTCCTGGCGGCACTCAACGCTGTCGCGGCCATCCCGTGTCCGACCATCGCAGCCGTCAACGGAGTCGCCGTCGGCGGTGGGTGCGAGCTCGCGCTTGCGTGCGACTTCCGCATCGCAGCGGAGGGGTCCAACCTGGGTCAGCCCGAGATCCTCCTGGGCATCATCCCCGGTGGCGGTGGCACACAGCGTCTGGCGCGCCTCGTCGGCCCCGCTCGGGCGAAGGACATCGTGTTCAGCGGGCGGATGGTGCCCGCAGCAGAAGCGATAGAGATCGGCCTCGTGGACTCTGTGGTGCAGGGTGATGCCACCGCGGCTGCGTTGGAGATGGCCCGCCGCTACGCAGCCGGGCCCCGTGAGGCGACGGCGTTGGCCAAGCAGGCCATCGACGAGGGCCTCGAGGGCTCACTCAAGGAGGGTCTGGAACTCGAGCAGCGGCTGTTCGTGGCGAGCTTCGCCACCCGCGACGCAGAGGTCGGCGTGGCCAGCTTCCTCGAGTCCGGTCCCGGCAAGGCCGATTTCGACTGACGCTCGAGTGTCGTGGCTGCTGGCCGGCCGGACTCAACCGGCCCAGGCGATCCGGCCGAACTCGACGGCGTCCGTGAGCAGAGGATGGTCGGGCACCACCCGCACGGTGACTCCCATCCGTCCGGCCACCTCGAGCGGTGCTTCGCCGGTATAGCGGTAGAGCCCATCCACAGGTGGTTCCGCGCACGACATGGTCACGATCACCGGGTGCTCCAGCTCGCCGGTGGGGCCGACGTGGCCCGTCACCAGCTGCACCTGGGCTTCCTGAGGTGTGAGCTCGCCGAGCGAGACGACCGCCTCCACCGCCCTCGCGCCACCTAGGTCCGCTACGCCCTCGTCGGTGCGCACGTCGTCGACGCGCACGGCGGGCCAGGCCCGCGCCACGCGGGCGCGGAACGCGGCGAGCTCCCGGGCAGCCTTCCAGTCGTCGGCGCCCGCGGATGCGCTTCGGTGTGCGGCAGGCAGGTACTCGTCGGTCACGTAGTCGCGCACCATGCGGTGTGCTCCGACCTGTGGCCCCAGCGTTCGCAGTGACTCCCGGACCCGGGCCAGCCAGTCGGTGCGCAGGCCCGCCGGGTCGCGCCGGGCGAACATCGGGATGACCTGGTTCTCGAGCAATTCGAAGAGGCTGTCGGCTTCGAGCTCCGATCGCCGCTCCTCGTCCTCGGATTCCGGGGCCGAGGAGATCGCCCAGCCGTTGGGCAGGCCCCCTCCGTCGTCGGAGCCCGGCGAGAAGCACTCCGCCCACCATCCGTCGAGGACCGAACAGTGCAGGGCGCCGTTGAGCACGGCCTTCATGCCGCTCGTGCCCGACGCCTCGAGGGGCCTCAGCGGCGTATTGAGCCACACGTCTGCGCCCTGCACCATCGACCGGGCGATCGCCATGTCGTAGTCCTCGACGAATACGAACCGATGGCGATGGCCGGGCTCGTGGGAGAAGGCGACCAACTGCCGGATCATCTCCTTGCCGCGGTCGTCCTGGGGGTGTGCCTTGCCGGCGAACACGAACTGCACGGGCAGGTCCGGGTCGCTGAGCAACGCCCTCAGGCGGTCGGGCTGGCTGAGCAGCAACGCAGCGCGCTTGTGGGTCGCCATGCGGCGTGCGAAGCAGATCGTGAGCACGTCGGGGTCGAGTGCGCTGGATACCCATTCGAGGTCGGAGGGAGAGCGGCCCGCGGCCAGCGCGGTCTCACGGATCGCCCCGCGCACCGTCGCAATGAGCCGTTCACGGCCGCTGCGGCGCGCCTGGTCCAGCTCGGAGTCCGGGATCGAGTCGACGCCGTCCCACGCGTAGGGGTCCCACTGCCACTGGCGCCCCATGGCCGACTCGAACAGGCGGGAGAACTCGGGGCTGACCCAGGTGTTGCCGTGCACGCCGTTGGTGATGTGCCCCACCGGCACCTCTCGTTGCGGAACACCCGGCCAGAGTTCGGAGAACATCGTGCGGCTGACCGAGCCGTGGAGCTCGGACACCCCGTTGCGGTGGCGGGCCAGCCGCATTCCCATCACCGCCATGTTGAACCGGTCCTCGGCATCCGGGCCGGGCCTTCGGCCCAGACGCATCAGGTCCTCGATCGTGACGCCGCATTCCTGCGCCCAACTCGAGAAATACTTCTCGATCAGCTCGCGGGGGAACCGGTCGATTCCGGCGGGCACAGGCGTGTGGGTCGTGAACACCGACCCGGCGCGGACACCCTCGAATGCCTCGGCAAAGGTCAGGTCCTGCTCGCTCATCAGGGCACGCACCCGCTCGAGCCCGAGGAACCCGGCGTGGCCCTCGTTGGTGTGGAACACGCTGGCGGGTTCACCGAGGGCCTCGAGCGCCCGCACGCCGCCGATGCCGAGCACGATCTCCTGGCGCAACCGGTGCTCCACGTCACCGCCGTAGAGGCGGTCTGTCACCAGTTGTAGCTCAGGCGGGTTCTCCGGCACATCGGCGTCGAGCAGGTACAGCGGAACCCTGCCGATCGTGGCCTTCCACACCTGCAGCGATGCGGTGCGACCCGCCAGTTCGACCTCCACCCGGACGTCGACACAGGGCTCCAGTGCGAGGGCATGGGGGTCGAGGTCTACGTAGTGCTCCTGCTGCCAGCCGTCCACCGACAGCTCCTGGCGGAAGTAGCCATGGCGGTAGAACAGCCCGACGGCCACGAGAGGCACTCCGAGGTCGCTCGAAGCCTTGACGTGATCTCCGGCCAGGACACCGAGCCCGCCCGAGTACTGCGGGATCGCCTCGGAGATCCCGAACTCCGGCGAGAAGTAGGCGACCTTGGTGTCTTCGGGCCAGGTGCCTGCAGGGCTGTCCGAAAGGTCGCCGTCGTCGGCGAGTTGGCGGTGGAACCAGCGGGGTCGCTGCAGGTACGAGTCCAGTTCGGCATCCACACCACCGAGCCGCTCGCGAAAGGAGCTGTCCCCGGCGAGTTCCGCGAGTCGCTGCGGAGCCACAGCAGCGAGCAGGCGGCGCGGGTCGTGCCGCGACTCCGCCCACAGTGCGGGGTCGATCTGCTCGAACAGCTCCTGGGTGTGCAGGTCCCACGACCAGCGCAGGTTGGAGGCCAGGCGTGCCAGCGCTGCCAGTTCATCAGGCAGGCGGGGTCGCACCGTGAAGCTGCGCTGGGCCTTCATGCAACACGAGGGTACCGGCGAGCAGGCCGGACCCCGAGTCTTCCGCGCGTCTGTCAACACCGGTTCGCGTGTGCCCCGGCTGGGTAGATGCCCCAGCGTCCGGGCCGCAGTGAGCACTGACCGAAGAGATGGCTCAGCTGGGACTGCCGTGAGCCGCTGCGCGCTTCTCGGTGTGTCCCGGCGCTCGGTAACCTCGGACACGATGCGGAACGAAACGCGGGGCGGGGCCGATCGGCGTGCGAATCGATCGTCTCGACGCGTCCTGTTGGCGTTGCTGGCGGCTGCGTTGATCGCGGCCGTGCTTCCCGGCGGGGCAGCCACCGCCCAGGAAGACGACGGGACCGACGATGGCTCCGAAGGCGAGCCCGGCCGCGGCGGCGGGATCGAAGGCGGCACTCGCGAAGAGGGCGAGTCCAACCAACCCGAGGGTCAGGTGGCCTACGTCGACGCCGATGGCCAGGTGTGGGTCGGAATCGGCGAGGCGACACCTGCGGTCGTGGCCGATTCCGCTGCATTGGGCCCGACGGGTCAGGGCGCGGTGGCGATAGCACCCACCGCCGATGCGCTGGCATACGCACGTTCCGACGGCGCCCTCGTGCTGGTCACGACCGAGGGTGGAGACCCGCAGGTGCTGGCCACGGACGTGGCGCTCGACGCTGTCGGTGTGTCGCCGGCGATCTCCTGGAACGGCACCGGCGACCGCGTCTCCTATGTCGCGGTCGGGACCGAGGACCAGGTGGCCGACGCCTCCACCCGCGGCCGCACGCGTGAAGAGGGGAGCTTCCTCGCCCCGCTGCCCGACGGACCACTTGGCAATGTCCTGAAGGTCCTGAACCGAAGCGGCGCGCTGGTCTCCACCATCGGTGACCCGTCCCTACGGTCGATCATCAGCGTCACCTGGTCGCCTGCGGACCCCGTCATGGCCGTCGAGTCGGGGATTCCGGGCACGTCTGACCGCTACACCCTGTCCGTCGCGGCCGAGGGCAACGACTCACTGTCGCCCACCACACTGTCGGTGGACGACCCCGACTTCGCTCCCGACGGGTCGTTCATGATCGCGGTCGGCCCGTCCAAGGGCCTGCGTGAACTCGCCCGCATCGCCCTCGACGACCTGAGTCGCGAGACCCTCGTGGTCGACGAGAGGATCTGCGGACCGAAGGTCTCGCCCGACGCCACCCGTGTCGTCTACGGCGGCGGGCCCGACTGCAGTCGCCTGATGCTCGTGTCCACTTCCGGCGGGCAACCTTTCGACATCACACCGCTCGATGCGGCCGACGCCTCCAGCTTCGGCGTCGCCGAGCTCGGCTGGACCACCGATGGACGCTTCGTCACGTATCCGAACTGCCTGACCGTGGCCGACCAGTTGTCGTGCTCCGGCCCGTCGAAGTTCATCGAGCCCGACACCGGACGGGTGCTCGATGGCCCCGACGCGGTGACCGTGTCGCCCATCGACCGTCCGCTGATCCAGGACGTGTTCCTCGACTTCGTTATGCGCGGGCCACTGGATGTGAGCCACTCGTTCCTGATCAGCGCCGAGACACAGGGTGCGCTCACCCGCACCGACAGCGGTGGCTTCCTCGAAGCGGTACTCCTGGACGGCCTCACCGAGCTGACCTTCAAGGCAACCGCCGGTGACAACGGCTTCGTCACGGGCACTGTGAGCATCGACGACCCCGAAGCGGGAATCGACCGGACCTTCACGATCCTGGGCCGCGCCAACCTGTTCGGCGTGAGGATCCTGCGTCTGTCGGGTATCTGGATGAGCACGAGTGACCTGCCCATGGCCACCGGCGAGTTCATGATGGCCATACGCCGCCGATAGCTGCACCAGCAGGCATGATGTAGCGATGGATGACCGTACGCTTGCTCGCTCCGTCGCATTCGGCCGCGTTCTGTTTGGCCTGCTGATGCTGTTTGCGCCCCACCGGATCCTCGCCCGCACCGGTGAGGGCGAGGCAGCCCCCGGCATGCTCGTGTGGCTGGCCCGCAGTTTCGGGATCCGTGACATAGCGCTGGGTGCGGGCGCCCTGGTCGAGCTGTCCGATCCCGAACCGGATGCCCGCTGGGTGACCGCAGGGGCTGTGTGCGACACCGCTGATGCGGCTGCAGCAGTTGTGTGGCACCGCGAACTCGGTGCGGTCGGCACGGCTGCAACGTTGTCATTGGCCGTTCCGGCCGCCGCGGCGGGATGGAAGGCAGCCAGCGGGCTGCGACCCGTCTGAGCCGAGCATCGATCCGCCAAGCCCCGGTTGCTGACAGGAGGAGCCGTCGACAGCGTCACTTTCGCCAACGAACTGAGCGTGCTGCTGGCCCCGTTCCTCGCCGCGCAGCGGTGGTACGCGGCGGTGGCCGACCCCGAGGTGAGGGTGAGGCGCGTCGACACGCTGCGCGACGGGTGGCCGAGCCTGCTCTGGGTCCTGGCCGAAGTTCGCGGTGATCGCGGCGCCGGTGAGCCTCGTTGGTACCAGTTGTTGCTCGGTGCGGACTCAGGCGAGCCGGTCGAATTGCCGCCGGCCTCGCGGATCGGAGCGATGCCCACGCCGCGTGGAGACGCGTGGCTGTTCGACGCTCTGGCCGACGAGGAGCTGGCACTCGAGTTCGCCAACCTGATCGACCCCGAAGGTGGATACGAAGCTGTCCGGGCGCTGCCTGGTGACCACACCAACACGTCGTTGGTGCTCGACGAAGCCCACCTGCTCAAGGTGTTCCGCCACGTCTACGAAGGTCCCAACCCGGACCTCGAGGTGACCGAATCGCTGGGCCGGGTCGGCTACGGCGGTGTGTCGGTGCCCTCGACCGTCTGGCGCCGCAGCGGCACCGACCTGGCCGTGGTGCGCCGAATGGAGCGCTCCCGGGGCAGTGGGCGGGAACTCGCCCTCGACTCCCTGCGCGAAGTATTCAACCTCCGCAGGCAGCCGCGGGACTGCAAACTCGACTTCGTCGACGACGCCGATGCCCTCGGCGCAGAGGTCGCCCGGATGCATGTGGCGCTCTCGGAGGCATTCGGCGCCGAGGAGGCCGACGGCTCGGAGTTGGCCGGCGACATGGCTGCCCACCTCCATCACGCGACCGAAGGCCGGCTCGACACGGCGAGCATCGAAGCCACCTACCGACGCCTTGCCACCGCCGAAGACCTCGGCGCATCGATCCGGGTGCACGGCGACCTGCGGCTCGGCAAGGCGCTGCGGATCCAGCGCTCCTGGATCCTGCTCGACTTCGAGGGCGAGGCCGGCAGGACCTTGGTCGAGCGCCGCCGCCCGTCCTCGCCACTGCGCGATGTGGCCTGCATGACGCGGTCGTTTCACCACGTGGCGGCAGCCGCCCTGCGCGAGGTGGAGGCACCCGACGACGAACTGCGCCTGCTCGCGGACTCCTGGGCCGAGCGCAACCTCAACGCGTTCCTGTCGGGCTATGCCTCGGTCGACGAGGTGCACAGGCTGTTGCCGGGCACACGCGCCAGCCGTGACGCGCTGCTGAGTGTGTTCGAGCTCGACCGCGCCGTGTACGAAGTCGCCTACGAGGTGGCACACCGCCCCGAACTGGTTGACCAGCCGGTGCGCGCGGTGGAGAAGCTCCTCGACGACGGCGACGCATAGCGGGGCACCAGCTGGAGCAGAGTCGGTTCTCAGCTGTGCGGAGTGGTGGCGAGGCCGGAACCCCTCGCGGCCGGTACCTTTCGTCTGTGCCCCCAGCGATGCCGGCGGACCCGTCGGCCCAACCCCAGGAGCTCCACTGCTACCGCCACAACGACCGCGTGGCCGGTGTGCGCTGCCAGCGTTGTGAGCGGCCCATATGCCCCTCGTGCATGAGGCAGGCATCGGTGGGGTTCCACTGCCCCGACTGTGCGGGGGCGCACACGACCAAGGTCATCAGTGGGCCTGCCGCGTTCGGACGGGCTTCCGATCCGATCGTGACCAAGGTGCTGATAGGCATCAACGCCGCGGTGTGGCTGTTGATGACGGTCACGGGCGGGAGCGCGAACTCACCGGCGGGGCCGGTGTTCGAACAGGGCGCCACATGGGGTCCGCGGGTCGCGGAGGGGGAGTGGTACCGGCTCGTGTCGGGTGCGTTCCTGCACGGCAGCTTCCTGCACCTCGCCATGAACATGTTCCTGCTGTGGCTGCTGGGGCGGTCACTGGAGCCGGTGGTGGGGCGGATGCAGTTCCTCGGCCTCTATGCGGTCTCGCTGCTCGGCGGTTCCCTCGGGGTGATGATGATCGACCCAACCGCAGCAACGGTCGGTGCTTCCGGAGCTGTGTTCGGCCTGATGGGTGCGATGGTGGTGCTCCAGTTGCGCGCCGGTCAGAGCCCCTGGCAGTCCGGCATCGGAACCCTCGTGGCGCTCAACCTCGTGATCACGTTCGCCGTCCCGGGAATCTCGATCGGCGGCCATCTGGGTGGTCTCGTCGCAGGCTCGCTCGGCGCCCTCGTGCTGGCTGGTGGACACGAGAAGGGCGGCGCACCCATGCTTGCGCGTGCCGGCTTGCTGGCCGCGTTTGCCGTGACCCTGGCGGCCGCCTCCGTGGTCGTGATTCAACAGGAGTTCCCCCAGCTGGCCGGCTGAACAACCGGGTGGTTCAGCTGAGGGCTCCCGACTCCACCAGGTCTGCAAGGCGGCGCAGGTTGCGCTTCCAGATCGCCCACAGGACCGGCTTGGCCAGGAACGCCCCCATGGGGCCGCCCATCCACCAGGGGAACCGGAGCCGTTCGCTCCACGAGAAGCTCGTGCGGCGCCCCTTGCGTCCCTTCGAGCGGAGCCGGAATTCGCCCACACCGGTGACGAGGCCCTTGTGGATCACGCCCATGGCGTGGGGCTCGTCCCAGCGGGTCACCTCCATCGAGTCGACGAGGGCGAACGGGCCCACCCGGGTCATGCAGTCGAACGTGGTGCCCTTGCCACTCGTGCGGTCCGAGGTGAAGGTGATCGACTCGGCGTCGGCCATCCACTGCACATGGGTGGAGATGTCCTCGATTGCCGCCCACACCTTTGTGCGGGGAGCGTCGATGGTGTGCTTCACCTTGATTCCTGGCATGGGTCCAACCTAGCGAGCCGGCGCCGTCGATCGTCTCGCTGCGGTCCTCGAGTTGGCGCCGACGAGCCGGCTGGTCAATGGTTTCGCAGTGGCGACATTCGAAGAAGTTGACCTCGATTCGATCGAGCCCGGCGACATACGGGCGGACACCCGGCCCGTGCCCGTGGAAGGCATTCCCGGGCGCTACAGCTGCGTGATCCCGCTCGCGTGGCGGGTCGTGTATGCCTTCGGTGGCACCACGATGGCGGCCGCCAGTCGGGCGGCGGAGACAGAGCTCGGCCGCGATGATCTGAGCGTGGTGGGCGCTGAGGCGACTTTCTGTGCCGCCATTCCGTGTGGGCCGATCGGCATGCAGGTGGAGGTGCTGCGCAACGGCCGCAACGGCGCGCAGGCCCTTGTGAGGCTCTGGTCGGCCGCCGATGGCGCCTACAACGTTGACGGGCCCGGTGTGGGCAACGACCTCGTGGTGGTCGTGGTGATGGGCAAGCGCACCGAGACCGAGCTGAGCTTCCAGGGGGTTGACGCCCCCGACGTGGCCGACCCGCTCGACTGCCCGGGCCGCGAGACCGCCCCGGGCAGCCCGTTCGACCGGATTCCGTACCACCGCCAGACCGATTTCCGCATCGCCATGGGCGAGTTCCGCTGGGGTACGGCCTTGCCTCCCGCAGAGCCTCGTTCGGCGTCATGGTTCCGCTTCAACAACTCACCGATCACCGACGCCGGGCACTGGGAGCCGGCGGTGCTTGCCGTTCCCGGCGACATCCTCGGCCCGGCAGTCCACGCAGGGCTGGGCGGGCAGGTCGGGTTCTTCTTCGTGATCTCGTTGCAGATCGGCCTGAAGTTCATCGCGGATGTGCCGACCGACTGGGTGCTACAGCACTCGCGCGCACAGTCAGCCGCCGGTGGCTTCGCGTCCGGCACGGCCGAGCTGTTCGACGCCGAACGGCGGCTGGTCGCCGTGGCAACGCAGACAGCCCTGCTACGTCGCGTGGACAGCGACCCCGGCGCAACCGACGCCTGATCCTGCCCTGCGACAACAGACGAACGCCCCCGCTCCACACCGACCCTGGGTGGGATCCCGCGAAGCTGTGGTCGCTGCAGGGGTTCAGGGGTGGCGGTAGACCGAGACCGTCGTAAGGGATTCAGCGGTTGTCGGTTCGCGTGACCAGCTGGAGTACTCGGCGATCCGCTCCATGCCGACCTCACCGCACCAGCGGCGCGCGTCGTCGTCGGTCATCACCCGCAACACCCAGGTGCGTTCGTCGGCGCTCTCGCCACCGCGCTCGACATGGCGGCCCTGCACGATTCCGGTGTCCGGGTCTGTTTCGGTGTACACGTCGACCTCCCTGGCCGAACCGGTTTTGGCAACCGTCCCGCTGTGACCCCTGGTGTCGGTCGTGTCTGTCGGCAGCTGCACCCGCGTGAGTTCTGTCAGAAGGAGCCCGCCGGGTCCGAGTGCCGAGGCCGCTCCGTGGATGCACTCGCGTTGTGCGCCGGGAGCCGAGAGGTTCAACAACAGGTTGCACGCGGCGAGCACGCATTCGAACGGACCTGATTCCCGGATTACGTCCCACGTTTGCGCGTCGCCGGCGTCGCCGAGGACCCGCTCGATCTTGCCCAGCGGATCCTTGCTCGACAGCTCCGCGAGCATCTCCGGTGACGAGTCGAGGCCGACGACCTCGAAACCGGCCTCGGCCAGGGGCAACGCGACGCGCCCCGTGCCGGCGCCGAGCTCCAGGACGCGGCCGCCGGAGTCGAGTTCGCCCTCGATGAAGGCGACCAGGTCGGCTTCATCGCCGCCCGGATACCAGCTGTCATAGATGTCGGCGAAGCTGCGGCCGTAGCGGCCCGGGTCGTGGAGATCGCCTGGCATGAGCACAAGTGTGCCGCCGGGGCGCTCCCAGCGGGCAAGATGAACACATGACGGGCCGGGAGAGCCAGGGCGTTGCGGGCGGCTCGGATCCTCGACGCGAGACGATCGGGGCTTGGTGAGCGCCGACTGGTCCGCCCCCGGGGTGGCCGCAGCGCAGCCGCCGGCCCGAGGCGCCATGGCGCCCGACAGCCCCGGCCAGCAGGTGGGTGGCGGCGCCGGTCTCGGCGCAGCCGGAGTGGCCGTGGCAAGGGGAAGCGATCGGTTCCCGGACGGTGCCGGCCTGGCATCAGCGGCAGCGAATCCGCTCGCCGGAGTCGAGCCCGTCGGCGTGCTGGGGGTGCTCGACGGCGGGTTCGACCTGTTGCGGCGCGGTTTGGCACTGTTCGTGGCCTTGGCCGCGGCGCTGCTGTTGCCGCTGCAGCTCGTCGACCTGCTCGCGCAGCTCAACGCGGGACTCGACACACAGCTCGCAACCAGCGGGTCCCCGCTGGAGAGCCTCTCGCTGCTCGGATCGACCACCACAACCGCCAGCTGGCTGGTGAGCATGTTGCGGATCGTCGTGTTGTCGTTCCTCGGGCTGGTGGCCGGGGTCATGGTCAGTGACCTGCTGGCTTCCCGGCAACGCAGCGGGGGTGCCCTGGTCGCCGCAGCCGCACGCCGTTGGTGGGTGGCGGCGCTGCTGCCTCTGCTGTGCGTACCGCTCAAGGTCGTAGGAGGCTGTGCGGTGTACGTGGGGTTCTTCTTCTTCGACGCACTCCTGATGTGTGCTTCGGTGGTGGCCGGGGCGGAGGGGGCCGGGCCGTTTGCGTCCTTCGGTCGCAGCTGGCGACTCGGGTGGCGCAGCTATGGCACCGCGCTAGGTGTGTCGTTCGGGGCGTTCGTGATCTCGGTGATCCTCCAGGCGGCGCTGTACCTGGGGCCGGCCGCCCTGCTGGGCGTGTTCGTGCCCTCCGAAGGGGCGCTGCTCGCCATCCAGCAGGCGTCGTCGATCGTGCTGCTCGTCACCCAGCCACTCACCGCATGCATTGCAGCGCGGGCATACGTGGAGTTCCGCTGCCGGAGCGAGGGCCTGGACCTGTCGATCCGCAGCAATGCGCTCGGGTTGACCCCTTGATCGCGCCTGCCGCACCCATCGCCCAGTCGGGGCGCGATGACGTCGAGGACGTGATGGCGCGCCCCGAGTTCCAGTACCCGAAGTCACTGATGGAGCGGGTGGGTGACTGGGTGGCGCAACGACTCGAGAACCTGTTCGACGACCTGCCCGGCGTGGACGTCCCCGCGGGATCCTTCGGTGGCGGCGCGGGGTCGTTGATCGGGTGGCTACTCATCATCCTCGCGCTGGCTGCCGTGCTGGCGGTCGTCGTCGTGGCGGTGCGGCACTGGGTGCCCCGGGTGGACGACGACAGTGGGAAGCTGTCCGAAGCCGAAGCCGAGCACCGCCGCCGCGCCTCGGAGTGGGCACGCGAGGCGCAGGACCACGAGGGGCGTGGTGAGTGGAAGCTGGCGATGCGCGCTCGTTACCGCGAGCTGGTGCGCACGCTGGTGGACCGCAAGCAGGTGGCGGACCTGGCAGGGCTGACCACCCGCGAGCTCCTGCAGGATGTGGCCACGACCACGCCCGGAGCCACGGCCGACTTCGAGTCGGCATGCATGTTGTTCGAGTTGCCCTGGTATGCCGACGTGCCCACCGGGCCTGTCGAGAACGCCCGGATCCGTTCGTTGTCCGAGGCCGTGCTGGCGGAGCCGGTGGAGCAGACCGTCGATGCGGCGATGGTGGCCGCGGCGGGCCGGGTCGAGGTCGAGGCGCCGTGAAGCGCAACAGCCCTCTCGTGTGGTTGCTGGTCGCCGGCATCTCGGTCGCCGCCGTTGCGGTGCTGGTGCTGTCCGGAGGGAGCACAGCGCCACCATTCGACGTGTCGTCATCCGAACCCGACGGCTACCGGGCCATCGGCATTCTGCTCGGCGAGGCCGGGGTCGACGTGAGCAGCGCGGGGCCCGACGCAGAAGCCCTGCGCGCCGGGCCGGGCGAGGCCGTCGTGGTCCCCGTTGCCCAATACCTCGATGACGACCAGCTCGACACCGTTCTGGCCTCCGCGGAATCGGGCGCAACGGTTGTGTTCGGCGACTCGTCGGGGTTCTTCACCATCGACCGACAGGAGCTCATGCGCACCCCTGCGTTGCCCGTGCCTCGAGGGTTCTGTGACATGGCCGATCTTGAGGACCTCGAAGCTGTCGACGACATCGCCGGAACACCGGCCTTTGCATCGGCGGGGGAGCAGCGGTGTTTCGACAGCGGCAACGGCCCAGTGGTGACCCGCGACTCCATGGGCTCAGGACAGCTCGTGACCCTGGCGTCGCCATACGTGTGGGCCAACGCCAGGCTGCAACCCGACAAGGAGGAAGGCGGCCGGGCGCTGGACAACGGCCCGATGGCGGTTGCGCTGCTCGGCGACCGCGACTCGGTGCGTTTCGTCGAGGCCCGCCCGGCTCCGGGCTCATCTCCCAGTGGGACGCAGAACCCGGTAGCCCTGATGCCGCTGCCTGTGAAGATGGCATTGCTGCAGGTGGTCGGGGCCTTCTTGCTCTACGCGTGGTTCCGCGGCCGTCGCCTCGGCCGTCCCGTGCACGAGGACATGCCGGTCGAAGTCGCAGGATCCGAACTGGTCGAGGCTGTGGGCGGTCTGCTGAGGCGTAGCGGCACCCCTGCGAGCGCGGCCGAGGTGCTGCGCGCCCAGACCCGTCGCGACCTGTCGGTGCGCCTCGGCGTGCCACCCACCGCTGACCCCACCCCTCTCGTGTCGGCCGTGGCCGCGAAAACCGGCCGCATGCCACAAGAGGTGCGCAACACGCTCGTCGACGGCCGTGTTGGCACACCGGACGAACTCCTGGTGCTCAGCAGAGCGCTGGATGACCTGCACTCGGAGGTGCTCGATGCCAGATCCAGGCGATAACCCAGGTCCGCTCACCGATGGCTCGTTGGAGGCCATGCGCGCGTTGCGTGACGAGATCGGAAAGGTGGTGGTGGGCCAGGAGGGCACCCTGTCGGGTCTCATCGCGGCGTTGCTGGTGCGCGGTCATGTGTTGCTCGAGGGAGTGCCCGGCGTGGCGAAGACACTCCTGGTCAAGACCCTCGCCCAGGCACTCGACCTCGACTTCTCACGGGTGCAGTTCACGCCTGACCTGATGCCCTCCGACGTGACCGGCCAGCTGGTGCTGTCGTCGCGCGATGCGTCGAGCTTCGAGTTCCGCGAGGGTCCGGTGTTCACCAACCTGTTCCTCGCCGACGAGATCAACCGCACACCGCCGAAGACCCAGGCAGCGCTACTGGAGGCGATGGAGGAGCGACAGGTCACCGCGGAGGGGGTCTCGCGGCCACTGCCCGACCCGTTCGTGGTCATCGCAACCCAGAACCCGGTGGAGCAGGAGGGCACGTACCCGCTTCCCGAGGCCCAGCTCGACCGGTTTCTGTTCAAGCTCCTGGTGGGCTACCCGACCATGGAACAGGAGGTCGACGTGCTCGACCGCCACAACCGCGGCATGGATCCGCACGACATCGCGGCCGCCGGGGTACGGCCGGTGGCCAACGCCGCTCACCTCGCCGCAGCTCGTACTCACGTGGCGAACCTGACAGTCGAGGCGCCGGTGCTGCACTACGTGGTGGCGTTGTGCCGTGCCACACGCGAATCGCCGTCGGTGGACCTCGGCGTGTCCCCTCGGGGTGCCGCCGCCTTGTTGCACGCGTCCAAGGCTTGGGCGTGGCTGTCGGGGCGCACGTTCCTCACCCCCGACGAGGTCAAGGCAGTGGCCAAGCCGGCCCTGCGTCACCGTCTGCTCATCCGCCCCGAGCTCGAGCTCGAGGGAGTCACCGCCGACGGCCTGCTCGACTCGATTCTCAGCACCGTGCCAGCACCCCGCTGACATGTCCCTGCTGCCCACCAGACGCGCAGCCCTGGTCGCCCTCGTGGCGGCCGCCGGGTTGCTCGCGTACCGGGGTGAGGCGGTGCAGCCCTGGGCTGGCGCACTCGTGGTCACGGCCCTGGTGCTGGCGGTATCACTGCTCGACGGGCTCATCGGCACCTCTCCGTCCAAGGTGGTCCTCCAGCGCCGTCATCCGCCGGTGGTCGTGGCCGGGCGCCGGGCCGACGTGGAATGGACGGTGCGCAGCGAGTCGAGGCGGGCCCTCACCGTGCATGTGGCCGACCGGTTGGCACCGTCGCTTCGAGCCGGGTCGCGGCGGTTCCGTGTGCGGGTGCCGGCAGGGGGTTCGGCGACCCTCTCCACCACGGTCCAGCCGCTGCGCCGTGGGCGATTCGAGCTGGACCGCCTGAGCCTGCGCATCGAGGGACGCCTCGGCCTGGGTGCCCGCCAGCGAGACGTGCCGCTGGCCACAGTGCTGCGGGTCCACCCGCCCTTCCGCTCCGCCCAGGAGGCCGAGCTGCGCATCCGCCGGGCGCGCATACTCGAGGTGGGGATGCGCTCGGCCAAGGGACTCGGCGGCGGCACCGACTTCGAGCAGCTGCGCGAGTACGGCCCCGACGACGAGTTCCGGCGGATCGACTGGACCGCCACGGCGCGGGCCTCCAAGCCGATCGTGCGCACCTACCGCGCCGAGCGCAACCAGCGCGTGATGTTGCTGCTCGACAACGGCCGCGTCATGGCCGGCCGGGTCGGTGGAGTGCCCAGGGCGGAGCACGCGATCGACGCCGCGATGATGCTCACCGCCGTGGCCACGCGCCTGGGTGACCGCTGCGGACTCGTCGCCTTTGACCGCGAGGTGCGAGCGGTCGTGCCCCCGGCACGCCATACCGACCAGCTCGGCAGGGTGACCGAGGCGATGTATGCGCTCGAACCGGTGCTGTCCGAGTCCGACTACGCCGGCGCCTTCAGTGAGGTGGTCGCCCGGTTCCGCCGACGGGCGATGCTCGTGGTTCTCAGCGACCTACTCGAGCAGGCGGTGACCGACTCGTTGATACCGGCGCTGCCGCTCATCACCCGCACCCACCTCGTGGTGGTGGCCGGCGTGCGCGACCCTGCGGTGCAGCACTGGGCGCGCGGGTCAGCAGCCGATGACGACGAGGTGTTCCGCAAGGTCGCAGCTGTGACGGCGATCGACAACCGGCGGCGCACAGCGGCGAAGCTCCGCTCGTTGGGAGCGATCGTGGTCGATGCCGAGCCGGGTGCACTGGCGGTCGACCTCGCGGACACGTACCTGCACGTGAAGTCGACCGGCCGCCTCTAGCCGATCACCACCCCACGGGCGGCCTGTGCCTCGGCCTCGGCGATGTCGTCACGGGTCAGTTCGTTCATGAGCCCGCTGAGGCCCCTGCGTTCCGCTCGCTGGCCGAGCAGCACGACGTAGGCACAGAACGACACCAACACGGCCACACCCACGCCGACGCGCAGGGCGGTGGGCATTCCCGAAGGCGTGACGAATCCCTCGATGAAGCCCGCCACGGCGAAGCACAACACGAGCCCCATGATGATCACCACCGAGCGTAAGCCCTCCTCGGCGAGTGCCTGGCCGCGGGTGCGGTCACCGGGCGACACGATCGCCCAGCTGATCCGCAAGCCGGCAGCACCCGCGATCAGGATCGCTCCGATCTCCAGCAGGCCGTGTGGAGTGATCAGGCCCCAGAACTGGGGGCCTTCGCCGGCGTGGTGCATCACGGCGGCCATGACGCCCACGTTGAGGCCGTTGTAGCCGAGGATGAACGCAGGGCCGATCACGGGAATGAGCCCCGATGCGAATGCCAGGAACGACACGTAGATGTTGTTGACCGTCACCGTGCCCGCGAAGTTCTGCGCCGCGTCAGAGGAGTAGTAGTCGGCGAACTCGGACTCGGCGATCGACTGCTGGAGTTCCGGAGGCACCGAGGCGTCGAGCACGGCCGGGTCGTTGACGAGCCAGAACCCCATTACCACAGCCGGGATCATGAAGCAGGCGAAGGCGACTGCGATGTAACGGCGTGAAACCCAGACCGCGGCGGGAAACGCCTCAGTGAAGAACCGGGCGACCGTCCGCGCCGGGTTGCCGCGGCCCTGGTAGATGACGACCCGCGCCTCGCCCAACAGGCGGGAGAGCCGCAGGATCACATCCGGGTCGCCGTAGATGGTGCGCACGTGGCTGAGCTGGGCAGACGTGCGCTGGTAGGCGGCCACCAGTTCCTCGATCTCGGCGTCGTCGAGGCGGTTGCCGCTGCCGCCGGGCATCCTGCGACCTGCCTTGGAGGACAGCTCCGACAGGCGCTTCCACTCTGGCTCGTGGATCTGGATGTAGCGGTCGATGTCCATCTCCACCGCTACCGTAGGCCCCGTGAGAGCGGGTGTGGTCACTCCTGAGGCAGTGGTGCTCGACCTGCCGACAGCCGGCGTGGCCACGAGAGCGTTCGCCCGGGCTCTCGACCTGGTGATCCAGGCGTTTGTGGCCTTCGCCCTGCTCATGGGTATCGGCGTGATCGCGCCCTTGGGTGTGAGCCCCGTCTTGCTCGGATTGTCGACAATGGTGTTCGTGCTGGTGATCTGGCCCATCGGCATGGAGATCCTGTGGCGGGGACGCAGCGTCGGAAAGGCGGCATTCGGGCTGTGGGTCACCGGTGCCGACGGCTCGCCGGTGCGCCCGCGCCAGTCGATCGTGCGTGGGCTGCTGGCCCTCATCGACATCTACCTGTCGCTCGGTTTCCTGGCCCTGATCTCGGCCATGCTGTCACCGACCTCGCAGCGCCTCGGCGACATGGCCGCTTCCACGGTCGTGGTGCGTCACCGCACTCGCGGGTCGATGACCAGCCCGATCGTGTTCTACCCGCCGGCAGGCCACGAGGCCTATGTGGCCAACCTCGACGTGAGCCGACTCGACGAGGAGGACTTCGCTCTGATCCGCGAGTTCCTCCTGCGAGTCGGTGATCTGTCGGCGCAGGTCCGCAGCACCCAGGCCCACGAGCTCGCAGAAGCGGTGAGACCGCGCATAGGGCACACACTGCCGGCGGCAATGGCGCCCGAGACGTTTCTGGTGTGCGTGGCGTCGGCATTCCAGTGGCGCGAGGGCGGGCTGCTGCGCGACGTGGCCCGTGGTGTTGCCCCGGTCATGCCCACCAACTTCGGGCCGGTCGGTGGCCAGGCCCCCGTCGGCAGGGCGTGACAGCGATCTGAACGCCGTTTAGTTTGTGGGGCGACGGGAACTCGGGGTCGGGACATGGCAACGCTGACACGCAATCTGTTCCACGGCGCAGGTGAGGGGGATTGGAACCTCGAGGTCATCGACGGCCACTGGCCGGTCGACGCGTACGGCGACGTGTTCGTGATCGGGCCTGACAAGCGCGAACCCGCAGGCCACTGGTTCAACCAGTTCGGCCTGTTGCACCGGTTCTCGATGCAGGCAGGTCCCGATGGCCGCCTCCAGGCCCGGGCGCGGCGCATGAACACCCCCGTGGCCATGCTCGCCCGCAAGTACCCCAGGTTGTTCCACACCCGCGAGTTCGCACAGGTGTCGCCCTTCGGTGTGTCCAACATGGCAAACACCAATGTGCAGACCATCGACGGCCGACTGTTCGTGGGCTACGACGCCGGCCGCCCCATCGAGGTCGATCCTGTCACGATGGAGGTGATCACCCCCGTGGGGGCCAATGGCGAGTGGGCGCAGATGGCGCCGGGCCTGCTCGAGCCGATGTGCCCGGTGGCAGCCCATCCGGCGCCGTCGTGGGAGGAGCGGTGCGTCTACTTCGTCAACTACTTCCCCATGCCGGGCGCCCCCACGCACGTGGCGCGCTGGGGACTGTCGGGGCCGATCGAGCGCTGGCCCGTCGAGGGCATGAGCCCGTTCGACTCGATCCACGACATCAAGGCCACGCGAAACCACCTGGTGTTCTGTGACCTGCCTTTCAGGATCGAGGCACAGGCGCTCAGCGGCAGGGGGCCGCGGGAGATCCCCAACCAGGACGTCACGCAGTTGTGGATCATCGCCAAGGAAGACCTGCGGCGCACCCCGCCGGGCCAACCCGTGCAGGCGACCGAGGTGCAGATCCCGATCCCCGCCGGTCACTTGATGGTCGACGTCGACGATGACGACGGCATCCTGCGTGTTCACCTCGAGCACATCGCCCTGGCTGACCTGATGATCACCCTCGCCGCGGGAGAGACGGCACACTCCGGGCAACGGGTGGTGCAAGACCACGAGGGGATCGTGTCGATCGCCCAGCAGCCGGGCTGCATGGGCAGCTACGAGATCCTGGCTGCCACCGGCGAGATCCGTCGTGCCGAAACCATGTGGGATGACAGGTTCTGGGGCGGCACGCTGTCCACCTACGACTACTCCAGCGCCCAGGCCCGCGAGCGGGTCACGCAGGCCTGGTACTGCGGCACCGGTTTCGATCCCGACCTCGTGTCCGAACAGTGGTGGCGGCTCTACGAGAACGCGGGCAACGAGCATCTGGTGGACCTCGCCGACCTTCCCGGCGAGGGTCGACCGGGTGCGCTGGCCCACTTCGACCTCCAGTCGGGCAAGGTCGCCGGTGTGTTCTCCTATGAGGAGCCGGGCACCTTCCCGTCGCCGCCCACGTTCGTTCCCCGGCGCGACCCGAGCGGGCCCAACGACGGTTACGTGATGGTGCTGGTGCACCGGGGCGACTGGCGTGACGGCACCCTCGGTGCGGGCAAGGAAGTCCACATCTTCGACGCGCAGGACATCGAGCGGGGGCCACTGGCGCGGGCGTCGGCTGCCGGGTTCAACCCGCCGCTGCTGTTGCACTCCTACTGGATGGACCGGCGGGTGGGCCCCAGGCCGAGCAACTACCGCGTGTCCAAGATGCGCGATGTGGCCGGAGCCCTGGCCAGCTTCGTGCGGGTTCCGAAGACCTGGGTCGGTGCAGGCAGGGAGCTGCGTCGCCAGGCCCGGGAGGGCACCCCGGCGGGGTACGAGTCGTCCCGCGTCGAGCTCTGAACGCCCGAGGCCCAGGTCTGTGCCCGCCGTGCCGGTGGCCAGTTGGGCGAGTCCCGACGGAGGCCTGATCCGGCCGCCGGCTTCTTCTCGTGGCAGTGGGTACTTAACCTTGGCGGTGTGAACGCAGCCGGGCCCGCCGAGGGCCCCGACGAGATGGGACCCCGCGTCGACATGGTCGACATGGTCGACATGGACCACGCCGCCACCACGGCGCTCTGCGACGAGGCGCGTGAGGCGATGGAACCGTTCCTCGCGTCGGCGCGCGTGTCAGTGGCGTACGGCAACCCTTCGGGGTCGCACTCGATAGCACGCGCTGCGGTGAGGGCCGTCGACGAGGCCCGCGAACAGGTCGCCTGGTCGCTCGGCTGCCGACCTTCCGAAGTGGTGTTCACCTCCGGCGGAACCGAGGCCGACAACCACGCGATCACAGGTGGCATGCCGCCGCGCCCGGGCCGGCCGGTCTGTTCGGCGGTCGAGCACCACGCGGTGCTGGAGCCGACTCGGTTGCTCGGTGGTGAGGTGGTGGCCGTGGATCGCCTCGGGCGGGTTGACCTGACCGCACTGGCGCACGCGCTGGCAGCCTGCGAGCGCACCGATGGGCCGACGCCCGGCGTCGTGTCGGTGATGCTCGCCAACAACGAGCTCGGCACCATCAACGACGTGTCTGCGGTCGCAGAGGTGGTGCGTGACGTCTTGCCCCATGCAGGTGTGCACACCGACGCGGTGCAGGCGGCCCCCTGGCTGGACGTGGCCGTGCTGGCGGCCGACGCAGACCTGCTGAGCGTTTCTGCCCACAAGCTGGGTGGCCCGAAGGGCACAGGCGCACTGGTCGTGCGAGACCCCACTCCCATCAACCCGCTTCTGATCGGTGGTGCCCAGGAGCAGGAGCGCCGCGGTGGCACCCACAACGTCGCCGGCATCGTGGGCTTCGCTGCCGCGCTCGGTGCCGCCGTCTCCAACCGGTGTGAGCGGGTGCGCTCGACGGCGGCTCGTCGCGACCGACTTGCCGGCGAGCTCACCGCCACCATCGAGGGTGTCATGGAGACCGTCGGACCTGCGGTCGCCGCCGGGCTGGGCCTACCCGCTGACCGGTCACATCTCCTTCCGGGTCACTGCCACCTGCTGGTGGACGGGGTGGGAGGAGAGGAACTGCTGCTCGTGCTCGAGAAGAACGGTGTATGCGCCTCCGCGGCCTCGTCGTGCGCATCGGGCGCGGTCGGCGCATCGCACGTACTGGACGCGATCGGTCTGGGGGCAGTGCCCGCGGCGTCGCTGCGCCTGAGCCTCGGGGTCGACACCACGGACGAGGATGTCGAGGCCACGGTTGCGGCCATGTCCCGCTCGGTGTCGCACATCCGCTCCATTGCTGCCGCAGGCGAGAACGCGGGCCTTCGATGAGGGTGATGGCCGCCCTGTCGGGAGGAGTCGACAGTTCCGTGGCCGCGGCGGTGCTGCTCGAGCAGGGGCACGAAGTCGTGGCGGCAACCCTCAAGCTCTGGGGCGGCGACTCGGACACCGGTTGCTGCTCGGTGAGCGACGTGGAGGACGCTCGCCGCAGCGCCGCGCAGCTGGGACTCGACCACCACGTGTTCAACTACACCGAGGAGTTCGACCGCCATGTGGTCGCCCCGTACGTTGCCGACCACGCGGTCGGTCGCACGCCCAATCCGTGCGTGGAGTGCAACCGCCACCTCAAGTTCGACTCCCTGCTGCAGCGCGCCGAGCTACTCGGCTTCGACGCGGTCGCCACGGGCCACCACGCCCGCATCGTGGAGGGAGCCGACGGATCCCCACGCATCGCCCGCGGCGCCGACCGCGCCAAGGACCAGTCCTACGTACTGCATCCCCTGCTCGAAGCCGGGCTCGACCGGGTGCTGTTCCCGATCGGATCGATGACGAAGCACGAGGTGCGAGAGCGCGCCGCGGAGCTGGGGCTTCGCACCGCCACGAAGCCCGACAGCCAGGACGTTTGCTTCATCACGCGTGCCGATGGACGCGGCAGCTTCCTCGAGCAGCGCATCGACCTGCACCCAGCGCGGGTGGTCGACGACTCGGGGGCAGAGGTGGGCGGCACCGACGCAGTCGAGCTGGTGACCATCGGCCAACGCCGCGGCCTCAACCTCGCCGGCGGCGCGGATCGCCGGTTCGCCACCGAAGTCGACGTGGGCAACCGGGTGGTGACCGTCGGGCCGCCCGAAGCGTTGCTCACATCGCAACAGGACCTGGAGCAGGTGACCTGGGTGCCCGGTGCCGGTGCGGGGACACTGGCCGCACAGACTTCCGCGCACGGAGAACCCCGTGCGGCGCACGTGCGAGCGGGTGCAGTTGGCGCTGCGACGCTGGACTGGGTCGAGCCGCAGAGCCGCGTTGCGCCCGGCCAGAGCGTGGTGCTCTACGACGGCGATGTCGTGGTCGGTGGCGGAGTCGCCGTCTGAACGTCAGTCGCGGGCCACCGCAAGCCCGCGTTGCTCGGCGTGGGCGATCGCGGTGCCGGGCCGGCTCGGAACGATCAGCACTCCCTCGGTGTCCACGGCCTGGGCCGTGCCGTCGCGTCCAGCGGCGAGAGTCACCTCCACCGTTCCCGCGAAGTCGATCTCGACGACGAGCCCGGGAGCCTTCACGGTGAGGTCGAGTGCTGACGTGTCCACGTGCGCCGGGCCGACCCTCGAGATCGCCCTCGATGGAAACAGGACCGGTTCGGCCAGTGCCATGTCGTCCACCAGCGTCACTCCTGCGGGCACGAACACCAGCCATCTTCGCGCCAGGCGCCAGAGCGCGAACGAACCCCACCAGACCGTGACGATTCCGATCAGCACGAGCGGGATGGCGGCTGCGTAGACCTCAGCCGCGAACAACACGATGCCCGCCAGCACCGGAACGGTCGTGAGAACCCATGCGAGTGGTACCGGACCGAGCAGGAGCGCCACCGGCGCCTTGAGTGCGAAGCGTCGCTCCTCGCCCCATGAGCCGCCGTCGATGAACCAGTCGCCCACGATCGACGACATGGAGAGCACGGCTGCGAGCGTGCAGATCCCCAGGCCCGTCCACCCGGCGGCCTCGGGTGCCTCGACCGCAACCGCACCCAACGCGGCCGCGGGTGCCACGGGAGCGATGATCCGCAGCGCGGTGAGGGTCGAGGGCAGCGGTACGAGTGATACGACGAACCCGGCCGCCCAGAGAAGCCAGAACAGTGCCTGAACGGTGATGCGCGTGGCGTCGGCGGAACCTTCGGTTGCGCTCAGGAGACCCTCGAGCAGGGTGAAGGGGAGCGCGAGCCAGAGGGCACGTACGAGCCAGATCAATCCGGGGGCATTCACGTCCCCAGTTTGCGCCCTCTGCGCGCCCACCGCTAACAACGAGTCATGGGGAAAACACCTGAGCTGCACATCGGGCTCCCCACAGTGCCGGCGGCATCGCCGGCCTCGGGAGTGTCCGAAGCCGTCGAGATCGCGCTGTCCGGCCGCCCCATGCCCACTGTTCCGGTGCCTGCCGACCCCGGGTTCTCCCTGCTGGCCCAGGCCTCGACTGCCTTCGAAGGTGTCCACCCGATAGGGCTGGGCGATCTCCGTGTGAGCGACGCCTCCTTCGGGATCCGCCCCGCTGATGCCGCTTCGGTCAGGGCTGACGCCTTCGCACCCCTGCACGTGACGCTGGAGCGTTGGCCCGAGCACCGTTCCCGCGAGGCACCATGCGCGCTGCGAGTCGAGATGATCGGCCCCGTGAGCCTCGCGCTCGCGCTCTGCGCCGCCGGCGTGGCCCAGTCCCACGCCGTGGAGGCTGCCCGGATCGCGTCGGTCTATCGCGCGGAGGCGCTGATGGCCGAGGTCCGTGCCGTCGAGCCCGACCTGCCGATCGCGCTCGTCATGGACGAGCGGCGGCTCGTGGGCTCAATGCACCCGACCTTCCCGCTGGCGGTGCGTCAGGTCCGCTCGCTTCTCGACCCGGTGGTCGATGCGATCGACCATGCGGCGGGCGCCACCCCCGTACTGATCGGAATCCATGTGCCGGGTCGCTCCGACTGGCGCACGATCATCAGTTCCGGCGTGTCGCTCGTGTCGATGCCGGCCGATTCATCGGTTGCGGGATGGTCGCGGTGGATCCAGGCGTTGCTCGACAACGGTGGCTGGATCGCATGGGGCGCGGTGCCGGTGGACCGGCCACTCGGAACCTCCGAGGAACTCCTGTGGCGCCAGCTGTTGGCCACATGGCGTGACCTCGAGGCCGCCGGAGTCGACGGGCGCCTGCTTCGGGAGCGCTCGATGGTCAGCCCCGCCGATGGGCTGGGTGGCTTCGGCATGGCACAGGTCGGCGGCATGCTCGAGCTGGTCGATGCGCTCGCCGGCCGCATGCAGGCCAACGCGCCGCAGCGTCCTGTATCCGCCGGGTACTGAGCGTCACATCCCCGCTGTAGGTTCTGGCTCGTGACCTCGGGCCCGGACCCCACAGACCCAGCTGGCCGCTCCGAGTGGCTGCGCGGTGAGATCAGGCGCCATGACAACGCCTACTACGGCCAGGACGCCCCCACGATCCCCGATGCCGACTACGACGAGCTGATCCGCGAGCTGAGGGCCATCGAAGCCGACCACCCCGATCTGGTCACCGCCGACAGTCCTACCCAGCGACCGGGGTCCGCACGCCGCACCCCCTTCGCACCTGTGCAGCACACGGCTCCGATGATGAGCCTCGACAACGCGATGGACTCCGACGAGCTGCGGGCGTGGGGTGACCGCACGGCGAAGCGACTCCAAGAGGCGGGCCTCGACTCCGAGGTCCGCTTCACCTGTGAGCTGAAGATCGACGGCCTGGCCGTTTCGATCCGCTGGGAGAATGGCCGCTACGTCGCAGCGGCCACACGCGGTGATGGCCGCACGGGTGAAGACGTCACCGCCAACGTCGGAGCCATCGAGGGGGTTCCACATCAGCTGGAGGGTGATGCGCCGCCGGTGCTCGAGGCGCGCGGTGAGGTCTACATGCCCCTTGCCGCATTCGACGCTCTCGTGGCGCGCACCGAGGCCGACAATGCCGAGGCCGTCGAGGCAGGGCGCAAACCGAGGCCGGTGCCCGTCAATCCGCGCAACGCCGGCGCCGGCAGCCTGCGCCAGAAGGACTCCTCGGTCACGGCTGGCCGTGGCCTGTCCTGGTGGTGCTACCAGCTGGGTCCCACCGAAGGGGTCGAGCAACCTCCGAGCCACTCGGCCGCGCTCCAGTGGCTGGCTTCGATGGGCCTGCCCACCAACCCGCAGACATTAACCTTCGCCTCGCTCGATGAGGTCTACGACTTCTGCGCGCACTGGGTGGAGCACCGTCACGACCTGCCCTATGAGATCGACGGCGTGGTGGTGAAGGTCGACGACCTGCACGTGCAGGCGGCGCTCGGCGCCACAGCGAAGGCGCCGCGGTGGGCAATCGCCTACAAGCTGCCGCCAGAGGAACGCACCACGAAGCTGCTCGGCATCGACGTCTCCGTGGGCCGCACCGGCCGCGCCACGCCCTTTGCCGTACTGGAGCCGGTGTTCGTGGGCGGGTCCACCGTCGCCATGGCCACGCTCCACAACGAGGACCAGGTCGCAGCGAAAGACGTGCGGCCCGGCGACACGGTCGTGGTGCGCAAGGCCGGTGACGTGATTCCCGAAGTCGTGGGCCCTGTGCTGGAGCGCCGCCCGAAAGGGTTGCGGCGCTGGAAGTTCCCGACCGACTGCCCCTCGTGCGGGCAACGGCTCGTACGCGCCGAGGGTGAGGCCGACCACCGATGCGTCAACTACAGCTGTCCGGCCCGCAGGCTCGCTCGGATCAGCCACTTCGCGTCGCGCGGTGCGATGGACATCGAAGGGCTGGGCGAGAAGCAGGTCGAGCTGTTCATCGAGTTGGGCCTGCTGTCCGACGTCGCCGACATCTACTCGCTCGACTTCGACGCGATCGGTGAACTGCGGGGCTACGGAGACAAGGCGGTGGCCAACCTGCGCGAGTCGATCGCCGCGTCGTTGCAGCGCCCATTGGCGAACCTGTTGTTCGGCCTCAACATCGTGCACCTGGGTCCCACAGGTGCACAGCTGCTCGTCGACTCGTTCGGGTCGCTGGCCGCGATCCGCGTTGCCTCCGAAGAGGAGTTGGCCGCCGTAGATGGTGTCGGCCCGGTGATCGCCGAGTCGGTACACCACTGGTTCTCGGATCCGCACAACTCCGAGCTGGCCGACCGCCTCGTCGCGGCGGGCGTGAGCACCGAGACCACACGGCCCGATCAGGCCGAGGAACTCGAGCAGACCCTCACCGGTCGCAGCGTGGTGGTGACCGGCACCCTCGATGGCTACAGCCGCGACGAAGCCGCCGCAGCGATCTTGGCCCGTGGAGGCAAGTCGCCCGGCAGTGTGTCGAAGTCCACCTATGCGGTGGTCGTGGGCGAGTCGCCCGGTGCCTCGAAGCTCACCAGAGCCGAGAAGTTGGGCATAGCGGTCGTGGACGCGGCAGGCTTCGAGACGCTGTTGCGAACCGGCGAGGTCTGACCGGTTGCCGCGCTACTCGAGAGGGGCCCAATGGGCGACAAGCAGGCTGTGATCTTCGACTTCGGCGGAGTGTTCATTGACTCCCCGTTCGCCGCCATGGTGGCGGCGGCCGAGGAGCGGGGCACTTCTGCCGAAGAGCTGTCCCTCGCCGTGTTCGGCGCCTACGACCAGGACACGGACCACCCGTGGCATCGTCTCGAACGCGGCGAGATCACGATGGAACAGGCCCGCGAGCAGATCATGGCGAGCCACAAGCTGCCCGACGGTTCACCCCTCGACCCGTTCGAGATCCTGATGGTCCTCGCCGGCGGAGGAGTTCGCGACGAGATGGTCGGGTTCTGCCGGGAGCTGAAGCAGCGAGGCTTGCGCACGTCCCTGCTCACCAACAACGCGAAGGAGTTCGAGGACTTCTGGAAGCCGCTGTTGCCGCTCGATGAGCTCTTCGAGGACGTGGTCGACTCCTCTGAGGTGGGCATGCGCAAGCCCGCCGCGGCGATCTATGAGCTCGCGCTGGGGCGTCTGGGCCTGCAGGCGTCGCAGGTGGTGTTCGTCGACGATGCCCCGGGAAACGTCGACGGTGCGCGTGCGGTCGGCATCACATCGGTGCTGATGGGCCAGGACCGCGGCGACATGGCCGCCGGCATCGCGGAGGTCGAAGCCCTGCTCGGTTCGGGTTGACCGGCTTCGCTCGCTCCGGGCAGCTCAGGCTGCGGTGAAGCACCACGACACCGGCTCTGCCGCGTCGGGTCCGTCTTTTTGTGCCCACACCATGGCGATCACGCAGTTGCGCTCCGGCGAGAGCGACTCGATGGCCTTGCCCTGGCCGGGTTGGAACATCACGCGACCGAGGCCGAGGTCCTTGGCGAGGCCGTCGCCCTCGTCGCGGATCTCGGTGCCGTTGACGATCAGGTAGGCATCGAATCCGCTGGCCAGGTCAACGCCGACTGCGCTCTGGGCCAGCACTTCGTCGCCCGAGGCCGGGATCAGGCTGTCCACGGAGTCCGGCAGAGCCAGTGAGGTGGCTTCTTCGCCGGTGTTGGCCGCTTTCACGGTCAGGAAGAGCCCGACCACCGCAGCGGCGATCACGAGCGACGCGATGGCTGTACGGGCCTTGGGATTCAGGCCCCCAGGCGTGGTGTCGCGGCCCTCGCTGGAGTCGGTCGTGGCCATGGGCACAAGTATGGCCGTCGTCGGTACTCACCACGCAGCGCGGCCGGTCGCGACCCGGGCCAATCCACAGGAAAAGCACCGGGAAGGTACCCCGGGGGCACACGTGCGCGGAAGTACGATGGCCTCATGGCGGCGGCTGGGACATCCGTGGACACCGGAACGGTGTTGGCAGGGCGCTGGGTTCTGGCCCAGCGCATCGGAAGCGGCGCGTCGTCACGCGTCTACCTGGCAAAGGACCTCAAGCTCGACATTGCAGTGGCGGTCAAGGTCCTCCACGAGAGCCTGGCCGGCGACGAGAGCTTCATCAGTCAGTTCAGCGAGGAAGCCAATTCGGTCTCGGTGCTCGAACACGACCACATCGTGCGCTTCTATGACGCTGGCACACACATGGTCGACGACCTGGAGGTGCCCTGGATCGCAACGGCCTTCATGGGCGGCGGCAGCCTCCAGTCGATGCTCGACGTGGGTCGCCGACTGTCGGTCGCCCAAGCGGTCGCGGTGGGTCGCGACGCGGCGCGGGCGCTCACGGTCGCCCACGAAGCGGGAATCGTGCACCGCGACGTGAAGCCGGCCAACCTGCTGTTCGACGACACGGGTCGGGTGGCCCTGGCCGACTTCGGAATCGCGCGGGCGATCGCTGCGGCGGCGAGTACGGAACCGATCGGGGCGGTCTCGGGCACCACCCGCTACGCGTCGCCCGAGCAGATGCAGGGTCGGGCCGTCGACGGGCGAAGTGACGTCTACTCGCTCGCACTCGTGCTCATGGAGTCGGTGACCGGCGTCGTGCCCATGCTGGCGGACACCGTTGCGGGAACGGTCGCCATGCGCTCCGACAGCAGCATCGATGTGTCGGTCGACTTCGGGGTCCTGCGCGAACCGCTGCTGGCCGCCACCGAGACCGACCCCTGGCGCCGCTGCACTGCGGCCGACCTCGTGTCGCAGCTCAACTCGGCGGTGGAACGGGTGGGCCCGGCGCAGCCGCTCGATCTCGTGGCGCTGGATGTGTCCGATGAAGACACCTCGGAACTGCGTGTCGGTCGCGGCGCCGCCGGTGTGACCGTGCTGGGAGCGGTCGGGGAGGTCGGCGATGACGTCGAGCGCTCCGAGAGGGCCGATGACGCAGAGCCGACGAGTGGCCACGGCGAATCCGACCCTGATCCCGGCGAGGCGCCCGGTGGGGGTTCCGGCCAGGGAGCCGCAGCCGGTGGCGCCGCGGATGACGACCTGCTGATCGACCTCAGCGCCTCGTCTGCAGCGGCCCTGGCCGCCGCAGACGACCTCGAGCCCTCAGGGGAGTGGCGAGCCGACTCCATCGCTGCGGCTGACGAGCACGCGCGGCTGACCGATGCGGTGCCATCCCGGCTCGGCCCGGTCGAGCCGCTTGATGCGGCAAGCGCCCCGGGGTCGATGCAAGAGCCCGACAGGCTTGCCAAGCGGTCCCGTCGCCCCGCACTCCGCAAGGTCCTGCTGGTCGCACTGTTGGTTGCGCTGCTGGCTGGAGCGGGGGTGGCCGGCTGGTGGTTCTTCATCCGCATACCGACCCACGTTGTGCCGGCCTGGGTCGGCGACGATGTCGCGGTTGCCACCGAGGCGGCCGAAGGCAATGGGTGGGAGGTCGAATCCGTCCAACTGGAGCGCCGCGACGGCACGGTGGCGGGCGAAGTGCTTGCCCAGCAGCCCGAGCCGGGAACGGAGCTCGCCGAGGGTGAGGCGGTGTCGTTGACGGTGTCAGAGGGGCAGACCCTCACTGCCGTTCCGGCACTGGCAGGGGTGCCGGAAGCCGATGCTGTCGCCGCTCTGGAGGCGGCAGGCCTGTTGCTCGGCACCCGCTCCAGTGACTTCAACGAGGACAACCCGGCGGGCATCGTGCTGCTGTTCGGTCCCGCCGAGGGAAGTGAGGCGCCCGACGCCGAGGGGCGCCTTCCGAAGGGAACAGCCATCGACGTCTTCGTGTCCGACGGCCCCGCTCCACGCACCGTGCCCGGAGGGATCGTGGGTGCCACACGGGCCGAGGCCGTGGGCGCGATCGAGGGCGTGCAGCTCGTGGCCGAAGTGAGCACCGAGTACAGCGACACCGTCGACGAAGGAATCGTGATCAGTGTCGGCGTCGCGGAAGGCACTCAGGTGCCCCGCGACTCCGCGGTACAGATCGTCGTGTCCGACGGGCCGCGTCCGATCATCGTGCCAAACGTGGTGGGTCGCACCGGGTCCTCTGCTGCCGCCGCGCTCGAAGAGGCAGGGTTCACCGTCTCGGGCATCGAGGGCTCACCCACCGGAACGGTGCTGGCCACCGATCCCGTCGCCGGTGAGGCACGCCCACCCGGCTCGTCGGTGCGCATCTTCACGAGGCAGTGAACCGTGCCGGCCGGCCGGTTCCGGCGCCGAAGTGGATGAGACTCAGACGCTGATTGTCGGCGAGGTCCACTAACTCGCTCGTCGATCGTCCTAGGTTTCCTGTCAGCGTGTCCGTTCCGTTGGGGTGGTCTGCTGTCTGTGGTGTTCCCCAGCCGCCGCTCGATGGCGGCCGCCCCAACCGAACGGACTCGTCTCGTCGGGGGGTGAGTTTGCCGCCGGGTGCCGGCCCCGCCCGGCGGTCACGGGTCACACGACCAAGGGCGCGGCGTGACGTCGCCTTAGGCTGCATCACCTGATGTCCGAGGCCAGCACGTGACGCCCAGCGAGCAAGAGGACCTGGATCCCGCGATCGCGGTCGCGATCGAGGCACCCGGGGTCGACGAAGAGGCCGTGATGCCCTGGTCGATCCTGCTGCGGCGCTGGGGCAAGCGTCGGGAAGTCGCCGATGACCCGGGCCGCAAGGGGCCCTCGCCGTGGCTGGTCACGTGGACAGTGCTGCTCGGCGCCCTCGGTGTGGCGAGCTCGATCACGATCCTCGCGGTGAGCCGTCCGGCCATTGCGGATGATCTCGGCACCAGTGCATCCACCCTCGTCTGGCTGATCTCCGGGCCGACGATTGCGGTGGCGCTGACCGGCACGGTCGCGGGGAAGCTGGGTGACCTCCACGGCCAGCGGCGCGTCTACCTGATCGGCATGTTCGGCGCCTCGGCCCTCTCGCTGTGCGCCGCCCTGGCCTGGTCGGGTGGATCGCTCATCACATTCCGCGTGGTGGGAGCCACGATCGGGGCCGCGACCGGGCCCAGTTCACTGGCGATCATCAACCAGTTGTTCGCGCGCGAGGACCGGTCGCGGGCACTCGGATTCTGGTCACTGGTCGTCGCCGGTGGGCCGGTCCTTGGCCTGGTCATCGGTGGGCCGCTCGTGGAAGCGGTCGGGTGGCGGGCCATCTTCTGGTTCCAGACGCCACTGCTGCTGGCGGCCGCACTGGTTGCGTGGGTCGTGCTGCCGGAGACCAAGCGCCATCGCAACGTGCATTTCGACGTGCGGGGCCAGGTCGCACTGATCGTCTCGCTGGGCGCCTTGCTGTTCGCGATCGACCGTGCGTCGGTGTGGGGGCTGTCGAACCCGTGGGTGGTTGGTGGACTGGTGGTGTTCCCCCTTGCAGGTTGGTGGTTCCTGCGGATCGAGGGGCGCGTCGAACACCCGCTGATTCCGCTGCCCTGGCTGCGAAAGCGGGCGTTTGCGGTGCCGGTCGTCGTCGGCTTCTTCATCCAGTTCGGCTACATGGGCGGGTTCATACTCACCCCGAAGCTGATGGCGGAAGTGCGCGGCCTCGGGGCCGACGCGGTAGCGCTGATGATGATCCCGCGGCCGCTCACGTTCGCGATCGCGGGCCCGATTGCCGGGCTGCTGGCGCACCGCATCTCGGCGCGCACCACTGTCGTGTCTGGTCTGGCCTCGCTCGCGGTGTCGTTGTTCGCCTTCGCCTGGGTGTCGCCAGATCCGGGCACCGCAGTGGTGGTTGTGGCGCTCACACTGTCGGGCTTCGGCATCGGCGCCGCCCAACCGCGTCTTGCGTCCGCGGTGGCCAACTCCGTGGACGACACCGACCTCGGCATAGCCGGCGCGGCCCAGCTCCTCGTGGCGCAGGTCGGCACCACACTCGGCATGAACGGACTGGAGGCGGTGCAGGTCGCGACCGTCGACTCGGCGGGTCTCGGTGGCTCGTACCGCAACGCGTACCTGCTGGGCGCCGCGTTCGCCGTTGTCGGCCTCGTCATTGCGATGTTCCTGGTGGACATCGGTGCGGACCGGGCTGGGGGGCGCCGCAAGCCGTCGCCACCCAGCTGAGCCGGCCAGGCACGGATGTCACCCGGCGCGGGAAGGGGGTGGCCGGACCGGAGTCCGCACCACCCCCGGGGGCTCGTCGGTTCCCGCTCAGTCCTCGGTGATGTCCTTGATGGCGGCGGCGATCTTCTCCGCTGCCTCGGCGGCCGCCGGGTCGGTGGGGGCCTGCTGCAGGACCATCATCTTGGTCATGTCGCCCTCAACCTTGATCTTGCCGGCCATGAACGCCTGCATGCCCGCCTGTGGGTTGCCATCGACGAGGATCGCCTTGGCGGTTGCGTAGTCGAGGGTGACTGTGAGCTCGGGATCCTCGATGTGGCCTACGTCCATCTGCATCTCGCCGCCGGAGGTGTCCATGTGGGCGTCGATGGAGCCGTCACCGAAGGGAACCTCGGTGATGACCTGGTTCATCCGGATCGAATGCGGGGGTGGCCCGGCATCTGCGCTCAGCTCGTGTCGGATCTTCTTGGCTCCCTCGAGCCACTCGTCGCTCAGGAACTGGTACTTGGCCATGTCGGTCCCCCGTCTGGTCGGTCTCCACGTGAATCCCATTCACGTTCGTGGCGCAGACTAGTCGTCTTGACCGGACGGTCAAGCGGCATCCGGCACAGCTGGATCTACTGTGTTGCAGACCAAGCACCGATCGACTCGGTGGACCAGACAGGAGCAATCAGATGGCCGATGTCATCGACGGAGCAGAACCATGGAGCGCGGAAGGCGGGCCTGTCGGCGTGCTGGTGCTGCACGGCTTCACCGGCAACCCCAGTTCGGTCCGCGGCCTGGCCGAGGCTTTCGCCGGCGCCGGCTACTCGGTGGAGATGCCACGGCTGCCGGGGCACGGCACATCGATCGAGGATCTCATGGACAAGACCTGGGCTGACTGGTCGGCCGAGGCGGAGGCCGCCCTCGGGCGCCTCGCCCAGCGTACGCAAACGCAGTTCGTGGCAGGTCTGTCGATGGGGGGATCCATCACGTGCTGGCTGGGGATCAACCACCCTGAGCTCGCCGGACTCATCTGCATCAACCCCGCGGTCGCGCCGAGCGAGGACATGAGCGCTGTGGTCGAGCAGCTCGTCGAGGCGGGCGAGGCGGTCATGCCTGGTATCGGCTCGGACATCGCGATGCCGGGCGTCACCGAGTCGGCCTACGTCGACACGCCCCTTGCGCCGTTGCTGTCACTGTTCGCGGCCTCCGGCGAGATCGGCCCTCACCTCGGTGAGGTGGAGCAGCCACTGCTGCTGTTCACTAGCCCTGAGGACCACGTGGTGCCGTCGACTGACAGCGACTTCCTGGCGGCCGCAGTCTCGGGCCCGGTGGAGCGGGTGACGTGTGAGCGCAGCTACCACGTGGCCACCCAGGACTACGACAAGGAACTGATCAACGAGCGGTCCCTCGAGTTCGTCGCACGGATCAGCGGCGACTGAGCGCGTCACTGCCGCGCCGCGCGGCCTCGAGCGACGGTTCACCCGTCGCCGGTGGGGGCGTCCGCACTAATCTGACACGCGTGTCAGTTACGGAGTCTCCCCGCGAATCGGGCGCCGCCTCGATGGCCGATCCGCCGAAGATCATCAGCGTGGACGACCACGTGGTCGAACCCGCCCATGTTTGGCAGGAGTGGCTGCCGTCGAAGTGGCGCGAACGGGGCCCCAAGGTGATCCGTGAGAAGTGGGCGCCGTTCGTGCACTACCCGGGCGCCAAGTACCGCAACACCGTCGCGGAGGATGGCACCCCCGGTGACGCCTGGGTCTACGACGCCGAGTTGATCTACGTCCAGAAGGCGTTCGTGGCGATCCCCAAGTCAGCCACTCCCGATGGCACGCCGCAGAGCTTCGACCGCACCGTGATGCAGATGGTGCCGGTCACCTACGACGAGATGCGACCTGGCTGTTGGGACCGTGACGAGCGCATCAAGGACTTCGAACTCAACTGGGTCGACGGCTCCTTGCCGTTCCCGACGTTTCCCAGGTTCTGTGGCCAGACCTTCTACGAGGGTGAGGACAAGGAGCTGGGCCTTGCCTGCGTGCAGGCCTACAACGACTGGATGGTGCATGAGTGGTGTGAGCCGTCGCAGGGCTACAACATCCCGCTCTGCATCATGCCGCTGTGGGACCCGGAGCTGGCAGCGGCCGAAGTGCGGCGCATGGCGGCCAAGGGCGTGCACGCCTTCTGCTTCTCGGAGCTGCCCACCAGGCTGAACCTGCCGTCGATCCATTCGGGTGACTGGGATCCGATGATCGCGGCCTGCGACGACAACGACGTGACGCTGTGCATGCACGTCGGATCGTCGTCGACCATGCCGGCAGCCTCGCCGGACTCGCCCGAGGCGGTTGGTGGCACCATCGCCTTCAACAACGCAATGGCCTCGATGGCGGACTGGCTGTTCTCCGGCAAGCTCATCGAGTTCCCCCGCCTGAAGCTCGCCTACAGCGAGGCCCAGATCGGATGGATCCCGTACGCGCTGGAGCGCGCCGACACGGTGTGGGACCACCACGATTCCTGGATGAACACCAAGGCGAGGATCCCCGACCCCCCGTCCTCTTACTACTGGGGCCGGATCTATGGTTGCTTCACCGCCGACCGTCACGGGGTGAAGAACCTCGAGTCCGTCGGTGAGGACAACATCTGCTTCGAGACCGACTACCCGCACACGGACACTTCGTGGCCCCACTCGAGGGACTACGTGGACCGTCTGGTGGCCGAAGTCGACGAGAAGGTGGCCTACAAGATCCTGAGGGGCAACGCGATCAATATGCTGTCGCTCGACCGCGAGTGACCCCCGGGGGCTCTGCCGAGCCGGTTCCGTTGAGCCGTTTTGTTCGAGCTGAATCACCCTGGCGGTGATTCAGCTCGAACGAAACGGGGTATCGGGGCGAATGGATCTCTATGACGGCATCATGACGACGCGGGCCATGCGCCGTCTGTCGGATGAGCCGGTGCCAACGGCCGACATCGAAGCGGTCCTGCGGGCTGCGCAGCAGGGCCCCTCCGGCGGCAACATCCAGCCGTGGCAGTTCCTGGTGCTCACCGACGAGGCGGACCGGACCTGGATGGGGGACTGCTACCGGGCCTGCTACGACCGCTACGAGAAGGCGCTGCTGGCCACGGTGCCGCCCCGGCCCGACCCGGAATCCCAGGCATCGTGGGACCGCACCCTGTCGGCCTCGCGGCACCTGGCCGACAATCTCGCGTCGGTGCCCGTGCACGTGCTCGTGTGCATGCCCGAGATGGACATGACCATCTCCGACGATGAGGGGCCGATGGACATCGGCCGCGCCGACGCGTCTGTCTACCCGGCGGTGCAGAACTTGATGCTCGCGGCACGGGGCCTCGGCCTCGGCTCAGCGCTCACCACGGTGTTCCGGATCCGCCACGAAGATGTACGCGAGCACTTCGGCATTCCCGAGGGATGGTCGATCGCAGCCCTCGTGCCGATCGGCAAGCCCCTTGGCCGCTTCGGTGTGGCACGCCGGCGCCCGGTTCAGGGAGTCACGCACTGGGGTCGATGGAAGCAGCGGCGCGAATTCGACAGCCCCGCATATGTGGCACCCGAGGGGAGCCAGAAGTGAGTCCATCGGCTTCGCAAGGATCACTGTCGGCAGCGGTGGAGCCGTTGCTGGAGCGCATCGAGGCCGAAGGACCCGAGGTGGACCGGGCCGGCCGACTCGGCGCGGAAATGGCCGGCGAACTGGCCTCGGCGGGGGTCTTCCGGTCGACGGTTCCGGAGTCGATCGGCGGCCTGGAGGCGGCACTCCCCGACGTGCTCGAGGTGATCGAGTCCGTCGGGCGGGCCCACGGGTCAACCGGCTGGTGCGTGATGATCGGCGCCACCACGGCACTTCTGTCGGGCTACCTGCCCAAGAGCGAAGCCGGGTTGATCTATGGCTCCGACCCGCTTGTGATCACCGGCGGGGCATACGCTCCCACCGGCAAGGCCGTGTTGGGCGACGACGGAGACCTGACTGTCACGGGCCGCTGGGAGTGGGGCAGCGGCTCGGCCAACTGCTCCTGGCTCCTCGGTGGTGCGATGCTCGTTGACCCGACAGGCGAGCCGGTCACCGACGATCTCGGGCTTCCACACATGCGGATGTGCTTCGCTCCTACGCAGCAGGTGCAGATCGTCGACAACTGGGACGTGCTCGGCATGCGCGGCACCGGCAGCAACGACCTCGTGATGGATGCGGTCGCCGTTCCCTTCTCGCACAGCGTCAGCTTCTTCGACGACCCGTGGCCCGACGGCCCGCTCTGGAAGGTGCCGCCCTTCGCCCTGCTGGCGCTCGGAATCGGTGCCGTCAGCCTCGGCGTCGCCCGTAGTGCAATGGATGCATTCATCGATCTCGGGAATCGCAAGAAGCCCACCATGGGTGGCCGCAACCTGGCCAAGCGATCCACCATCCGCGGTGAGGCAGGCCGCTGTGAGGCGCAACTGCGCGCTGCGAGGGCACTGTTCCGCTCTGAAGTCGAGTCTGCATGGGGTGCCGCCAAAGCCGGCGCAGACTTCGACATCGGCCAGCGAGCGTCACTGCGGCTGGCTGCGACCCATGCGGCCACGGTGGCAGCGGACGTGTGTACCCGAATGCACCGCCTCGGCGGCGGCACGTCGGTTCGCCACGGCCAGTTGCTCGAGCGGACCGTCCGTGACGCCCTCACCGCCACCCAACATGTGATGGTTGGCCCGCAGCTGTTCGAGTCGGTCGGTTCGGTGTTGTTCGGTGACGAGCCAGGGTTCGCGGAACTGTGAGCCGGTCACCCGGGCGGGCAGGCCGATGAGCGACGCGCGGTGGTGGGGCACATGAGCGATACAGCGGCGATTGTCGAGCAGGTGCAGGCCTGGCTCGCCGCCAACCCCGAGCCCACAGATGCCCAGCTCGCCGAGGCCGGATGGGTCGCTCCCCAGTGGCCCGGGCCCTGGGGCCCCGGAGCCACGGTTGAGCAGGCCGGCGCGATCGAGGCGGAGCTGCTCGCGGCGGGCATCCGCCTGCCCGACAACTCGATCGGAATCGGCTGGGCGGGTCCGACGATCCTCGCGGCCGGCAGCGATGCCCAAAAGGAGCGGTTTCTACCGAGGATCCTGTCCAACGAGGACCACTGGTGCCAGCTGTTCAGCGAGCCGGAATCCGGCTCCGACCTGGCCTCGCTTCGCACGACGGCTGTCCGCGACGGAGACGAGTGGGTGGTGAACGGCCAGAAGGTGTGGACGACCGATGCGGACACCTCCGCCTGGGGCATCCTGCTGGCCCGAACCGACCCCGACGCGCCGCCCCACAAGGGCATCTCCTACTTCCTCTGCCCGATGGACACTGCGGGCATCGAGGTCCGCCCGATCAGGGAGATGTCCGGTGGCTCGCACTTCTGTGAAGTGTTCTTCACCGATGCACGGATCCCCGGAGATGCCTTGCTGGGCGGAGAGGGTGAAGGATGGCGGCTGGCCACGCTGACCCTCGGCAATGAGCGGGTCACGTTGTCCCACGGTGGCCTGCTCTGGGGCATGGGCCCCACGGGCGAAGAAGTGCTCGACGCCGCCATCGCGTTGGCCCGGTCGGGTGTGCGCAGCGACGGCGCTCCCAACGCGATGGCCGATCCGCGGTTGCGCCAGCAGTTCGCCCGGCTCTACACCGACGCCTTCATCCTCGACCGACTCGCCGAGAAGGTCCGCGCAGTCGCTGAGCGCGAAGGCCGGCCCGGTCCGGAGGCATCGCTCGAGAAGCTGCTCTCGGACCAGCACGGCCAGCGCCTCTACGAGCTCCTGTTCGATCTCGGCGGTCCGGCCTCGATGCTTGCGGGCGGTGACAGCACATGGCCGGGGGCGGTTTCGGAGATCGCCCCCGAGCCTCTGGGCGCGGGCCTGGGCGCCAGACACCAGAACCCGTGGCCCTGGGGTGCGTTGTTCTCTCGGGCCCTGACCATCGGCGGCGGCACGACCCAGGTGCAACGCAACATCATCGCCGAGCGCCTGCTGGGCCTTCCCCGCGAGCCGAGGTGACCCGGCCAGCCCGGTGGCAGCGCGACCGCACATGAGACCGTCAATGGAGACTCAGCCATGACTGCACACGAACAACCGATCGAGTACCACGACTGGTCGACGCTGCGCTTCGAGCGGCTCGGAGGGGACACTCCGGAGGACCCCGGCGTGCTCGTAGTCACCATCGAACGTGCGGGCAGCGACCTGAACGCGGTCGACGAGGCTCTTCACGGCGAGTTGGCCGCCCTTTTCCGTCGGCTGCGCCGCGAGCGCACGGCCCGAGCCGTGGTGTTGACCGGTTCCGGACGGGCATTCTGCGCGGGTGGCGACTTCGAGTGGTTCGAGACGCTCCGCTCGGTGGAGGTGCTCGATGAGCTACGCCTCGACGCCCGCCAGATCATCTGGGACCTGCTCGACGTCGAGGTGCCGATCGTGTGTGGCCTCAATGGCCACGCCATGGGCCTCGGAGCCTCGATCGCCCTCCTGTCGGACCTGGTGGTGATGGCCGACTCCGCACGGATCGGTGATCCGCACGTGAGTGTGGGCCTCGTGGCCGGTGACGGTGGCACGGTGATCTGGCCCGCCGCGGTCGGCCCGGCAAAGGCCAAGGAGCACCTGCTGCTCGGCGACCCGCTCGACGCCGAGTCGGCCGAGCGGGTCGGGCTGGTCAACCGCGTGGTGCCTGCGGGTGACGTGCTGGAGGAGTCCCTGGCGCTGGCGAAGCGCCTTGCAGCGCAACCGCCATTGGCCGTTCGCTACACGAAGCTGGCGGTCAACCAGCAGCTCCGCGCGGCGTTGCTGGCATCGTTCGACACCTCCACGGCGCTGGAGCTCACCACATTCCAGTCCGCCGACCACGCCGAGGCGGTCGACGCGATGCGCAACAAGCGCACCCCCCGCTTCGAGGGCCGCTGACAGCGCTGTGCACCGCCACTCGAGTTTGTTTCCCGAGTAGCTCCGCGTCGATGCGACGCTGAATCACTCGGGAAACGAACTTGAGTGGTCCAGCACGAGTCGAGCCTCCACCTCGTAGCGTCTCTCATCGAGCGCATCCACCAGACGGGTGCCCACGAGCACGGTCGCGGCGAGCGAGACAGATCGAGGCCATCCAGCACGGTGCGTCCGCCGCGTCGGACTTCCACACCGTCCAGCCCGAATAAGCGGGCCACGCCCGGAATCTACCGCTGAGGCCACACGGCACCATCGGCGGTACGATCACCGGCGCCATGAGCGAACCAAACACCCAAGACGGACCCTCGATCACCGAGGCCGAGGTGGCCAAGGTGGCGAAGCTCGCACGCCTGTCCCTCAGCTCCGAGGAGCTCGACCGCTTCACACACCAGCTGGCCGACATCCTGGGCCACGCCGCCGACATGGAGGCGTTCGACCTGGACGACGTCGAGCCGATGGCGCGCCCCATCCCGCTGGCCAACGTGATGCGGGCCGACGAGCCCGCCACACCGCTCGACCGTGCAGAGGTGCTCGCCTCGGCGCCTGTGGTGGAGGACCACCAGTTCCGGGTTCCGCCGTCGTTCGGGGAGGAGTCGTGAGCGGCGTGCCGAGCGGACTCGCATCTGCTGTCGACATCGTCGCAGCAGTGCGTGCCGGCGAGACGACTGCGACCGATGTGCTCGAGGAACACCTCGAGCGCATCTCCGAAGACGAAGACACGGTCAATGCCTTCAACCTCGTCACCGAGGAGGCGGCCCGGGCCGCGGCCGAGCGGGTCGATGCCGCGGTCGCCGCCGGAGACGACCCCGGTGTGCTGGCCGGAGTGCCGGTCGCTCTGAAGGACAACCTGTGCACCAGAGGGGTGCCGACGACATGCTCGTCGAGGATCCTCGAGGGTTGGGTGCCGCCCTATGACGCCACCGTCGTGCAGCGCCTGGCGGAGGAGGGTGCGCTGATGGTTGGCAAGACCAACATGGACGAGTTCGCCATGGGCTCCTCCACGGAGAACTCGGCTTTCGGCCCCACCCGCAACCCACACGACACCGACAGGGTGCCGGGTGGATCCTCGGGCGGGTCCGCGGCGGCGGTCACAGCCGGCTTCGCCGGTCTGTCACTCGGCTCGGACACCGGCGGCTCGATCCGCCAGCCTGCGTCGCTGTGCGGGGTCGTGGGCATGAAGCCCACCTATGGCCTCGTGTCGCGACTCGGCCTGATCGCGTTCGGCAGCTCGCTCGACCAGATCGGCCCGTTCGCCCGCAGCGTCGCCGACGCAGCGTTGCTGCTCGAGGCCATCGGCGGACACGACGTGGGGGACTCCACGTCGCTGCCCAACGCAGTGCCGGACCTCTCCGGCCAGCTGGATGCCGGCGTTGACGGCATGCGTGTCGGCCTCATCACCGAGATGATGGGTGAGGGCATCGAGGCCGACGTCGTTGCGCGGACCCGCGCAGCTGCAGAGGCGCTGACCGCTGCCGGCGCCACGGTCGAGGAAGTCTCCGTTCCGGCGGTCACCCTCGGCCTCTCGGCCTACTACCTCGTGGCACCTGCCGAGGCGTCCTCCAACCTCGCCCGCTACGACGGTGTGCGATACGGCAACCGGGTGGACGGGCCGACCACAGGCGAGATGATGGAGGCGACCCGGACCGCCGGCTTCGGCGACGAGGTGAAGCGTCGCATCATGCTCGGCACCTATGCCCTCTCAGCGGGCTACTACGACGCCTTCTACGGCAAGGCTCTGAAGGTTCGCACGCTCACCCGCAACGACTTCGACGCCGCATACGAGAGCTTCGACCTGCTCCTGTCGCCCACCGCGCCGAGCACGGCGTTCGCCCTTGGTGACAAGACCGAGGATCCACTGGCGATGTACATGAACGACCTCTGCACGATCCCTTCCAACCTGGCAGGGCATCCCGCGATCTCGGTGCCGTTCGGCACCGGCGACGACGGCCTGCCAGTGGGCGTGCAGGTGCTGGCACCGGCGCTCGGCGAGGTGCCCATGTTCCGGGCGGCCCGGGTTCTGGAGGCGGCGGCGAACGATGAAGCAGCCGCCAGCGCGGGAGGTGCGTCGTGAGCATCGACCTCGACAAGTGGGAGATGGTGATCGGCCTCGAGGTGCACGCCGAGCTAGCCACACGCACGAAGCTGTTCTCGTCGGCCGCCAACGAGTTCGGCGGCGACCCCAACACCAACATCGACCCGTTCACGCTCGGGCTGCCGGGCTCGCTGCCGGTGCTCAACGAGCAGGCGGTGGAGCTGGCCATAAGGGTGGGTCTGGCCCTCGGCAGCACCGTGTCGCCGAGCACCTTCGCGCGGAAGAACTACTTCTACCCGGACCTGCCGAAGGACTACCAGATCTCCCAGTTCGACCGTCCGATCGACGTCGGCGGCTCCCTCGAGCTGCCCTCGGGCAAGGTGATCGGCATCGAGCGGGCCCACCTCGAGGAGGACACCGGCAAGTCGACCCACGTCGGCGGTGGCGGTCGCATCCACGACGCCGGGCATTCCACGATCGACTACAACCGCGCCGGCGTGCCGCTGCTCGAGATCGTCGGTAGGCCCGACATCCGCAACGCCGAGGAAGCGAAGGCGTACGTGACCGAGCTGCGGGCGATCCTCGTGGCGGTGGGTGCGTCCGACGGCAAGATGGAAGAGGGCTCGTTGCGGGTCGACTGCAACGTGTCGGTGCGGCGCCGTGGCGAAGAGGAGCTCGGGACGCGCTGCGAGATCAAGAATGTCAACTCCCTGCGCAGCCTCGGCCGCGCCATCGAGTACGAGGCGGCTCGCCAGGTCGACCTGATCGAGGCGGGGGACCGGGTGCAACAGCAGACCCGGCACTGGAATGAGGACGACGGCCGTACCCACAAGCTGCGTTCCAAGGAGGAGGCCGACGACTACCGGTACTTTCCGGAGCCGGACCTGGTTGAGGTCGACCCCGGCCAGGAGTGGATCGACCGGGTGGCCGCCGCGCTGCCGGTGCTCCCTGCGGCTCGCCGCCACAGGCTTGCGGAGGCCACCGGTGCAGAACTCGAACAGACCGCGCTGGTCGTGGAGCGCGGGCTGGAGGAGCTGTGCCTGGCCGCGATCGAGGCTGGGGCTGATCCCGTCCGCACTCTCACCCACGCACAACACAATCTGTCCGATGAGAGGGCAATCGGGCTCGACCCGGCGATGCTGGCGAAGCTCGTCGGCATGGAACTCGACGGCGCCCTGACCGCTACGCAGGCCAAGACGGTGCTGGCCGAGATGGTCGACGGGGGAACCGACCCGGAGGCGATTGCCGCCGACAAGGGGTTCGAGGCGATGGACTCCTCTGAGCTCGAGGGGATCGTGGACGGCCTGATCGAGTCCAACCCCGATGAGTGGCAGCGCTTCTGTGACGGCGACACCAAGGTGACCGGCTTCTTCGTCGGCCAGGTGATGAAGGCCACGAAGGGCCAGGCCGACGGCAAGGCTGTCAACAAGCTGCTCAACGACCGCAAGGGCTGAAGGGCAGCACCCGCCTGCACCTCCCATGACCCCCTCTGTAGGTGCGCTCGTGGTGGTGGCTGTCGCCGTGTTCACCGGCGCGGCGCTCAATGCGCTGTCGGGGTTCGGGTTCGCCCTGGTGACGGTGCCGATCATGGCTCTGGTGGTTGGCCCCAAGGAGGCGGTGGTGCTGTCAGCCATCGTCGGGTTGCTGTCCAACTCCGGGGTGGCCATCCGCTACCGCGACGACACCGACCGGCCGATGGCGGGGCGCCTGCTGGCGGGGTCGATGGTCGGCATGCCGCTCGGATTGCTGGTGCTCGATGCCGTGCCCGAGGATCCGCTCAAGGTTGCCATCGCCGTCGTCGTGCTGCTGACTGCCGCCGCCCTCGCTTCGGGCTGGACCCCACCGCCGCCCAACCGTGCCGCGGATGTGGGCGCCGGATTCCTGAGCGGTGTGCTCAATACCTCGATCGGCATCAGTGGGCCGCCCGTGGTCCTGCTGCTGCAGGCTCACAAGGTGACCAAAGGGCCGTTCCGGGCCACCACAGCGACGCTGTTCGCCGTTGCCGGAGTTGTGGCCCTGGTGCTGTTCGGCATCGCCGGCCAGTACAACCGCTCGGTGCTGGTGGCAGCGGCTGTCGCCCTCCCTGCCTGGCCGCTCGGGTGGCTAGTGGGTGCCGCCGTGCACCGACGGGTGCCCGAGGAGCGCTTCCGGGTACTGGTGCTGGTGCTGATAGTCGTGACTGCGTCGCTCACGCTGGGCGGGGCCATCCGGGGCTGACGCACAGGGCGATTCCCCCAGTTGGCCGCTGGCGACTCGCGTCGACCCAGGGGGGCGTCCTACCATGGTTGCAGGGCAGCTCGGGGCTTACAGCTGCCGCAACGGGTTCCGAGGACTGACATGAGGGCGATGACACAGGGGAAGGCACGGGTACTGAAGCTGGCTTCGGCTGTGGTGGCCACCGTGGTGCTGGCCAGCGCATGTGGCGGCGGTGGCACCCAGGAGATAGCCGGCGTTGATGAAGGCCTCGACGGACCCTTGCCGACCGCGCCCAGCGGTGCCGGTGGCGCGTCTGACGTGTTCACCGGTGATGTCGACGTCAACGACCTGATCCGTCGCATCGAGGCGCTCAACGAGGAATCCGACCTCTGCACCCTGCTCACGGGCCAGGCGATGGCCGACCTCACCACCGCCGACATCAACCTTGCGAGCATCGCCTCCAACCCTGCTGCTGCGAGCCAGCTGTTCTCGTCGCTGGAGCGGGTATTCGCCCACATGATCGTGATTGCACCGGCGGAGGCCGTACCGCCGCTGACGACCCTGCAGGCCGTCTGGGCCGGCATGTCCGACATCGACATCCGTGCCGCCGATGCAGAGGCGACGGCTTCGCGGCTGCTGGCCAGTCCGGAGACGCAGGCCGCCAACGACGAGCTGGGCGAATGGGTGTCCGCCAACTGCGGACCTGTCTAGAGCCTGCAGTACCGCTGCTGCGATTTCGTGCTCTGGTGGCGGCTGTGAGGCCGTAGCTTGTCGGCCATGGCGCTAGAGGTTCGCGAGATCACCGAGGTCGACGACCTGCGCACAGCAGCGCGGACCGACCTGTTCTCGTTCGGCCGGGTCTTCGACGAGGGCTTCTTCGAGGAGACACTCGAGCTGCGGCGCACCACCACCTCGTACCTCGCCGAGATCGACGGCTCTCCCGCAGGTTCGTGCCTGGTGCACCCGTTCGACATCACACTGCCGGGAGGGACCTCGGTAGGCCTGTCGGGCATCGGAGATGTGGGCGTGCTGCCCTCGCACCGGCGCCGTGGCGTGCTCAGCACGATGATGGACCGGATGCTCGCGGATGGCGCTGCGGCGGGTCATGTGGCTGCCGGGCTGTATGCGAGCGAGCCGACCATCTATGGCCGTTTCGGCTTCGGTGCTGCCACGAGGGAGCTCAAGGTACGTATCGACACCCGGCGGGCTGCGATGCGTGCGGGTGCCCCGGTGGCCGACGGCGGCGTCGAGGTGATCCACCCCGAGGACCGCATCGACGTGCTGGAGCCGATTCATCGCAAGGCCATCACCCGTCGTCCGGGTGAGGTGTCGCGCAACCTGCAGCGCTGGATGCACCGGCTCGGGGGGTACGAGCATGAGCAGGGCAACCTGATGTGCCTGGCCCACCGCTCGCCGGCGGGCGGGTTGGATGCCTACGCGCTCTACGTCGTGCGTGCCGACTGGCGACCATCGGGCCCCGAGCACGAGCTGGAAGTGGTGGAGCTCTTCGGCCTCGACGCGGGAGCCGAGTTGGCGATGTGGCAGGCGGTGCTCCAGCTCGACCTGATCCGCACCGTTGTCGCCTGGATCCCGGGCGACGGGTTGCTGTTCGACGTGCTGGCGGACCGATGGGCCCCGGACAGCGTGGGTCAACATGACGGCCTGTGGTTGCGCCTGCTCGATGTGCCCGCCGCGCTGGCAGGGCGCACCTACCGCACGCAGACCGAGCTGGTCATCGACGTGGTCGACCACCGGCAACCATCCGGTGCGACCACCGCGGGCACCTGGCGGTTGGTCACGGACGCGTCGGGGGCTGGTCGCATCGAGCGCAGCACGCAGGAGCCTGACCTGCGCCTGGGAGTGGCGGAGCTCGGGTCGGTCGTACTCGGCGGTGGTTCGCTTGCACGGTTGTCGGAGGCGGGTCGCGTCGAGGAGCTGGCCGATGGGGCGCTGCAGCGCGCCGATGCGGCGTTCGGTTGGTGGCCGTCGCCGTGGATCACGGAGTTCTTCTGACGGGCCGACCCGCTCAAGGGGTGGCGGGTGGCAAGCCGCTGCCCATGTGCAGCCAGCGGTCAGTGCGGTAGCGAACTCCCAGCAGAACGACCCGCGACGCCATGAAGGCGATCAGCAGCAGCCACAGCCCCCTCAGGTCGACCGCCGGCCTGGAGATGATCGCGGCGCCCAGTGCCATCACGCCGAGCGAGCCGACCATGGCGACCGCCAGGTAGCGCTGGTCACCAGCTCCCACGAGGATCCCGTCGAGGGCGAAGGCCACGCCGTTGAGGGGCTGGCTCAGCCCCACCCACCACAGCCCGGCCACGAGGAGGTCGAGCACCGCTTCGTCGTCTGTGAACCAGCCCGCGATCACCGGGCTGAACACGGCGGTGATCCCGCCGAGCAGGGCTCCGCAACCGACCGACCACACGATGATCCGGCGCGAGGTCACCCGGGCCAGCACGGCATCGTGCGCACCGAGGGCCTTGGCGACGAGTGACTGGGCGGCTGCCTCGAGGGCATCGAGCACGTAGGCGAGGGCCGCCCAGACCTGGAACCCCACCTGGAATGCCGCCAGGGCAACCGTTCCCTTGCGGGCCGCCAGCGCAACGGTGATCGTGAGCGACGCGCGCAGCGCCACGGTGCGGATGAACAGATCGCGACCCACGACCGCGAGCGAGCGGATCCGGCCGCCGTCGGGTGCCAGCTGGACCGATCGTCGCCTCGCCATGCGAACCACGATCACGCTGTAGGCGACCGCGGCGACGATCTTTGCGATCACGGTGCCCCAGGCCGCGCCAGCGATTCCCTGGTCGAGAGCCAGAACGAGCGTCATCGTGAGCACCACGTTGAGGGTGTTGGTGGACACTGCCACCACGAGGGGGGTGCGCGTGTCGAGGTGGCCCCTCAGTGCGCCGGTGCCGGCCATGGCTAGGGTGACCGCCGGCAGCCCCCAGAGGCTCACGAGCAGGTAGGTGCGCGCCGAGTCGACAACCTCCTCGGTGGCACCGAACAGACCGAGCAGCCAGTCCGCGAGCACCGCCAGGAGCAGCGCGACCGCGACGCCCAGACCGATGCCCAGCCACAGACCCTGCACCGATTGCTTCGCGGCCTCGTCGGGCTGGCCGGCGCCGAGCAGGCGGGCGACCGTGGCGGCGGTGCCGAAGGTGAGAAAGATGAGCATGCCGGTGGCGAAGAGCAGCACGGCGCTGGCCACGGCCAGGCCGCCGAGCGCCTCGGTGCCGATGCGGCCCACGATCGCGGTGTCGGCCAACAGGTAGAGCGGCTCGGACGCGAGTGTGAGCACCGCCGGTCCGGCCAGGGCCCAGATCTGGCGGTCGAGTGGGCGCTGGGCCCGGTCGCCTTCTGGGGCTGCACTGTCGACCACACCCAACTCTGCCACTGCAGCGGTGCCGACCTGCGACTCGGCTCAGGAACCGACACACCCGCCTGTGGTCGGGTACCCCCCTGGCCGGTGCTGGTGTGGTGGAGTGGGGGAATGGGTCGGGGCGGCAGGCGCAAACGCTCAACGGTGATCATCATCGTGTTGCTGCTGGTGCTGGTCGTCGCCGGCGCAGTGGGTGCCAAGATGTACGCCGACAGTTCCGCCACCGAGCAGGTGGACGAGCGGGTCACCGAACTCGAGGAGATGTTCGCGGGCGCAACCCAGGAGGACTTCCTGGCATTCAACTCGGGTCGATCGGTCCCCGGCAGCGTTGCCCAGCAGTCCGCCGACGCGGAGGACTTCGTGAGCGTCGACGCCCGCGCTGGTCGCGCCGTGGTGCGTTTCCAGCCGAAGGGCTGGTGGGCCGGGTTCACCGAGCGATGCATCGTGGTGCTCGTGAGCGACGCGGGCGCGGAGTTCCTCACCCCCAAGACCGCTTGCGTGCGCGTCGACCCCGACGCCTTCTGACGCTCCTGCCAACCGATTCCCGGAGGTGGCGGCGAGCGGGGCGGGTTCGGGATCGCCTCGGGCGGGGGAGCGGTCGTACGCTGTGGCCATGAGCGACACCCCCCAGATGAAGCCGCGGTCCACCGACGTCACCGAGGGCCCGTCGAAGGCACCAGCGCGGGCGATGCTGCGTGCGATCGGCATGACCGACGACGACTGGGACAAGCCGCAGGTGGGCGTGGCCTCCAGCTGGAACGAGGTGACGCCCTGCAACATGCCACTCGACCGCCTGGCAGCGAAGGCCAAGGACGGCGTGCGATCCGCCGGCGGCTTCCCGATCGAGTTCAATACGATCGCTGTGTCCGACGGTATCTCGATGGGCCACGAGGGAATGCGCGCCAGCCTCGTCAGTCGCGAGGTCATCGCCGACTCGGTGGAGACGGTTATGCACGCCGAGCGAATGGACGCGATGGTCACCTTCGCGGGCTGCGACAAGTCGCTGCCCGGGATGATGATGGCTGCTGCTCGACTCAATCTGCCGACGGTCTTCCTCTACGGGGGCTCCAAGCTGCCCGGCAACCACAACGGCCAGGTGCTCGACATCGTGTCGGTGTTCGAGGCCGTCGGCGCGCACGCGCTCGGTGCGATCGACGACGAGGAACTGGGCGCGATCGAACGCGAGGCATGCCCGACCATCGGTGCGTGTGCGGGCATGTTCACGGCCAACACGATGGCTTCGGTTGGCGAAGCGCTCGGGCTGTCGCTGCCCGGTTCCGCCTCCGCTCCGGCGGTCGACCGCCGGCGCGACGACTATGCCCACGCTTCAGGTGTCGCGGTCATCAACCTGCTCCGCGAGGGCATCCGGCCGCGCCACATCATCACGAAGGGCTCGCTGGAGAACGCCATCGCGGTCGTGATGGCCCTCGGTGGAAGCACCAACGCCGTGCTCCACCTGCTCGCGATAGCGGCCGAGGCCGAGGTCGACCTGCAGCTGGAGGACTTCAACAAGGTTGCGGCGAGGGTTCCGCACCTTGCCGATACCAAGCCCCATGGCAAGTACCACATGCTCGACGTGGACCGAATCGGGGGCGTGCCCGTGGTGATGCAGATGCTCGCCGAGGAAGGGGTGCTGCACACCGACGAGATCACGGTTACCGGCCGCACCGTGGCGGAGAACCTGGAGATGGTGAAGCCGCCGGCACCGGACGGCGAGGTCGTCCACAACTTCGACGAGCCGATCAACGCCGTGGGCGGACTCGCGATCCTGCGCGGCTCGCTCGCTCCCAACGGTGGCGTCGTGAAGGTGGCCGGGATCGACTTCGACCACTTCGAGGGTCCGGCCCGCGTGTTCGACGGCGAGGACGCGGCGATGGAGGCTGTGCTGGGCGGTCGCATCAATGCCGGCGACGTGGTCGTGATCCGATACGAAGGGCCCAAGGGCGGACCGGGAATGCGCGAGATGCTCGCCATCACCGGTGCCATGAAGGGCGCGGGGCGCGGTGGCGACTCGGCGCTGATCACCGACGGGCGCTTCTCCGGTGGCACCCACGGGTTCTGCATCGGCCACGTGTCGCCCGAAGCTGTCGACAACGGCCCGATCGCGCTGGTCGAGGAGGGCGACCGCATCCGCATCGACGTGACGGATCACACCATCGACCTGCTTGTTGACGACGCCACCCTCGAGGCGCGACTCGCGAACCTGAAGCACCCCGAGCCGCGATACACCAAAGGAGTGCTGGCGAAGTACGCGGCGCTGGCACAGGGCGCCGACGTCGGCGCCATCACCCGGGCCTGAGCGGGCAGCGGAGCGGCGGTCTTGGCTGCCGGCGAACCGGTCGAGGTGTTGGCAGCCGACGGCTCGGTGCAACGCGTCGTGACCCGTTCGGAGATGCGGGCCAACCGGCTGCGCCACCGCTGCACGTTCGTGATCGTGCGGTCCAGCGTCGGGCAGGTCCTGGTGCACCGACGCAGCGATCACAAGGATCTCTGGCCGGGCCGGTGGGACCTGTGCGTGGGTGGCGTGGTGACTGCTGGGGAGGACTGGGAACACGCAGCTGTGCGCGAGTTGGCCGAGGAGGTCGGCGTCGTTGTGCGACCCGGGGACCTCGACTACCTGGGTGAGGCGAGCTTCACCGATGACGACGTGGACGAACTGGCACGGATCTGGACCGTCACCCACGACGGACCCTTCGAGTTCGCCGACGGCGAGGTGGTCGAGGCGCGGTTCGTCAGCCGCGCGGAACTGGAGGCGATGATGGCTCGGCTGGAGTTCGTCGCAGACTCGGCTGCGCTGGCGGCGCCACTGCTGGTGTGAGCGAAGTGGTTGGCAGAGCGCCGGCCGTTGGGGCAGACTGGTGCGGTGCGTGAAACGACCGAGCTTGTAGTAGGCGCCTGAGGCGCAGACCGGTCCACTTCCCGCGTTGCGCCACGACCTCCTTCGGGAGGTCGTTCCGGTTTTCCGGCCCGGCGCAACACAGCCCGGGCGGCGTCCGAGCAAGCCACACCCCAACCCGAGCACACAGGAACACGACAAATGACCACGAACGGCGGCGCTGCACTCATCAAGGCCCTCGAGATGGAGGGCGTCGACACGATCTTCGGACTGCCCGGCGGGGCGATCCTGCCGGTGTACGACCCGATCATCGACAGCCCGATTCGCCACATCCTCGTGCGCCATGAACAGGGCGCCGGGCACATGGCCGAGGGCTACGCCCACTCCACGGGCCGCCCCGGCGTCGCGATGGTCACCTCTGGGCCAGCCGCCACGAACATCGTCACGCCGCTCTGTGATGCGTTCATGGACTCGGTGCCGATGGTGGTCATCACAGGCCAGGTCGGCACGCCGAGCATCGGCACCGACGCATTCCAGGAGTGCGACACCGTCGGGATCACCCGCAGCGTCACCAAGCACAACGAGCTCGTCACGCGTGCCGAGGACATCCCGATGGTGATCCGCCAGGCGTTCCACATCGCCACCACCGGCCGCCCGGGACCGGTGCTGGTCGACATTCCCAAGGACATCGTCGATCCGAAGAACCCGGCCGCGCACTTCGAGTGGTACTGGCCCACCGACGACGAGGTCGCGGCGAGCCTGCCCGGCTACAAGCCCACGCTCAAGGGGCATCCCCGCAAGATCCGCGAGGCAGCTGAGCTGATGCTCAAGGCCGACAAACCGGTCATCTATGCCGGCGGCGGCATCCTCAAGGCCCGCGCTGCCGAGTCGCTGCTGGAACTGGCGGAGCTGTCGGACATCCCGGTCGTGACCACGCTGATGGCCCGCGGAGCCTTTCCTGATGACCACGAACTGTGCCTCGGCATGCCCGGCATGCATGGCAACTACACCGCGGTCACCTCGATGCAGCAGTCGGACCTGCTGATCGCCCTCGGCAGCAGGTTCGATGACCGCATAACCGGCCGGCTCGATGGCTTTGCCCCCGATGCCAAGGTCATCCACGTCGACATCGACCCGGCCGAGCTGGGCAAGGTGCGTCGCCCCGATGTGCCGATCGTGGGTGACTGCCGGCTGGTGATCGACGAGCTCACCAAGGTGCTGCGCGCCCAGCTCGACAAGGACGGCGTCGACTGGCCCGACCGCAAGCCATGGCGGTCCCGGATCTCTGGCTGGCAGGAGAAGTACCCGCTCACCTACGAGCAGTCGGAGCCTGGGGAGCTCCTCAAGCCTCAGTACGTGCTGGAGCAGATCCGCGCGCGGGCACCCGAGGACTGCATCGTCGCTTCGGGTGTCGGCCAGCACCAGATGTGGACTTCGCAGTACTGGCAGTTCAGGCACCCCTACACGTGGATCAATTCCGGCGGGCTCGGCACCATGGGCTTCTCGGTGCCGGCTGCCATCGGCGCGAAGGCGGGGCGCCCCGACCGGATGGTCTGGGCGATCGACGGCGACGGCTGCTTCCAGATGACCGCCCAGGAGCTGGTCACGGCCGCCACCGAACGCATCCCGGTGAAGATCGCGATCCTCAACAACGCGTACCTCGGCATGGTGCGCCAGTGGCAGGAGATGTTCTACGAGGAGCGCTACTCCGAGGTGTACCTGTCACCCGACCTGCCGGACTACGTGAAGTGGGCCGAGGCGATGGGGTGCGTGGCGTTGCGTGTCGAGTCGCCCGAAGAGGTCGGCCCGGCGATCGACAAGGCAAACCAGATCAACGACCGACCGGTGGTCATCGAGTTTCGGACCGACGCATCCGAGAAGGTGTTCCCAATGGTCCCGGCCGGCCTCACCAACGACAACATCGTGGTCGATCCCACCCAGTCCGGTACCGGCACCGATGACGGAGGTGCCCAGTGAGCCCCGAAGCCCGCCACCAGGTCCTGTCGGTCCTGGTCGAGAACCGGTCCGGTGTGCTGGCGAGGATCGCCGGCCTGTTCGCCCGCCGTGGCTACAACATCTACTCCCTGGCGGTTGCACCTACCGACGACGACCGGTTCAGCCGCATCACGATCGTGGTCGATGTCGAGTCGGCGCCCCTGGAGCAGATCGTCAAGCAGCTCAACAAGCTGGTCAACGTGATCAAGATCTCCGAGCTGGATCCGCGGGACTCGATCGAGCGCGAGTTGATGCTCCTCACAGTCAAAGCCGCCCCGGGCTCGCGCGGCGAGATCCTGGAGCTCGTCGGGCTCTTCGACGCCGACGTGATCGACGTGGGTGCCGACGAGCTCACGGTGAGCCTGGATGACGTGCCGGGCCGCCTCGATGACCTCGAGGCGCTGCTGCGCCCGTACGGAATCGTCGACATCCAGCGCACCGGCCGTGTTGCCTTGCCCCGCCTGGAGCGAAGCGCGGGTGCGCCGGGCCTCCGCTCGGCCGGCTGACCCTCACCGAGACCGCCGGTGCCCGCCCCGCCATTTTCGTCATCTACCCCCGACTCAGGGAGAATTGCCCCATGGCAAACGTGTACTACGAAAAGGACGCTGACGCGTCGATCATCGCCGGCCGCAAAGTGGCGATCCTGGGCTACGGCTCACAGGGTCACGCCCATGCGCTGAACCTGAAGGAGTCCGGCGTGGATGTGCGTGTGGGCCTCCGCGCGGGCTCCTCGTCGGCGGCCAAGGCCTCTGAGGCGGGCCTGGCGGTCACCGATGTCGCTACGGCCACCGCCGAAGCCGACCTCATCATGATGCTGCTGCCCGACACCGAGATCGGCCCGGTCTACGAGGCGGATGTGGCACCCAACCTCAGCGATGGCGACGCCTTGTTCTTCGCCCACGGGTTCAACGTGCGCTTCGGCTACGTGAAGGCCCCCGCCGGGGTCGATGTGGCCATGGTCGCTCCCAAGGGGCCGGGTCACCTCGTGCGGCGCACCTACACCGAGGGTGGGGGCGTGCCCTGCCTGATCGCCGTGTCCCAGGACGCCACGGGCAACGCCAAGGCGCTGGCGCTCAGCTACGCGGACGCGATCGGCGGCACGCGTGCCGGCGTTCTGGAGACCACGTTCGAAGAAGAGACCGAGACCGACCTCTTCGGGGAGCAGGTCGTGCTGTGTGGCGGGCTGTCCGCCCTGGTGCAGGCCGGTTTCGAGACCTTGGTCGAGGCCGGGTACCAGCCCGAGTCGGCCTACTTCGAGTGCCTGCACGAGCTGAAGCTGATCGTGGACCTCATGTACGAGCAGGGCATCTCGGGCATGCGCTACTCGATCTCGACCACCGCCGAGTACGGAGACCTCACCCGCGGGCCGCGGATCGTCAACGACGAGACCAAGGCCGAGATGAAGCGGATCCTCGACGAGATCCGCTCCGGGCAGTTCGCTGAGGAGTTCATCGGCGAGGTGCGCTCCGGTGGCTCGAACTTCGAAGATCTCCGTGACGCAGGCAAGCAGCACCAGGTCGAGCAGGTCGGCACCGGCTTGCGCGACATGATGCCGTGGATCTCGGCGGGCAAGACCAAGGTCGAGGACATCTCCGGCGGCGACTGAGCTGCAGTCCCGTCCTGTTCGTGCTGCATCAAGCCATGCGTGATGCAGCGGCAACAAAGCACAACGCGCGTACCCTCGAAAGGGTGCTGGTAAGCGCTCCTGCGTCGTCGGCCAACCTCGGGCCGGGGTTCGACTGCCTGGCCATCGCGCTCGGCATCCCGTTCTGGCTCGATGCCCGTGATCCCGGTGACGAGCCGCAGGACCCACCGCAGCTTCCGCAGTCGGTCCTTGAGGGCGATGATCCGGTCCCGATGCTGGCGGCCGAGGCGAGCCACCCCGCTGCGCTGGCCTTCGAGGCGGCGGGCGGCGCTGCGGGCAGTTCGCTCTGGTGGCGCAGCACGATTCCGCCCGGCCGCGGGCAGGGCTTCTCGGGTGCTTCCCGCGTCGCCGGGGCGTTCGCTGCGTTCAGGCTTGCGGGGGTGCCGCCGGACAGAGCCCGCCGGGCGGCGCGCAACGTGGCCGCCGAACTCGAAGGGCATCCCGACAACGCTGCTGCCAGTGCGCTCGGTGCCCTCAGCGTTTCCGCCGGCGACACCGACGTGCGGCTCGATGTGCCGGGCGGCGTGGAGGTTGCACTCTGGTGGCCCGACGAGAGCCAGGGCACCGACGCATCGCGACAGGCGCTGGCCGAGGTGGTCGAGCTCACCGATGCCACACACAACGTGAGTCGGGCCGCCCTGTGGGTTGCAGCGATCGCCACGGGCGACCTGGCAGCACTGCGGTGGGCCAGCGAGGACCGACTCCACCAGCAGGCCCGCCTCGACGCCATGGCGCAGTCGGCCGCCGCGCTGGAGGCGTTCCTCGACGACGGGTCGGTGTGGGCCGCATGGCTGTCGGGTTCCGGCCCGACCGTGGCAGCACTCGTTCCGGCCGGCTACCAGGTGCCCGCAGGCCTGCCGGAGGGTCGCACCGCGGTGGTGGCGATCGACACCGAAGGAGTCCGCGAAGCCAACTGAGCTCGCCACTCGCTATTCTCTTCCGGCTACCGAGCCGCTGCCTCGCACAGCGGCCGACAACTGGCCCGCAGGGCCGTTGCAGCACCGACAGGCCACAGGGCCGTTACAGGAGAGACATGAGCGACAACTGGGGCTTCGAAACCCGCCAGATCCACGCAGGCCAGGTGCCCGACTCCGAGACGAGCGCCCGTGCCGTACCGATCTACCAGACGACGGCCTACACGTTCCGCGACACCCAGCACGCAGCCGACCTGTTCGGACTGGCGGAGATGGGCAACATCTACACGCGGATCATGAACCCCACCCAGGGCGTGGTCGAGGCCCGTATCTCGGCACTCGAAGGGGCGACCGAGACCGCGGTGGGCATTCCCGGGTCGCTGCTGGTCTCCTCGGGTCAGGCCGCTGAGACGATGGCGATCCTCAATCTCGCCGAGTCGGGCAGCCACATCGTCAGTTCAGCGGCCCTCTACGGCGGCACCTACAACCTGTTCCACTACACGCTGCCCAAGATGGGAATCGAGTGCACGTTCGTCGAGGACCCCGACGACATGGATGAGTGGGCCGCCGCGATCCAGCCCAACACCAAGGCCCTCTATGGCGAGTCGATCGGCAACCCGAAGAACGACATCCTCGACATCTCGGCGGTGGCCGACCTCGCACACGCCAACGGCATCCCCCTCATCGTCGACAACACCGTCGGCACGCCGTACCTCTGCAATCCGCTTGCGCACGGCGCCGACATCGTGGTGCATTCGGCCACGAAGTTCATCGGTGGCCACGGGACTGCGATCGCCGGGCTGATCGTCGACGGTGGCACGTTCGACTTCTCCGAGGGCGACAAGTACCCGATGTTCACCGAACCCGACCCGAGCTACCACGGGCTCGCCTACTGGCCCGCCCTCGGTGCCGGCTCCTATGTGATCAAGGCACGGGTCCAGCTGCTACGTGACACCGGTCCGGCCGTGTCGCCATTCAACGCGTTCTTGCTGCTGCAGGGGCTTGAGACGCTGTCTCTGCGCATGGAGCGCCACGTCGCCAACGCGAAGGCCGTCGCGGAGTTCCTCGAGGGTCACGACCAGGTGGAGAGCGTGCAGTACGCGGGTCTCGCGTCCAGCAAGTGGAACGACCGCGTGGACAAGTACTGCCCCAAGGGTCCCAGCTCGGTGCCGGCGTTCATCATCAGGGGTGGCCTCGAGGCGGGCAAGAAGTTCGTGGAGGCGCTGGAGTTGCACAGTCACCTCGCCAACATCGGCGACGTGCGCAGCCTTGTGATCCACCCGGCCTCCACCACCCACAGCCAGCTCACCGCTGACGAGCAGAGCTCCACGGGCGTCGACCCGGGCCTCATCCGCCTGTCGGTCGGTCTCGAGAGCGTCGAGGACATCATCGGCGACCTCGAACGAGGCTTCGCCGCCGCGAAGTAGCGTCTGGACCCGGGCCGCCTGCAAACCCCATGACCGCGAAACCACTGCCGCGTCCGCACACCGCTCCGGGCAACGGCGAGTGGTTTCCGGTCTGGGGGGTGCGCATGAACACGCCGCAGCTGGTGCTCGAGCCGTTGCGCGAGAACCGCTACGACGAGGCTTGCGCCCTCGTCGAGCGAGGCATCCACGACCCCGACTGGATGCCCTTCGAAGTGCCGTTCACAGATGCCCCCTCGCCGAGACGGGAACTGGACGCGGTGGGTTTCTGGCTGTCGTGCTGGGCGGGAGTGTCACAGCACGGATGGCGGCTGCCGTTCGCCGTGCTGTGCGGCGGCGCACTGGTCGGTGTGCAGGACATAGCGGCATCGGGTTGGGTCGAGAGCCGCACGGTCGCGACCGGCTCATGGTTGGGGCGCGAACACCAGGGCCGGGGACTCGGCCGAGAGATGCGCGCTGCGGTGCTGCACCTGGCACTGGGGCACCTCGGGGCCGAGCGCGCGGAGTCGTGCGCCTTCGAGGACAACACCGCCTCGCGCCGCGTGAGTGAGGTCCTGGGCTACCGAGAGGCAGGCCTGCGTACCGCGGATCGCCGCGGTGAGCCCGCTGTGCAGGTCACCTTTGCGATCGACCGTGACGACTGGCCCGCCTCGGCGGCCGCAGCAATCGAGGTGGGGGTCCACGGTGTCGACGACCGCGTGCTGGCCCAGCTCGGAGCAACGCTGCCGAACTCAGGAGTCGATACGGACTGACGGGGCGCCGTCGGCGACAGTGAGCGTTGCCGGCATGCCGATCAGCTCCACCGGCTCTCCCAGCCATGTCGGAGCGGTCAGCGCCATGGTCTCGCTGCGGTGCTCGCCGCTTGTGATCGTCAGCTCCAGCGCTGTGGTGGTACCGCCGTCGGTCGGCAGGTCATCGGCGTTGACCACGAAGACGTCGTAGGCGCCATCGGGCAGGGGAGGTGGCCGGTCATCGTCGGACGGTGCCGAACGGGGGTCGTCGCCGGGCCCGCTCACGGCGCGTGGTTGGGGTTGTCCAACTGCGGGCCGACCGGAGTCTTCACATGGTCTCCGCGAAGCTCACGGCGCCCTCACCGCGCAGCACGTTCTTGAGCAGCTTGCCGGAGGCGTTGCGTGGAAGCTTGCCGTCCCAGCGCTGGATGTAGGTGGGCACCTTGAACTCGGCCAGCGCCTCGCGGACCCACCCGCGGATGTCGTCATCGCTGGCCGTGGAGCCTTCACCCATCTCGAGCACGGCCTTCACTTCCTCGCCGAGCTCGGCGTGCGGTACCCCCACCACCGCAGCATCCGCGATCTCGGGGTGCTCCACGAGCCGGTTCTCGATCTCCACGCAGTACACGTTCTCGCCGCCGCGGATCAGCATGTCCTTTGCGCGGTCGGTGATGAACAGGTAGCCGTCGGAGTCGAGGTGGCCCACGTCGCCGGTGTGCAGCCAGCCGTCGCGGATCGTGTCCGCCGTGGCCTCGGGGTTGTCCCAGTAGCCGGCCATGATGATCGGCCCGCGGATGAGCACCTCACCGGTCTCCCCGGGCCCCAGGTGCTTGCCGGTGGGATCACCGATCGCGAGGTCGACCACTGGCATCGGCAGCCCGACCGAGTCGACCTTGTCGACCTCGGCGCCCGCGCTGAGGATCGTGGCCACCGAGGAGGACTCGGTGAGTCCGTAGGCGTTGGAGGTCGACTTCACATTGGGGAACGTGTCACGGATGCGGCGCTGCAACTCATCGGCGGACGGCGAGCCCCCGAAGGCGACCGACACGATGGAGCTCAGGTCGTAGTCGCCGCGTGCGGGATGCTCGGTGGCGCGCCAGATCATCGTTGGCACCGTGGCCCAGATGCCCACGCCCTCGTCCTCGATGAGCCTGAACACATTGTCGGGATCGAAGCGACCCTCGGGGATCACGAGCTTCATGCCACCCATGAACCCGACCACGAGCGTCGAGTGGCAGCCGGACACGTGGAACAGTGGCGACGTGAGCAGCGATACCGGCTGGTCGCCGCCGCCCACCGACGCATCCGGGTTGGTCATCGCTGCGAGCGTGAGGCTGAACACGGTGTTCTGGAGGTTGGCGACCATGTTGGCGTGGGTGCTGATGGCCCCCTTCGGGCGCCCGGTGGTGCCCGAGGTGTAGAAGATGACCGCCGGGTCGGACTCGGCGATCTCCGTGGTGGGGAATCCGGGGGAACCGGTAGCCCCTTCGCTGACGGCGTCGTCGAAGCGCAGGAGTCGGGGGCCCTCGTCGCCCGCGTCGAAGCTGTCGGGGTTGGCGTCGACCAGCAGCACGTGTTCGAGGTCGGGTGCGGCATCCAGGTCTGCGGTGATTCGGTCGAACCGCTTCGCGTCGGCCACCAAGACCTTCGCCCCGCTGTGTTGGAGCCCGTAGAGGATCTCGTCGGTGTTCCACCATCCGTTGAGGCCGACGAGCACTGCTCCCATGTCGACTGCGGCCCAGAACGTGGCGCACCACTGGGGATTGTTCTGGCTGAGCACGGCGACTCGGTCGCCCTTGGTGAGCCCGTTGGCGGCGAACCAGGCCGACAGCGCGTTGACATCTTCGAGGAACTCCGCGTATGTCTGGCGCCTCTCGCCGTAGACCACGAACTCCTTGTCGGCGTGCGCGGCGCCGAACACCTCGCTGATGAATCGCAGGTTGGGGAAACGGTCCTTGAACACCTTCATGGGCTTGCCGTCGATCTCGTCGGTGGTCACCACTTCGAACGCCCCGCCAGGCCCCGTCAACTCGTCACGAACCTTCGCTGCATCAGCCATCTCGGCTCCCGTCCCTTCTGGCGCCCCGCGCCGTCGGGGCAGTATCGCAGTCCCCGGCAATGCCGCGCGTCCAAAGCGTCCGTTGCGTGATCTCGGGTGGCAACGTGCGCTCCGTGGAGCAGATCCACATTCCCTGACCGGGCAGCCCGCGTGTCAGAGGGCACCCAGGACGTGGTCGATGCACTGCGTGAGCGCCGCGATGTCGGCCGGCTCGATGGCCGGGAAAAGGGCGACGCGCAGCTGGTTGCGGCCGAGCTTGCGGTAGGGCTCTGTGTCGACGAGTCCGTTGGAGCGCAGCACCGCTGCAACCGCCGCGGCGTCGACGCCGTCGTCGAAGTCGATCGTTGCAACCACATGTGAGCGCTTGGCGGGGTCGGTCACGAAAGGGGTTGCCACCTCGTGGCTGTCGGCCCAGCCATAGATCGTGCCAGCCGAGGCGTCGCAGCGACCTGCGGCGAACTCCAGGCCGCCGTTCTCCAGGATCCAGCGGATCTGCTCGGCGGCAAGGAACAGCGTTGTCAGTGCCGGGGTGTTGTAGGTCTGGTCCTTGCGGGAGTTGTCGAGGGCAATGCCCAGGTCCATCGAGGCAGGAACCCAGCGGTCGGATGCCGCGATGCGCTCGATGCGCTCGATGGCCCTGGGTGAGCAGGCGGCCAACCAGAGGCCACCGTCGGAAGCGAGGCACTTCTGCGGGGCGAAGTAGTAGACGTCGACCTGCGAGGGGTCGAAGCGCAGGCCGCCGGCCGCCGAGGTCGCGTCGACGAGCACCAGGGCATCATCATCGGCCCCGTCCGGGCGGGTCAGTGGCATCGACACACCGGTGGAGGTCTCGTTGTGGGTGAGGCAGTAGGCATCGATTCCGCCTGCTGCCACGGACTCGGGGTGGTCACCGGGCTCGGCGGTGATCACGTCGGGGTCGCCCAGGTGGGGCGCAGCGGCGGCTGCCCTGGCGAACTTGGAGGAGAACTCGCCGAAGCTGAGGTGCTGGCTGCGTTCATCGATCAGCCCGAACGTGGCGATGTCCCAGAAGGCCGTGGTGCCGCCGTTGCCGAGCAGGACCTCGTAGCCGTCGGGCAGGGACAACAGTTCAGCGATTCCGTTGCGCACCTCGGACACCTTGAACTGCACAGGTGCCTGGCGATGGCTGGTGCCGAGGAAGTGTGCCGCAGAGCCAGTCAGCATCTCCATGGCCTCGGGCCGCACCTTGGAGGGGCCGCAACCGAAGCGGCCGTCCACGGGGAGCAGTTCGTGGGGGATGGTGATGTCGGGGGGAGTCACCCCGACAGTCTCGCGGCAAGGCGGACCGGTGACGAAACGCCTTCTGCCTCCGGCCCGTTGCGGGGTAGTTTCGGGCACATGAGCACTCCCCCCGAAGGCCGGATCTCGAGCCGCGTAGCAGCCATCAAGCCGTCGGCGACCCTCGCTGTGGACGCCAAGGCCAAGGCGCTCAAGGCACAAGGAGAGCCAGTCATCGGCTTCGGCGCCGGTGAGCCCGACTTCGCCACTCCCGGATATATCGTGGATGCGGCCATCGAGGCCTGCTCCGATGAGGCCAACCACCACTACAGCGCAGCCGGCGGCCTGCCCGACATGAAGGCGGCGATCGTGGCCAAGACCGGGCGTGACTCGGGTGTGCAGGTCGAACCGTCGCAGGTCGTGGTGACCAACGGCGGCAAGCACGCCGTCTACTCATCGATCCTCACGGTGATCGACGACGGCGACGAGCTGATCCTGCCCGCCCCCTACTGGACCACGTATCCCGAGCCCGTCGGTCTCGCAGGTGGCACGACGATCGAGGTGGTGGCCGGCGACGACCAGGGCTTCAAGGTGACCGTCGAGCAGCTCGAAGCCGCGCGCACCGACCGCTCGAAGGCGCTGATGTTCGTGTCGCCGTCGAACCCGAGTGGTGCGATGTACGCGCCCGACGAGATCGAGGCGATCGGTCGCTGGGCACTCGAGCACGGGATCATCGTGATCACCGACGAGATCTACGAGCACCTCACCTACGGTGCGGTGCAGCACCGGTCGATCCTGTCGCTGGTGCCCGAGCTAGCCGACCAGTGCATCATCCTCAACGGCGTCGCAAAGACGTACGCGATGACGGGCTGGCGCGTCGGCTGGATGATCGCCCCCGGTGACATCGCAAAGGCGGCCTCCAGCTTGCAGTCGCACATGACTTCCAACGTCAACAACGTGGCCCAGCGCGCGGCGATCGCTGCGCTCGAGGGCGACCTGTCGGCGGTGCACGCCATGAGAGAGGTGTTCGATGAGCGCCGCCGGGTGATCTTCGAGATGTTGTCGTCCATCGAGGGCGTGTCGTGTCTCGAGCCCGAGGGCGCCTTCTATGCGTACCCCAACCTCACCGGGCTGCTCGGCCGCGAGATCGCCGGGCGCACCGCGTCGAGCACCCTCGAGCTGGCCGACCTCGTGCTCGAGGAGGCCAACGTGGCCTTCGTGCCCGGCGAGGCGTTCGGCACGCCCGGCTATGCACGGTTCTCCTTTGCCATGGACACCGACGACATGGTCGAAGGAATCTCGCGCATCAAGTCCCTCGTGCAGGGATGACCGTGGCGGGTCCGGAGGTGACCCCCTACGGCTCGTGGCCGTCACCGCTCACTGCCTCGTTGGCCACCTCCGGTGGGTTGCGATTCGGTTCCCTGGCCGTCGGCCATGACGCGGCCGGCGAGCCGATCGTGTGGTCCGCACAGATGTCGGGTGGATTGATGCGGGTCCACCGCAGCAATGCCAGAGCGCCCGGTGAGGTGGTGAAGCAGGTCACCTCGGCGCGCAGCCGGGTCAACGAGTACGGCGGGGGAGCGCTGTGGTGCCACGGCGCGACCCTGTTCTGGGTGGAGGACGACGACCAGTGCATCCGCCGTCTCGCGCCGGACGACGACTCGCCGGTGTTGCTCACCCGTCCCGGGCCTGCGGAGAGGTCCACCCGTTGGGCAGCCGGCGTGGTGGGTCCGGATGGTCGGTGGATGGTGGTCGAACGCGAGGTGCACCTCGCGGAGGACGGGACCCCCCTCGACGAGGCGCTGAACGACCTGGCCTGGCTTCCCACGGATGGGTCTGCGGATCCGGTGTCCCTGGTGGGCGGCGCCGACTTCAGTGGCGCGCCGGTGGTCTCACCCGATGGCCAGCACCTCGCCTGGCTGCAGTGGAACCACCCAGACATGCCCTGGGACGCCGCGGAGCTGTGGGCAGCGCGACTCAAGGTTGGCGACACGAGCGCTGCGCTCGTCGGCCCCCGGCGTGTGGCCGGCGGATCGTCGGTGGCCGCGTGTCTTCCGCTGTGGTCCCCACTGGGGACGCTCTGGTGGTGCGACGACCGAGAGGACGCGTGGTTGCTGCGTAGCGCCGCAGCACCCGGGCTGCCGCCTGCCGGCTCGGGTGACGGTGCCGCCGCGGTGCGCTCGACTGAGGCCGACGTGGGCGAACCCCGCTGGGTTTCGGGCGGTGGCCGCTACGGATTCGTGGGCGACGATGTGGTGCTGGTGGAGACCGTGCTGGGCCTGGACAGGATCGTGCGGCTTCCCGGTGCCGCGGCCGGTCGGGCAACCGGCGAGCCGGTTGAGGCGCCGGCGGGCGGGTTGCCCTCGACCACATGGGTGCAGCAGCTGGTCGCCTCCGGTGACACGGTGGCCGTCGTGGCCGGTCGGCCAACCGATCCGACCTCTGTGCTCGTGGGCTCACAGCCAGCAGACGGAGCCGGATGGGCCGACCTCGGAACGACTCGCTGGCCCACACCCGTGGAGTCGATCTCCACCCCGGAACCGATCACGTTCCCCACGGGCGCCGACGGCTCGCAGGCCGTCGCCCACGGGATCTTCTACGCACCGCGTCTCCAAGGCCACGAGGGCCCGCCGGGAGAGGCGCCGCCATTGGTGGTGAGGATCCATGGTGGCCCGACCGGGTACGCGTTCACGGAGCTGTCGCCCTCGATCCAGTTCTGGACCACCCGCGGGTTCGCCGTCGTCGAGGTCAACTACAGGGGATCCGCGGGCTTCGGTCGGGGATACCGGAGGCTGCTGGACGGCGGCTGGGGGGAGGTCGAGGTGCAGGACTGCATCGCAGCAGCCGAGCACTTGGCGGGCACCGGCCGTGTGGACCCCGCCCGTTGTGTGATCCGGGGTGGCTCCGCCGGCGGCTTCACCGCGCTCGAGGCGGTTTGTGCCCCCGCGACGAGGTCGGGATTCCACTTCGCGGCTGCAACCACCCTGTATGGGGTCACCGACCTGATGGCCCTGGCGGGCGACACCCACAAGTTCGAATCGCGCTACCTCGATGGGCTGGTCGGGCCGCTCCCGCAGACCAGGGACCGTTATGAGGCCCGCAGCCCGATCCAGCACCCCGAACGCATTTCTGTGCCCGTTCTGGTGCTCCAGGGGCTCGAGGACCGTGTCGTGCCCCCTGAACAGGCCGAAGTGCTGGTTGCGGCGCTCGAGGCCAACGGCATCGACCACGAGTACCGGGCCTACGAGGGTGAGGGCCACGGCTTCCGCAATCCGTCGACGGTGGTCGACGCTCTCGAGGCCGAACTGGCCTTCTACACCCGGGTCCTGGCACTCGGCTGACCGCACCCGGGCGAAATCGGTGCCGCTTCCGGCTGGCTGCCCGCGGGTCCGCCGCGCCACGATGGTGCAATGCGAGTACTTGTCACAGAGGTGATCGCCGAGGGCGGCCTCCAGCGCCTGCGCGATGCGGGTCACGAAGTCGATGTACGCACGGGCCTCAGTCCCGAGGAGCTGGTCGACGCCGTGGTGGGCGCCAACGCCCTGATCATCCGCTCCGCCACCCAGGTGACAGCAGAGGTGCTGGCCGCGGGCGCCGACCTGATCGTGGTCGGCCGGGCCGGAATCGGACTCGACAACGTGGATGTCGCCGCAGCCACCGAACAGGGCGTGATGGTGGTCAATGCGCCGCAGTCCAACACGCTGTCAGCGGCTGAGCACACGATGGCGTTGCTGCTGGCCCAGGCGCGCAACGTGGCCCAGGCCCATGCGGCGCTCAAGGACGGGCGCTGGGAACGGTCCAAGTGGACCGGCGTGGAGCTGTCCGACAAGACGCTCGGCATCATCGGGCTCGGGCGCATCGGCAAGCTCGTGGCACAGCGTGCCATGGCGTTCGGAATGAACCTCGTTGCCTACGACCCGTTCGTGAGCGAGGAGCGGGCCCGCCAACTCAACGTTCAGCTGCTGAGCCTCAACGACGTGATGGCACGTAGCGACTTCATCACGCTGCACCTTGCCAAGACCCCTGAGACAACCGGATTGATCGATGCGGAGTTGCTGGCCAAGGCCAAGCCGGGCCTGCGGATTGTCAACGTTGCCCGAGGTGGGATCGTCGACGAGGCCGACCTGGCCGCAGCGATCGAGGCCGGCACGATCGCCGGTGCCGCACTCGACGTGTTCGACTCCGAACCGACCACCGAGTCGCCGCTGTTCGACCTCGACGAGGTCGTGGTGACGCCCCACCTCGGTGCCTCTACCGAAGAGGCCCAGGACAAGGCAGGCGACACGATCGCCGACATGGTGGAACTCGCGCTCGCAGGCGACTTCGTGCCGTTTGCGGTCAACGTGTCCGCAGCCGAAGCATCCGAGACAGTGCGCCCGTACCTGCCGCTCGCCGAGCAGCTGGGGCGCATCTTCGCGGGGCTCTGCGGTGAATGCTCGACCACGATCGACCTCGAGTACCAGGGCCACATCGCGGAGTACGACACGCGGATTCTCACGCTGTCCGTGCTGAAGGGCTTTTTCGGCGCGATCAGTGGAGAGCCCGTGAGCTACGTCAACGCTCCGACAGTTGCCGAGGAACAGGGCATCGAGGTGCGCCCCACGGCCACCACGACCGCCCGCGACTACGTCAACCTCGTGAGCATCCGTGGCGGCGGCCACGCCATTGCAGGCACCCTTGTGGGGCTCAACTCGAAGCCGTCGATCGTGATGATCGACGACCACGACATCGACGTGCCGCCATCGGATCACCTCGTGATCGTGCGCAACGACGACCGTCCCGGGATGATCGGCTCGGTCGGAGCGGTTCTCGGCGATGCCGGGGTCAACATCGACGACATGGCGGTGGGTTCGTCGCCGGAGGGCGCCAAGGCGCTGATGGTGATGGCGACTGACCGCACCGTGCAGGATTCGGTGGCGGAGGCGCTCCGCGGGACCGAGGGGATCACCTCTGTGGCGGTCGTGGGTGGCTGAGCAATAGGATTTGCAGACCGCGGTGCGCAGGGCTGGGCCGGGGTGGAGTCAGGGTGACACTTGGGGGCGAACAAGTGCGAGTAGGTGCGTGCAAGCACAGGTCGATGGGTAGGTGGCTGGTGGCCTTGGTCGCCGCCCTCGCTCTCGTCGGCGTGTCCTGTCAGCCGCCGTCACCGACGCCGGCCTCACAGGCGCGTAGTTGCACGGTGGGAGTGGTGGGGGACTCGCTGGCAGTCGGCTCCGGCCCCTTCTGGCAGCAGGCCTTCTCGGCTCGCGGCTGCAACCTGGCGTTCGTGAATGCCCGGGGTGGTCGACCGACGTCCGAGGGCGTGGCCGTGGTGGAGATGCTCGCCGCCGCGGGCCAGTTGCCCGACATCCTGGTCGTTGCCCTCGGCACCAATGACCGCATCGACCCCCGGCACTTCGGGCCGAAGGTCCAGCGCATCATGCGCCTCGCCCAGAACCGACCCGTGGTGTGGGTCAACGTCGACAAGCCATTGGTGGAGGTCACGCTCAACTTCACCCTCAACGTGGCAAAGCTCATGTACCCCAACCTCTGGGTGTACGACTGGAATGCGTTCGCGGATCGGGCGCCCCAGATCCGTCTCGAGGACAACATCCACCTGACCGAGGGTGGCTACAACCTCCGCGCCGCGCTGATCGCCTGGTACGTCACCGGCCGCTGACGGCCGAGCGTCAGTCGAAGGCGACGAACGTGGCCGCGGTCGGGGAGTCTGCGTTCCACAGGCCCAGCATGTCGGGGCTCAGGGTCCAGAGGTCGCGGTCCACCACCATCGAGCGCATGATGTTGGAGCCGGAGAGATCGGCGCCGATCGTGTCATGGAACAGCTCGGCAACCGGCTCCAGGGCATCGTCGCGGACCGCCAGCACGACCGCCGCGCTGCTGGGTTGCGCGATCGTGACCTCTTCACAACCGGCACCTGCCGGGCATTCCTCGACGCCGAAGCCGTACCGCTCGAGTGGGAAGACCGCCTGGCCCGCCACCGGATCCCAGGTGAACGCGTGGGGATCATTGCCCACCGGGCTGTAGGCGTCCTGCACCACCCACTTGTCCACCTCGGTTGGGTTCGAGGGATCCGAAACGTCGAAAAGGGATGCCTTGAACCCCGTGTCCAGACCTTCCTCGGTCGCCTCGCGGCCGATGCCGAGCAGGAGTCCGTCGCCGACGGGGTGCATGTACTCGGAAAACCCGGTGATCTTGAGCTCACCCAACGCGGTGGGAGCAGTGGGGTCGGACAGGTCGATCGCATAGAGGGGGTCCGTCTGGCGGAACGTGACCACATAGGCCATGTCGCCGATGAACCGCACCGATTGCACGCGTTCGCCGATGCCTAGATCCTCCACATGGCCGATCTCGACCAGCGTGCCCGACTCGTCGGACCTCAGCACCGCGAGCCGGCCTTCGGTCGCCGGGATCGGCGCATCCGCGCCACCGTCAGGGGCGGGCTCGCTCTGGGCGGCGACCGGGGGGCCTTCCTCGAGGGCGACCGGTGGCTCCGCGAAGAGAACGTCATTCTCGAGTGTCACGTCGTTTCGCGCCGCGGCCATGTCTTCGGTGGTCGTGACGATCCGCAGGTCTGCGTCGGACTCCGACAGCGAGTACTGGTTGAGCGGCATCCCGGGCACCAGGCCGGACCCGGTGTATGAGGCGGGCTCGCCAGCCGGGGTGCCGAACCGGTGCACGAAGGTGGTCGGTCCGGACTCGCCCCAGCCCGTGCTGGTGACATACATCGCCTCGGGAGATGCGTAGACGATGTCCGCCGACCCGCTCACGGTGGCCGGGGCCAGATCGGCCAGGTCCTCATCGATCGTGAGTACCGTGACGGTCTCCGGCTGCGCGACCGGGATCCCGCGGCCGGCGAGCCCTGCCGTCTCCGCCTCGGTCGGCAGCGGAGTCGCCGTCACGTCACCGCACGTCCCGATGCTGGAAACCGTGCCACCACTGGCCATCCGCGGGAGGACGTCGTCGGGCCCGATGGAGGCGATGACCTCGTCGAATGCCTCTTGCATCTCTTCGGGCCGGGAGAGGTCAACCGTTGACTCGGCTGCCCACACGTCCTGCATGAACGGCATCGCCGAGCGCAGTACGACCCTCACGGTGCCGTCGACCATGCGGCTGGACACGAGTGACCCTTCGACGGTCACCGTCTCGACCAACTCGGGCGTGTCCCCGGCCAGGTCGACGCGCATGATCTGCACGCCGTTGGGAAACGGGCTCGGCATCTCCGTCGAGTCCACGAGCGGGTCTCCCTGCCAGACGGGCAGCAGCAGGACCACTTCGTCACCACGCAGGAACATCTCCGCTCCGCCGGCACCACTGGAGCCGATCCCCAGCTGTGCGTCGACTTCAGGGGAGCCGTCGAGGTTGACCACTCTCAGCTGCCCTCGCGTGAGTGCCACGATCCTGGAGCCGTCGGTCTTGACGATGTCTCCCTCGTCGACAGCCGCTTCCTGCAGGTTGGTGCCGGCCACGACCTCGCCGGCGCCACCGCGTCCCGCCGGAGCGGTGGTCGCCGCCCCCGACTCCTGTGCTTCGTCGGCCAGGGCTCCGTCGGCTTCGGCGGCCAGGGCCTCGATCTCCTCGCCGGCGAGCGCGAACCCGGAGACATTGGAGCGGGCCAACTCAGCCTGGTGCTGCGTGATGTCGACCAGTTGGTCACAGCTCAGGTCGGTCAGCAGTCCCGCGGCGCCCTCGCCTTGGCCGAGGCCTACGGGCGGGTCACCGTCGTCAGTGCAAGCAGATGCGAGCAACGCCAACGCCGCTACCACGGCGAGAGCCAATGCGCTGCGCTCGCTGCTGGGTCGGGTGTTGGGTGACATGACGACCTCCCGTCGCCCCGTGCGGCATTGCACGGGTCTGGATTTGCAGTCTCAAGTCTTCCGACGCACCGAGTGACGATTCGGTTCCCGTTTCAGCGGATTTCCCCGACGCCGCGTTGCCGGCCGCCGCAGCGACCCGGCAGTCAGGCGTTGTGCTCGATGTCGAGCTTCTTCATCCAGTCGGGACGGTGGGTTTCGTGGTGGCCGATCGCGTCGGCGTACTGCATCGTGAGCGCGATGTCGTCCAGCCCGTTGAGGAATCGGTGCTGGATCGCATCATCGAGCGGGAACGGCTCCAGGAAGTCGATTGCCTGGGCCTCCACGGTGCGGGTCTCGATGTCGACCACGATCTCGAGGTCGGGGTCGCGCTGCACTGCCTCCATGAGGGTGCGGGCGCCCTCGGGGGACAGCTGAACGGGCACGAGCCCGTTCTTGGTGGAGTTGTTGCGGAAGATGTCGCCGAACTTGGCCGAGATGACCACCCGGAACCCGTACTGGTGAAGCGCCCATACCGCGTGCTCACGGCTGGAACCGGTGCCGAACTGCGGCCCGGCGATCAGGATGTTGGCGCCCGCGTGCTCTTGCTTGTTGAGCACGAAGTCGCGGTCGTCGCGCCACTCCGCGAACAGGCCCGCCTCGAACCCGGTCCGCTCGACGCGCTTGAGCCAGTCCGACGGAATGATCTGGTCGGTGTCGACATCGGAGCGGTCGAGGGGGACCGCCGTGCCGGTGATGATCTCCACGGCTTCCATCAGAGTGCCTCCGGGGTGGCGAAGTGGCCGGCGAGTGCGCTCGCCGCGGCGACGGCCGGGGATACGAGGTGGGTGCGGCCGCCGCGGCCCTGGCGGCCCTCGAAGTTGCGGTTCGATGTGCTGGCGGACCGCTCGCCCGGTTGGAGCTTGTCGGGGTTCATGGCCAGGCACATGGAGCAACCGGGTTCGCGCCAGTCGAAACCGGCGTCGGTGAACACCTTGTCGAGGCCTTCGGCGACGGCCTGGTCCTTCACGGCGAAGCTGCCGGGAACGATGAACGTTCGTACGCCGCTCGCGACCCTGCGACCGCTGTCGCGGATCACGTCGGCCGCCGCACGCAGGTCTTCGATGCGCGAGTTGGTGCAGGAGCCGATGAAGATCGTGTCGACGGCCACGTCGGTCATCGGCTGTCCGGCGGTGAGGTCCATGTACTCCAGTGCCCGCTCGGCAGCTGTTCGCTCCACCTCGTCGTCGAAGTCCTCGGGGGAGGGGACCGTGCCGGTGATCGGGATCACCTGGCCCGGGTTGGTGCCCCAGGATATGTGCGGCTCGATGGCTGCGGCGTCGAGGGTGATCTCCTTGTCGAACGTGGCTCCCTCGTCGGTGTGCAGGGTCTTCCAGTCGGCCACTGCCTCGTCCCACAGGTCGCCGGCGGGTGCCTCCTGGCGGCCCTTCAGGTACTCAAAGGTCTTCTCGTCGGGGGCGATGAGGCCGGCCTTGGCGCCGAGTTCGATCGACATGTTGCACACGGTCATGCGGCCTTCCATCGAGAGGGCTTCGATGGCTGATCCCCGGTACTCGGCGATGTAGCCCATCCCCCCCGAGGTGCCGAGCTCGCCGAGTACGGCGAGGATGATGTCCTTGGCGCTCACACCGGGGCGCAGCTCGCCCTCCACGTTGACCGCCAGGGTCTTCGGCTTGGCCTGGTGAAGTGTCTGGGTGGCGAGCACGTGCTCGACCTCGCTGGTGCCGATGCCGAACGCGATCGCACCGAACGCGCCATGGGTGGCTGTGTGGGAATCGCCGCACACGACGGTCATGCCGGGCAGGGTGCGGCCCTGCTCCGGCGCCATCACGTGCACGATGCCCTGGCCCGGGTTGCCCATCTCGAAGTTCACGATGCCGAATTCGCTGGTGTTGGCCCGCAGTGTCTCGATCTGCTTGCGGCTGACCGGGTCGGCGATGGGCTGGTCGATGTCGGCGGTGGGGACGTTGTGGTCCTCGGTGGCGACGGTGAGGTCGGGGCGCCGGACGCCCCGGCCCGACATGCGCAGCCCGTCGAACGCCTGGGGAGATGTGACCTCGTGCACGAGGTGCAGGTCGATGTAGAGCAGGTCGGGTTCGCCTTCTGCTGACCGCACCACGTGGCGGTCCCAGACCTTCTCTACGAGGGTGCGTGGACTCTCTGTCACTGCTTCTCCATCTGGGGTTCGGGGGTTCCGGGCAAGTCTGTTCGACCGATCCGTTCGCAGTTGACAATCTCAATATATGAGATACAGTTCTCAACCAATGGAACCCACTGTAAGCGGCGTCGGGGTGCTCGACAAGTCGGTGCTCGTGCTCAACGCCATCGCCGACAGGAAGCTCACCCTCGTGGAACTGGTCGAAGCAACCGGGCTCACCCGCGCAACTGCGCACCGCCTGGCGAGCGCCCTGGAAGCACACGGACTGCTGCGCCGCACGGTCGACGGCCGCTTCGCCCTCGGGCTGCACCTGCTCGCCCTCGGGCGCGAGGCCGCCGTGCAGTTCCCCCTTGCCGAGCGGGCCCGGCCGGCCATGGAGGAGCTGCGCGACCGCACGGGCGAATCCGTGCAGCTGTATGTGGTCGACGGGGACAGCCGGGTGTGCGTGGCGGCGCTCGAGTCGCCCCACGGCTTGCGCACGATCGTGCCCGTTGGGGCCGCCCTCTCGCTCGACGTCGGCTCGGCGGGGCATGTCCTCACCGGCACGGGCCTCGGCGAGCTCGGGTGGGTCGAGTCGCTCGGAGAGCGCGAGCCCGGAGTCGCGAGCGTGTCCGCTCCCATCTGTGACGCCGACGGCGCGGTGGTCGCCGCGATCTCGGTCTCGGGGCCGATCGACCGGATGGGCTCCTCACCTGGCCGTCATCACGGCCCGGCAGTGATCGAAGCGGCGGTCGCGGTCAAAGACGCCGCATCCGCTGCCCGACCAACCGGCACCTGAGGACTCGCTGTCGCGGGGCGGGCTACGCCAAGTGCGCGGGCCACCACGGTCGCGTGTCACCACGATCGCGTGTGCCGAGTCACTCAGCCTCTCTTCCCGAGTGGTCAGGCGTCGTATCGACGCGGGGTCACTTCGGAAACCAGGCTGAGTGGCCCAGCACACGGAGGTGCGAGCGCTGGGCCGGCCGCGGCGGGTGCACCCTGGTTCAGCGGCGGGGGCGGCCGCGGTGAGCGGCGGCGCGGCGGCGTGAGCGCTGGTTGTCCTCGCGCTTCACTTCGCGTTCCTGTTCCTCGGCCTCTGCCTCCAGCCGTTCGACTTCCTCCACCAGCAAGTGCCACGTGTCGAGGCGATCCTGTGCGACCTGCCCATCGGCGACGGCGGCGAGGATGCCGCATCCGGGCTCGCTCGTGTGGGTGCAGTCGTTGAAGCGGCACTGCTGCGCGAAGGGGGCCAGGTCGGCGAATGCGCGCTCGAGGCCTTCGTCGCTGTGCCAGAGCCCCACGCCGCGGATTCCCGGGGTGTCGATCAGCCAGCGGTTGCGGGTCAGTTCCAGCATCTGGCCCGCGGTGGTGGTGTGGCGCCCCCGCAGGTCTCCCTCACGCACTTCGGCGGTCAGCTGCACGCCCTGTGCCGCCAGCGCGTTCGCAAGGGTCGACTTGCCGGCCCCTGATGCACCCAGCAGCACGGCCACGGTGCCACGGGGCAGGTAGGAGTCGAGTTCGGTGGTGCCATCTTGTGAGCTGACCGACACGACCGTGACCGGAGCGCCCGGCGCGAACCTCTGGGCCTCGGCACGTTCGCTTGCCGCGGCCGTCTCGTCGACGAGGTCTGCCTTGGTCAGCACGACCACCGGCTCGGCGCCGCTCTCCCAGGCCAGCACCATCTCGCGCGCCAGTCTGGCCGTGTTGACCCCGGAGTCCAGTGCCTGCAGCACCAGAACCACGCGCATGTTGGCGGCGAGTGCCTTGGCGTTGACCGCAACGTCGTCTCGAGCCGCTCCCGGAGCCCGGCGCTCGAACACGGTCTGCCGCGCCAGGATCTTCTCGACCCGCCCCGCCTCTTCGTCGAGCGCGCACACGTCTCCCACGACGACGCGCCGCACTGCCTTGGCCGCCACCACCAACTGCTCGTCGCCGGGCTCGGTGGCCACCGTGATGCCGCCCTTGTCGATTCGTACGACGCGAACCGGCACCAAGCCATCAGCGCCGGCGCCGGACTCGTTCCACGCCCGCTCCCAGTGGGCATCCCACGCCGGGGGGCGCGAGTCGCCCGGCGCTGGGTTCGACACCTCGGTGGACTCCGGCATGCGGTCCAATGCTGCCACGGTCGGTGTCGGCGCGCGGGGTGCTCCGTCTGCGCTCCTAGGGTTGAGTCGTGGACCCGACCGGCCATGAACCACCGCAAGCGCCAACGGCGCTGGCCGCAATCGACATCGGCACCAACTCGGTGCACATGGTGGTGGCCAGGGTCGTGTCCCGCGAGCGGTTCGAGGTCCTGACCCGTCACAAGGAGATGGTCCGCCTCGGCTCCGGCGAGGGCGACATGAAGCACCTCGAGCCCGACGCCATCGACAGGGGTGTGGCGGCGTTGCGCCGCTGCCAGGAGATAGCCCGCGGATTCGATGCCGAAGTGGTAGCGGTGGCCACCTCGGCCGTGCGTGAGGCAGCCAACCGCGACGAGTTCCTGCAGCGCGCCGAGCGCGACGCGGGCGTGTCGGTCAGCGTGATCTCGGGCGTCGAGGAGGCGCGGCTGATCCAGCTCGGGGTGCTGCAGTCGCTGCCCGTCTATGACCGCCAGCTGGTCTTGATCGATGTGGGCGGCGGTTCCACCGAGGTGTTGTTCGGGCTCGGCGCCGACGTGCGCTACGCCCGGTCGCTCAAGCTCGGTTCGCTGCGCATGACGCGGCGGTTCTTCCCCGGCGGCAAGGTCGAAGGCAACGCGGTGCAGCGGTGTAGGAAGTTCATCCGGGCGCGGCTGGCCCCGATGCTGCACGAGGCCGGCGGGCTCTCCCATGAGGTGGCGGTGGCATCTTCGGGCACGGCCGAAGCCCTCGCGGTGACAGCCATAGCGCGCAAGGGTGGCGACGTGCCCTCAGAGATGAACGGCGAGGTGATCAGCCGCAAGGCCCTCGGCAAGGTGATTGCGGACCTCGCCGGTGCGGAGACCACCGAGCAGCGGCGCAAGCTCCCCGGCGTGGACGCCGCCCGCGCTGACATCTTGCTCGGCGGCGCCATCGTGCTCGAGCAACTCTGCGATGCGTTCGAGATCACCGAGCTCACGATCTCGGGGAACGCGTTGCGAGAGGGAGTGCTGCTCGACGCGCTGGCGAGGCAGGTGGGCTCGGGCCTGCACCATCTCTCCGACCTCCGGCGGGCGTCGGTCATACATGTGCTGGGCGCGTGCGACGACGACCCCGAACATGCCTTTCAGGTGGCACGCCTTGCCCTGCAGTTGCACGACCTTCTGGCGGCGCGCCTCGGCCTCGATGATGCTGACCGTGAACTCCTGGAGGCAGCAGCGCTGCTCAGCAACGTGGGGCTGTTCATCAGCCACAGCGCGCACCACAAGCACAGCTACTACGTGATCCGGAACTCCGAGCATCTGAGCGGGTTCACCGACAACGAGAAGGAATTGATCGCACAGGTCGCCCGGTACCACCGCAAGAGCGCGCCGTCGGAGGAGAAGCACGATCTGTTTGCCGCGCTCGCCGAGGACGACCGTCGCCGGGTGCGGGCCATGGCCGGGCTGTTGCGGGTGGCGATCGCGCTCGACCGCAACCACGACGGTGGTGTGAAGTTCGTGACTCTCGGCGAGCGAGACGGCACGACGGTGCTGCGGCTGCGCGCCGATGGCGACCGTGAGCTCGAACTCGAGGTCTTCACCGCCACTGACCGAAAGGGCTTGCTCGAATCGATGCTGGGCCAGCCCGTGACGGTGGAGGTGGCCGCCCACGCGGACTGACCGCCGCCAGCCCCCGGCTCAGTTGTCGCGGTTGGCGATCTGCTCGAGCAGGTCGACCATCTTCTCCTCGTTGGTGGGCTCGGAGTCGTCCTCACCCCTCGAGCGGCGCTCGTTGAGCTTGTTGATGGGCATCACCACCAGGAGGTAGATGGCGAAGGCCGTGAGCAGGAAGGTGATCAGCGCGGACACTATGGCGCCCCAGAAGATCTCGGCACCGCCGATCTCGAACGTCATCAAGGCGAGATTGTCGACGCTGCCTGGCAGGATTGCGCCGACGATCGGGTTGATCAGGCCTTCGACCAGCGAGTCGATGACCAAGCCGAAGCTGGCACCGATGACGATACCGACCGCCATGTCGACGGCGTTGCCCCGCGTGATGAACTCCTTGAACCCCTTGATCATGACGGCCCTCCTATGAGCGGCCGGCTGGGACCCGGACTGGCGGAGCCTCAGTCGACCTGGGTGATATCCACGGTCTGATCGTTGCCGTGGGCCGCGAACGTTACCGTGTCGCCGGCCTTGTGGCCCATCAGCGCCGCGCCGAGCGGCGACTGCGGCGATACCACGTCGAGGTCGTCGTGGCGCTCCTCGATCGAGCCGACCAGATACTTCTCGATCTCGTCATCGTCGTCACCCTCGTAGCGGATCGACACCACCGATCCCACGATCACCTCGTGGGACTCGGCTCGCTCCACCACGACTGCGTTCTCGAGCGTGTTGGCGATCGTGGCGATGCGGGATTCCATCTTGGCCTTCTCGTCCTTGGCCGCGTGGTACTCGGCGTTCTCCTTGAGGTCGCCGTGTTCGCGTGCCCGTTCGATCCGGTCCGCCAGGTCGATCCGCCCGTGGGTGCGCAACTCCTCGAGTTCTGCGACGAGTCGGTCATGCGCTGCCTGGGAGAGTTCGTGCTCAGCCATGGCGAGTGAGGATACAGGCGCCACAACGGACTCAGGAGCCTGCTGACCCGCCGGACGCGGCACCACTTGCCTGTGTCGGCGCCGGATGGTCGAATGGCTGGCAAAACAAGTCCCCACGCGCAGGGAAGCCGGTCGAAGTCCGGCGCTGTCCCGCAACCGTAGACACGGCGGTCACCTCGGCCGTCCACTGTGAGCCGGAACGCTGGGCGGGGGACCGCAGCTTCGAACACCGTCCGTCGTGGATTACGGACGTCGAAGCCCGAGGGTCCGCTGCCGGGACTCCCGGGCGCTCGACGCCCAGGAGGAGACATGAACCCAGCCGACCGTCGTGGCGACAATGCCGTGCACCTGCGGGTCGTGAGTGTGCGCAGAGCGCACCTGCGCACGGCCGTGGTGCTCGTGCTGGTTTCGGCGTTGTCGGTATTCGCCACCCCTGCGGTCGGCGCAGCCGCGGCCGGTCCTGCGGAGGCTGCCATCGCCTGGCTGGACGCCGAGGTGGCCGCCAACTCCGGGTCACTGCCGGGACCTGGTTCGTCGGAACCCGACTGGGGTCTGACTGCTGACGCCGCCCTGGCGCGCATTGCCGGCGGGCGTGGCACCGAGGCGCCCACGGTTGCGCTGGCGCAAGCCCTCTCCGATGCCCTCGCCGACTACTCGACATGGGACGGCCTTGGCAGCGAGTTCGCCGGGGTCCGTACGTCGGGTGCGCTGGCCAAGGTGCTGCTCGTTGCCACTTCCGCGGGTCTGGCCACTGACGACGTCGACGGAGTGGACCTCGAAGCGGAGTTGCGCGGCCTGATGCAGGGCATGGGGCCACAGACAGGCCGGTTCTCGGACCGCAATCCATACGGGCCCGACAACAGCAACGGCTTCGATCAGGCGTGGGCGATGCTCGCCCTCGCCGCCAATGGCGAGGTGCCGGCGGCGAGCGTGGCGTTCCTGCTGTCCCAGCAGTGCCCGGGCGGGGGCTTCCCGCTCCTCTACGACGACGGTGGCTGCGACTCCGACGAAGACAGCCATCCGGATGCGAGCGCGCTGGCGGTCCAGGTGCTCCTCGTGGTGGAGCGCACCCCAGAGGTACGCCAGGCATTGCAGGACGTGCTCGGTCGCCTGCTCGGCGAGCAGCTGCCAGACGGCTCCTTTCGTGGCGCTCCCCCCACCGAGGTGTCCAATGCCAACAGCACGGGCCTCGCCGCCCAGGCACTGAGGGGAGCGGGTCAGCTCGAAGCGGCCGACCGTGCAGCGGCATGGGTCGGGTCGATACAGGTGGGCGAGACCCACGCAGGCACGCCGGCCGTCGCTGAATCGGGGGCGATTGCATACGAGCCGGCGAAGTTCGACGGCGCGCTGGTCGGTGGCATCCCTGGCCAGCAGCGCGACCAGTGGCGCCGCGCCACCACCCAGGGCCTGCTCGCGCTCGACGTCGGGCTGTTCGTGCCCGCGGCCGACGAGGCGCCGGTGAACCCGACGCCCACCACCTCCACCACGACCACCACGACCACGACCGACACCTCCACCACGTCGAGCACATCCGCGGTGCCTCCCACAGCAGCCCCGACGACAGCCCCCACCACCCAGCCGTCGGCCTCGACCAGTGGGCCGGATCCGGCCGTCGCGGGCGCGCAGGCGGATGGTGGTGCAGCGGATACTCCATTGGCCGCCACCGGCGCCGACGGCGGCGTGCTGGGAGCCAGCGGCGCAGGAATGGTCGTCGTAGGCGCCGCTGCGGTCTGGCTGAGCATCAGGACCCGCAGGCCCGGGCGTGAGGCATGGCACTGGAGCTGACGTCGCCCGCTCGGCGACTGGCACGCCACCTCGTGCCGGCGGTAGCCGGCGCGTGCCTTGTGGCTGCGTTCGCTCTGGCGCCCGGGGCCAGGTCCGCAGCAGCACCGCGCTCCGGTCCCGATGGGCCATGTCCTGACTCCCGCGGGGTCACGGTTGTGGTCGACTTCCAGGATCAGGGTCGTGGCGTACAGGTGGGGTGCGCGCCCGGATCGCCGGAGGACGGGTTCGCCGCGCTCCTCGAGGCAGGCTTCGCGGTGCAAGGAGTCGTGACCCAGTCGGGCTTCGTGTGCCGGATAGACGACTACCCGGGCCCCGCTGAGGAACTATGCATCGCGACACCCCCGGCAACGGCCTACTGGTCGTACTGGTCGGCCGATCGCGGTGGGCCCTGGACCTACAGCGACGTGGGCGCCGCTGCACGCACGCCGGGCCAGGGCACGGTCGAAGGCTGGTCGTTCTCGCGTGACGGGGGAGTCGGCGACGCGCCGCCTCCGCGCAGCGTGACGGCATGGTCGACACCCTCCACGACCAGGGCCGCCAAGACCACGGCCACCACGACCACGGTCGCCCCGGCGCCGACACCCGCTGCGAGCATCGCATCGGCGACCACGGTCGCTCCCGCTGCACCGGCACCGGCACCCACCGCACCGCCGACCACCGATTCTCCGGTTGGCGCATCGAGCACCGTTGCGACCACGGCGCCACCCACCACCAGCGGGGCGACGACGACAACCGAGCCGTTGTCGCCCCCCGAAGAGGCGACATCCACGGTCGAGCTGGTGGACAGCGGCGGTTCAGGCCTCGCACCTGCGGTCGGCACGGCCGTCGGCATCGCGGTGATCGGCGCCGTCGGCGCGGGTGCAGTGGTCCTCAACAGACGCAGGTTCGCCACAGGCGTGGCCCCGGGTGGGAGTGGCGGGCCCGCCGGCTGATGACGGTCGTCGACTCCCGCCCCACAGGAGCGAAACAGGTCGATGCCCGCGCCCCCCGACGCCTGCCGCGGGCACTGCACCCCGCCGCCTGGTGGATCTGGGCGCTCGGCATGGCCACCGCCGCCAGCCGCACCACCAATCTGCTGCTGCTCGGCCTGATCCTCGCAGTGGTGTCGTTCGTGGTGAGTGCCCGGCGCACCGCTGCCCCTTGGGCGCGCGGCTTCGTCTACTACCTGTACATGGCGCTGTTCATCGTGGGGCTACGGGTGCTGTTCCGCGTGGTGTTCGACGCCGGCGCCGGCACCACGCTGTTGTTCACCCTGCCGGAGATACCCCTGCCCGAGGCGGCCGCCGGGATCACCATCGGAGGGGCAGTCACCCTCGAGGCGATCATGGCCGCTCTGCGCGACGGGCTGCGGCTGGCCACACTCATCATCTGCCTCGGTGCAGCCAACGTGCTTGCCAACCCGAAGCGGTTGCTGGCTTCGGTGCCCGGCGCGCTGCACCAGTTGGCCGTGGCGGTCACCGTTGCGCTCTCGGTGGCACCGCAACTGGTCGAGTCGGCGCAGCGGATCCAGCGTGCCCGCAGGCTGCGCGGCGATACCGGCCGCCGCACCCATGTGCTGCGCGACATCGTGGTGCCCGTGGCCACCGACGCCCTTGATCGGTCGCTGCTGCTGGCCGCGTCGATGGACTCCCGTGGCCACGGCCGCCGCGCCTCGGTTGCCAGCGGTTCGGCCCGGGCGGCAGGGCTGGCCGTGCTGGCCGGACTCGTGGGGGTGTGCATCGGCACCTACGGCACGCTCGACACGACCGTGCCGAGGTTGCTTGGCCTGCCCATGCTGTTCGGCGGACTGGCCGTGGCAGCCGTGGGCTTCTGGCTGGGTGGCCGCAAGGTCCAGCGCAGCCGCTACCGCCCGGAGCCGTGGGGTCTGGCGGAGTGGGGCGTATCGCTCTGTGGGGTCGCGGTGGCGGCGTCGATGGTGTGGCTGGCAGGTGCTGACCCGCTGGCCCTCAACCCGTCGGTGGCCGACCTCGCCTGGCCCGGGTTGCCGCTGGCCGGCGCGCTGGCGGTGTCCATCGGGCTGCTACCCGGTTTCGTTGCGCCGCCGGTGGAGTTGGAGTCGCCAGCATGAGCGCGCCGGTCATCCATTTCGACAACGTGTCGGTCACGTATCCCGACAGCTCCACTCCCACGCTGAGCGGAGTCGACCTGGAGATCGGCGAGGGCGAACTCTGCGTCGTGATCGGCCACACCGGTTCCGGCAAGTCCACGCTGCTCGGCGCCATCAACGGCCTGGTACCGCACTTCACCGGCGGCACGCTCGCCGGCACGGTCTCCGTTGAGGGACGCCCGACGTCGCACAACCCGCCACGGGATCTCGCAGACGTGGTCGGGGCGGTGGGTCAGGACCCACTCGCGGGCTTCGTGACCGATGTGGTCGAGGACGAGCTCGCCTATGCGATGGAGCAGCTCGCCGTGGCACCCGACGTGATGCGCAAGCGGGTCGAGGAGACACTCGACCTGCTGGGGATCGCGGAGCTGCGGCGCCGCGCGTTGGCGGACCTGTCCGGCGGCCAGCAGCAGCGTGTGGCCATCGGATCGGTTCTCACCCCCCAACCGCGAATCCTGGTTCTCGACGAGCCCACCTCTGCGCTCGACCCCACCGCCGCCGAGGAGGTGCTCGCCGCCATCACGCGTCTGGTGCACGACCTCGGCGTGACGGTGGTGATGGCCGAGCACCGCCTCGAACGGGTAGTGCAGTATGCGGACCGGATCGTGCGGGTGCACCGCGACGGCACCGTGGCGGACGGCTCTCCGGGCGAGATGCTCACCGAGACCTCGCTGGTGCCGCCGGTGGTCGGCCTCGGCAACTTGGCCGGCTGGAACCCGGTGCCGCTGTCGGTGCGAGACGCACGGCGGCTGGCCCCGCCGTTGCGCGACTCCCTCGCTGCGGCGCATCCCGCGGGGCCGCCACCGAGGGTGCGGCCGGCCCGCGCTCCGGTCGGTCTGTCGGCCCGGGACGTGACCGTGAGGCGCGGCTCCACCGTGGCGGTGCGCCAGGCGAGCTTCGAACTCGGAGCCGGAGTCACTGCGCTCATGGGGCGCAACGGATCGGGCAAGTCGTCTCTGTTATGGGCGCTGCAGGGGTCGCTGCAGCGTGCTGCGGGATCGGTCGTGGTCGGCGGCTCGGACCCGGCATCGCTCGGTCCTTCCGAAGCGCGCTCACTGGTGGGTCTGGTGCCTCAGAGTCCGGCCGACCTGCTCTACCTGACCACGGTGGAGGGGGAGTGCTCCCGAGCCGACTCGGAGGCGGGAGCGGAGCCGGGCACCTGCTTGGCGCTCCTCGCCCGACTGGTCGAGGCGGTCGACGCATCAGTCAACCCGCGTGACCTGTCCGAAGGGCAACGGCTCGCAGTGGCGCTGGCCGTGCAGCTCACCGCGGGGCCCGCCGTGCTGCTGCTCGACGAGCCGACGCGGGGGCTCGACTACGGCGCAAAGGCAAGGCTGGGGGCCTACCTCTCGAGCCTCGCTGACAGGGCCCATCCGGTCATGGTGGCGACGCACGACGTGGAGTTCGTGGCCGAGTGGGCGGACCGGGTCGTCGTGATGGCCGAGGGGGAGGTGGTGGCCGATGGCCCCACATCCGAAGTGGTGGTTGCTTCCGCCGCCTTCGCCCCGCAGGTGGCGAAGGTGCTCGGTCCGCAGCCCTGGATGACGGTCCGCCAGGTTGCCTCAGCCCTCGGCGTCGGCAGCCCGCCTGCCGGAGTCCCGTCGTGACGGCGATCCACCGCCAGGGTGGGTCGGCGCTGGGCCTGCGCCCCCGGTCTGCTGCGGCGCTGGGTGTGACCGCGCTGGCAGGCCTGATGATGTTCCTGTGGCCGCTGTTCGTGAACCCGGGCACGGGTCCTACCCACGGCACCGATGGCCCACTCGTGTTCGTGGTGATACTGCCCCTGCTGATCGCCATCGTGCTGGCAGAGGTGGCTGACGGCGGGATCGACACCAAGGCGATCGCGATGCTCGGCGTGCTCTCGGCGATTGGCGCGGCCCTGCGCCCGGTAGGCGCCGGCGTGGCCGGCATCGAGACCGTGTTCTTCATGCTGGTGCTCGCCGGAAGGGTCTATGGCCCCGGCTTCGGCTTCGTGCTCGGCAACACCACGTTGTTCGCGTCGGCGCTGCTGACCGGGGGTGTGGGTCCCTGGTTGCCGTTCCAGATGCTTGCGGCGGGTTGGGCGGGCCTGGGCGCCGGCCTGCTGCCCGGGCGGGTCAAGGGGCGCTGGGAACTTGCGATGCTGGCTGCCTACGGGGCGTTCTGTGCCTATGCCTACGGCTTCCTGCTCAACATCTGGTTCTGGCCCTGGGCGATCGGTTCGGACACCGACTTGAGCTTCGTGGCCGGCGACGCCGTGCTCGAGAACCTGCACCGGTTCTTCCTGTTCACCGTTGCGAGCTCCACGCTCGGTTGGGACACGGGGCGGGCGATCACCAACGTGGTGGCGATCCTGGTGCTCGGCCCGTCCGTTCTGCTGGTGCTGCGCCGGGCGCACCACAAGGCCGCCTTCGAGGTCCCGACCCGCTTCGTTGGTGCTGAATCACCGTCACGGTGATTCAGCACCAACAGAGCACTACTGCAGTGGGTCGCCGTCGGGGCCGAGGCGGGGGCCATCGGACACGAAGCCCTGTGCCCATGCCCAACCCTCGACCGTGCCCTCGACCAGCGGGCCATCAGACGGGCCGGTCGGGGCGAAGTCCCATGCGCCGGCCGTGCTGGGCGCACGCCAGTAGGACCAGTAGCCGTCGGTCAGCCAGCAGTAGGGATAGCCCTCGACCGGCAGGCCCTCGAGCGTGCAGACGGTGCCCGGCTCGGCGTTGGCAGCGTTGGTGTTGATGGCGAGCCCTATTGCCAGCAGCGCGGCGAGGCCGCTCTCCTGGGGACCGATGGCGCAGCGCACGAGCTGCTCGTCGCTGAGGTCGGCGGTGAAGTCGACCACCACGGTGACTCCCGAGGAGTCGGGGCACGGCCCGTCGGTGTAGGTGGGGCCGCCGCCACCACCGGGTGCGGGTGCCACGCATGCGGATGCGACGGCTGCCACTGCGGCGAGGCCGCCGATGGCGAGTTGACGGAGTTTCATGTTTGCCTTTGGGTCCGGGACCTGATCGGGATCCCGTCCCGAGGGCTCCACTGCGCGGCGCCGTCGGTGCGAGCTCACGATCCGCAGTCCTCGACGGATGTCTGAGCGACACTCCACGTCGGGCATTCCGACTCGTGGCGGCCGGAGCCGCCACCCACGGTTGCGGGACAGTGCCGGATTCAGACCGGCTTTCCCCTTCGTGGAGCGTGTCCGCAACGGTGCCGTCGCGGACGGTGCGACCATAACCAGTCCGGGGCGGCTGGGCAACCGGGTCGGCAAAGTGGATGCAGGCACCGATGGGCAATGGCCTAGGATGGGCGAGATGTCATGCCTCGAAGGCCACCGGGAGCGCCGCAGCGAAGCGGTAGTGATCATTCGGTAGCGCGCGTCGATCCCGGCGTGCGCTTGTAACCGTCCCTCGGGGCGGTTTTCTTTTGTCCCGGCGGCCTTTGGGCCCGAACCCCAACAACACGAGCACAGGAACAGCAATGACCCACAAGATCGGCGTCATCGGAGGCGACGGAATCGGCCCCGAAGTGGTCGCGGAGGCACTCAAGGTGCTTGACGCGACGGGAGTTGGCGTGGAGCTGACCGACTACGACCTCGGTGCACACCGCTACCTCGAGGACGGAACCGTGCTGCCCGACGACACCCTCGAAGAGTGGCGTGGCCTCGACGCGATCCTGCTCGGGGCCGTGGGCGACCCGGCTCCCGGTGTGGCCGCGCCCCCGGGGCTGGTCGAGCGCGGGATCCTGCTGAAGATGCGCTTCGGCATGGACCAGTACATCAACCTGCGTCCGTTCCGCCTCACCGACAAGGTCGACTTCGAGGTAATCCGGGAGAACACCGAGGGCACCTATGCCGGCGAGGGCGGCTTCCTGCGAAAGGGCACGCCGCACGAGATCGCCACCCAGGGGTCGGTCAACACCCGCATGGGCGTGGAGCGCTGCATACGCTTCGCCTTCGAGCGGGCCATGGGTACCGAGCGCCGCCAACTGCACCTGGTCCACAAGAAGAACGTGCTCACCTTCGCCGGTGACCTGTGGCAGCGCACCTTCGACGAGGTGGCAGGCGACTACCCGGACGTAGCCACCGGCTACGACCACATCGACGCGGCATGCATCCACTTCGTGGAGCGGCCCGAGCGCTACGACGTGATCGTGACCGACAACCTCTTCGGCGACATCCTCACCGACCTCGGTGGAGCTGTGGCCGGCGGGGTGGGCTTCGCAGCTTCGGCCAATCTCAATCCTGCCCGCACGGGGCCCAGCATGTTCGAGCCGGTGCACGGCACCGCCCCCGACATCGTGGGTGAGAACAAGGCCAACCCGACCGCCGCCATCGTGTCGCTGGGGCTGATGCTCGAGCACCTCGGCGAGGCCGAGGCGGCGGCGGCGGTAGCCACTGCATGTGACCAGCCCGAGCGCTTCGCGGGCACGACCAGCGAAATCGGCGACACGATCGCGAAGGCTGTCGCCAACAGCTAGACAGACCAACAGGATCGCCACGGGCAGGCTCTGCCGGTGGCCACAACTGAGACGGCCGCAGCGGAGCAGGGCCCCGCCTGGCGGAGGAGGTGGGCGTGGTGCACAGCACCGAATGCCCACCGGGAAAGGAACAGACAATGCCGATCGAACCGACGAACAACATCTGGATGAACGGGGAGTTGGTTCCCTGGGAGCAGGCGACGACCCACGTGCTGTCGCACACCTTGCACTACGGCACGGGCGTGTTCGAGGGCATTCGTGCCTACGAGACTGCGGACGGCCCGGGCATCTTCAGGCTCACAGAGCACATGCAGCGCCTTCACGACTCGGCGCAGATCATGATGATGGACTTGCCCTACACCGTGGAGGAGTTGGTCGAAGGCGCCAAGCAGGTCGTGCGCGACTCGGGGCTGCAGAGCTGCTACATCCGCCCGATCGCCTACTTCGGATACGGCGAGATGGGCCTCAACACGTTGCCGTGTGAGGTCGACGTGGCCATCGCCTGTTGGCCCTGGGGCGCCTATCTCGGCGACGACGCCGTCACCAAGGGTGTGAGCATGAAGATCAGCTCGTGGACCCGTCACGACCACAACACGATGCCCCCGGCATCGAAGACCACCGGCAACTACGTCAACTCGTCACTCGCCAAGGTCGAGGCTCTGAAGGCCGGCTACGACGAGGCCATCATGCTCAACCCCCAGGGCCTAGTGTCGGAATGCACCGGTGAGAACATCTTCGTGGCCCGGGGTGGCCGACTCGTCACGCCACCCATCTCGGCGGGTGCGCTGGAAGGCCTGACCCAGGACACGGTCATGGCGATCGCGGAGGACCACGGGTTCGAGGTCATCGTGTCCGACCTGGCCCGGTCCGATGTGTACATCGCCGAGGAGATGTTCGTGTGTGGCACTGCGGCCGAGGTGAGTGCCGTCAACTCGGTTGACCACCGACCCATCCCGTGCCCGGGCCCGATGACCAAGGCGATCGCCGAGGACTACGCCAAGTGCGTGCGGGGTGAGCTTCCCCGCTACAAGGACTGGGTGGAGCTCGTCTGATGGCTCCTGACGAGTTGGCTGGAGCGGCGGACCTGCCCGACGTGGGCGCGGTGCCGGGCATGGCCGAGTCGGTGGAGGTCTTCGACACCACGCTTCGAGACGGCGCGCAGTTCGAGGGCATCTCGCTGACCGTCGAGGACAAGCTGCGTGTGGCCGAGCAGCTCGACTGGCTCGGCGTCGACTGGATCGAGGGCGGCTACCCGCAGGCCAACCCCAAGGATGCCGAGTTCTTTCGCCGCGCCGCCGCGGGTGAGCTCGAACTGGACACGGCCACCCTGGTGGCTTTCGGCTCCACGCGGCGGGTGGCCGGCAAGGTCGACGAGGACACCACGCTGAAGGCGTTGGTCGAGGCGGGCACATCCACCGTGTGCATCGTGGGCAAGAGCTCGGAGTACCACGTGACCGAGGCCTTGCGCACCGATCTCGACGAGGGAGTCGCGATGGTGGGCGACTCGGTGGAGTTCCTCGCGGGGCAGGGCAAGCGCGTGCTGTTCGACGCCGAACACTTCTTCGACGGCTACAAGGCCAACCCGGCCTTCTCGCTGCGTGTCCTGGAAGCGGCGGCGATGAACGGCGCCGAGTGTCTCGTGCTCTGTGACACCAACGGTGGCAGCCTGCCCCACGAGGTGCAGCGCATTACCAGCGAAGTCGTGTCGTACTTCGACGGACTGCGCATCGGCATCCACACGCAGAACGACACCGGCTGCGCTGTTGCCAACACTGTGGCGGCGGTGGTCGGCGGGGCCGGACACATACAGGGCACCGTCAACGGCTACGGCGAGCGCACGGGCAACGCCAATCTGATGACGGTCGTGCCCGACCTCACCCTGAAGCTCGGTGTGCGGACGCTGCCGGAGGGGCGCATCGAGCGGCTCACGGCTGTCAGCCGACACGTCGCCGAGCTCGTGAACCTTCCTCCTCATCCCGCGGACCCGTACGTGGGCACTTCGGCGTTCGCCCACAAGGGCGGGCTGCACACGAGCGCCCTCGCCCGCTCGGGTGGCGCATCCTACGAGCACATAGACCCGGCGGTGGTGGGCAACCACACGCGCGTCCTCGTGTCCGACCTGGGTGGGCGCGCCGGCATGGGCATGAAGGCCAGGGAGTTCGGCGTCGAGCTCGACGACCGTGCCTCGGCGGCACTCTCGGAGCAGGTGGCCGAGCTTGAGTCCCAGGGGTACGTGTTCGAGGCGGCCGACGCCTCACTCGAGCTTCTCATGCGACGCGCGACGGGTTGGGAGCAGCCATACTTCGACCTCGAGGCCTACCGGGTGTCGAGCTACCACCGCGAGGGCAACGCGTCGCCGTCGGACACGGTCGACCTCGCCACCGAGGCCACGATCAAGGTCTGGGTGGGCGATGAGAGGATCGCGGCCGTGGGTGAGGGCAATGGCCCCGTCAACGCGCTTGACGAGGCGCTGCGCGAGGCCCTTGGCAACCACTGGCCGGCGCTGTCGGGAATCCACCTCACCGACTTCAGGGTGCGGGTGCTCGACGGCCCGTCGGGGCCAGGAGCTGCCGACACGGCCGCAGTGGTGCGGGTGCTGGTGGAGCACTCCGACGGTGAGGACGCGTGGACGACCATCGGCGTGTCTCCCAACGTGATCGAGGCCTCCTGGGAGGCCCTTGTCGACGGCATGGTCTATGGACTGCTGCGCCACGACCTCGCCGGGATAGGTTGATCCCATGGGTGCCCCCGAGTACGTGCCGGTCGACCGAACGAGGACCCTTCGCTCCTACAGTTCGCCTCCGAGGCGCCCCGGTTCATGGAAGGCCGACCGACCCGGAGAGGTCGTCGGCCGCCAGCCCGAGGGAGAACGGCTTGGCACGCCCGGCCCCGACCAGGGTTACGCCATCACGCTGGCCAACCGCCTGAGCGGCGGCCTGAAGCTCACCGATGGGGAACACGAGGCCGACGTGCTGGCAGGTGGGGCGGCCATTGCGATGAAGCGATCCGGTCTGTTCGGGCGCGGGCCGATGCTCGCAGATGTCGAGGCGGCGCTGACCCCGTGGGGCTACTTCGATGCAGCAGCACCAGATGACCTGGTGGCTGTTCGACGCTCGATGTTCGAGGAGATCCACCACGCGCACCACTACGTCGCGCGAAGGGCTTTGGTCGACTCGGTTCCCGGAGAGTTGCTCACCCAGAGCCTTGATGACATAGAGGTCGCCTATGCCGAGGGCTGGAGGGACTGTCTCGACCTCGAAGCCTGATCGGGCCGCACTCCATGGTCCGGGCGTTCGGGGTCAGGCCGTGATCTCGACCTGGGTGCCGACCGGCAACTGGTCATAGAGGAGTTCCACGACCTCGTTGGGCATGCGCACACAGCCATTGGACGCGGCCTGGCCGATCAGATCAGGTCGCGACGTGCCATGCATGGCGATCACCGGCACTCCGTCGCTGAACCGGTCCAGCTGCTCGCTGTAGACATTGAGCGGCAACATCCGGGTGCCGTAGGCGGCGCTGGGAGTCCGGTCGCTCTTGTCGGTGATGTAGAACCGGCCGGTGGGCGTGCGGCGGCTGTCGTTGCCGATCACCACGAGCGTCTCGGCGATCGCCTCGCTGCCCTTGTATGCGACCAGCCGGCGCTCGCTGAGATCGAGCTCGACGCGGTAGTCGTGCTGGCTGAGGTCGACCTGTGAGGTGTCGATGTAGCCGCGGGTGCCGTTGGGTCGCACCGGGATCATCACCTCGGCCCAATTGCCTCGCTGCTCGGTGACGAGCATCGAGAACGGCTGGCTGAACGGCGGCGACGACGGGTTCGAGAACTCCCATCCGAACGGTGTCCTGTAGCGGCCGACGATTGGCAGGTCGGGGTTGGGGAGCGCCTTGGCGTCGGGGAACTCGGCCGCACTCGCCGGCAGTTCGGGGGCTTCCCACACGATGGCGGGCTCGAGGGCCTCCCAGTCGGGTGGCGGCGCCTCCCACACGATGACGTTGTCGACTCCCGGCTTGGCGGTTGCCACCTGGCTCACCGCAGCCGGTCGTGTCTCCGGCATGGTGGTCGAGGTGGCCGTCGTCTCGGTGGTGGCCCGCCGCGGTGAGTCCAGGGTCGTGGAGCTCGGGGCGCTGCTGCTCCGGTCGAACAGGAACCACGCGCCGGTGATCACGAGTACCGCGAGTGCTCCTGCGGCGATGCCGACGAAGGGCTTGGGGCGCTTGTCGTCCATCCTCGCCTCCGTTGCGGCCTAGGCCCTTATCTCGACCTGGGTGCCGACCGGCAACTGGTCGTAGAGGAGCTCCACGACCTCATTGGGCATGCGCACACAACCGTTGGACTCGGCCTGTCCGATCAGTGAGGGGTCGCTGGTCCCGTGCATGGCGATCACCGGCACGCCGTCGTCCTCACCGAAGCGGTCCAGCTGCTCGCTGTAGCCATTGAGCGGCAACATGTGTGACCCGTAGAAGCTGCTCGGCGTCTCGTCGGTCTTGTCGGTCACGTAGAAGCGCCCCGTGGGTGTGCGGGTGGCGTCCTTGCCGATGACAACCAGCGTGTCCATGATCACGTCGTTGCCCTGGTATGCAACGAGTTGGCGGTCGCTGAGGTCGAGCTCGACGCGGTAGTCGTGTTGGCTGAGGTCGACCTGTGAGGTGTCGATGTAGCCGCGGGTGCCGTTGGGCCGCACCGGCATCAAGACCTCGGCCCAGTCGCCGCGCTGCTCTGTGACCAGCATCGTGAACGGCTGGTCGAACGGCGTCGGATTGGAGAACTCCCATCCGGTCGGAGTCTTGTAGCGACCTTCGATCCGGTAGTCCTCGCGGGGTAGTGCAGCCCGGTCGAACTCCTCCTGGCTGGCGGGCAGCTCCGGCGCCTCCCACATCACCGCGGGCCCCATCGTGTCCCAGCCGATCGGTGGCTGTTGGTCGACCACGACCGTGGAGACATCGGGCTTGGCGGTTGCCACCTGGCTCACCAGCGCCGGGCGGACCTGGGGGTCTGTGCTCGGAGCGGGAGCGGCGCTGGTGACGGTCGTGGTCGGCGCGTTGGCCGGTTCATCGCTGCGAACGAACAGCAACCACCCGAGCAGGGCGAGCACCGCCACGACGGCAGCAGCGGCGACCACCCTGTTGCGGTCAAGACCGGCGGCTGCTGCTTCGGCCGCGGGATCCTCGGGCTGCTCGGACCCTTCGATGTCGTCAGCGGAATCGCTGCCACCGCGACGTCTGCGGACAACTGCGGCGGCCGCCATCTCGGCGACACCGGCCTTCGTGTGCGTACCGGCGTCGCTGTCCTCGGGGTCGGGTCCGTCCTGGGGGACGTTTTCATCCTCGGAATCGGTTCCAGAATCGTCTTCGGGGGGCATGGTTGGCGTTGTCTCCAGGAAGGACGCGTGAAATGCGTCGCCTCAAGGCTATTGCCACAGCGGAACCCGGCCCAGCAGGTGAATCTTCCCAGCCTGAGAACCTCAGCAGGTGGGCATGGGCCGGGCTTGTCCCATCGGCGATCAGAGGGCGGTGCGGGCGCAACCCACGGTCCCTCACGTCGGGGGCGTCGCTCATCTCCCCGGCTCACTTGGGTCCGCCCGGCTTTGGGTAGCCTTCCTGCGGTGTCCGATCCGATCCGAGTCCGATTCGCCCCTGCACCCACCGGCTACCTGCACCTCGGCAGCGCCCGAACGGCGCTGTTCAACTGGATGGCAGCGCGCCAGATGGGTGGTCAGTTCCTGCTGCGGATCGAGGACACCGATGTCGAACGCTCGCAGCAGGAGATGATCGACGTGATCCTGGTGGCGTTGTCGTGGATGGGCCTCGACTGGGATGGCCCGGTCGTGCGCCAGTCCGAGTTCGCCGATGCGCATCGCCAGGCCGTGGACCAGCTCGTTCTGGATGGCCACGCCTACTGGTCCACCCCGGTCCCGGAGGGCGAGCGTGACCGCACCGGTGGCAAGGCCTGGGACCCGGCCGACCGTGACCGCGACCTGGGTCCCGGTGACGGCAGGGCCGTGCGATTCAAGGTGCCCGACTCGGGCAGCGTGGCCTGGCACGACCTGATCCGCGGCGAGGTGAGCTTCGAGAACGAGAACCTCGAGGATTTCGTGGTGGCCCGGGCCGACGGCTCGCCCACCTTCTTCCTGGCCAATTGCGTCGACGATCACGAGATGGGCGTCACCCATGTGATCCGTGGGGAGGACCTGCTCAACGTCACACCCAAGCAGCTGCTGTTGCGGTCCGCCCTCGGCTATCCGGGCCAGCCCACCCAGGCTCACCTTCCGCTGATCGTCAACGAACAGCGCAAGAAGCTGTCCAAGCGACGCGATGACGTGTCGCTGCTCGACTACCGCGAGCGGGGATTCCTGCCCGACGCCATGTTCAACTATCTGGCATTGCTCGGCTGGGGTCCGCCCGACGGGGTCGAGGTCCGCACCGATGCCCGCACCCATTTTCCGTCGCTGTTCGCGGTGGCCGACATCAACTCGTCGCCTGCTGCGTTCGACCCGAAGAAGCTGCTTCACGTCAACGCCGAGCACCTGAGGGCCCACTCGGTGGACGAGTTCGCCGAGCTCTCACGACCGTTCATCATGGAAGCACCGTGGGCCGACCGATACGACTCCAAGGTGTTCACCGAGATGGCACCCGAGGTGCAGACCCGGGTGGAGACACTCGCGGAGGTGCCCGGCTACGTCGATTTCCTGTTCCTCGAGGCCCCCGAGATCGTGGAGGCCGACTGGAACAAGGCGATGGTGCCAGACGCTCCGGCGTGGCTGGATGCGGTGATCGAGGGCCTGGCCGAATGGGAATTCGATTCGGAGACCCTGCACGAGCGAACCTTCGCCCTGGCCGAGGAGCTGGGCGCCAATCGCCGCAAGTTCCAGGCGCCGATCCGCGTCGCCCTGACCGGGCGGCGCGTGGGTCCGCCGCTGTTCGAGTCGATGGCCCTGCTCGGCCGCGACGAGGTCCTGGCGCGCCTGCGGGTGGCCCGTGAGCGCCTCGGTGAGTCCGACGGCTGACAAGCCCGCTCCCGGGGCTGTGCGAAAGCGGCACTGGCTGCGCTGGACCGTTCTCGGGTCGGGCGCGCTCGCTGCCGCGTACCTGCTCTGGACGGTGCTGACGGTCGTGTTCGCGGCGGGGGAGGACAACCGTGGGACCACCGACGCGATCGTGGTTCTGGGCGCAGCCCAGTACGACGGAACTCCCTCTCCGGTGTTGCAGACCCGCCTCGATCACGCACTCGAGTTGTACGAGCAGGGCGTGGCGCCCGAGATCGTGCTGACCGGCTCGAAGCAGGAGGCCGACCGGTTCACCGAGGCCTACGCCGGGTTCACCTATCTGCTCGGCCGAGGAGTGCCCGAAGACGCCATGGCAGTGGTGACCGATGGGACATCCACGTACGAATCGCTGGCTGCGACCGCTCGCGTGCTCGAAAGGGAGGGATCCGACGCCGTGACGCTCGTATCCGACGGCTTTCACAACAGGCGCCTGCAGGGCATCGCGTCGGAACTGGGGCTGACAGCAGAGGTTTCCCCGAGCAGTTCCGGCCTGACGGTGGACCGGGTGGCGAGGGAGTCCGCCGTGGTGGCCGTGGGGGAGCTGATCGGGTTCCGCCGCCTGCAACGATTTTCCTAGGTTCTGGCACGATCGGGTATCGTGACCCGGCGCCCTTTGGCAGCATCACCTTTCGGGGGTGGTGTAATAGGCAACACAGCTGGTTCTGGTCCAGTCGTTGGGGGTTCGAGTCCTCCCCCCCGAGCGCAACAAGATCGCCGCCGTCTAGCGATGGTGGGCGTGACCAAGCCCCCATCGTCTAGCGGCCTAGGACACCACCCTCTCAAGGTGGCGGCACGGGTTCGAATCCCGTTGGGGGTGCGCACCGAAAGCCCTGCAATCGCAGGGCTTTCGCCATTTCAACGTCGCGCATTGGTCGTTCCGCGCTGTCCTCGCCACGTCTTGTTGGGCGCGTCCTGTGACTGCTCGATGATGTCGCAGTGCTGTGGAGCGCATGGGGCAGCTGGATGACCGGAGATCGACGGGCAGTCGGGTGGCGCGGGGGAGTGTGGGTGGGGGCGGGTCAGCCGGTGGAGGCGGCGCGGGCGCCGCGGAGCAGCTCGCTCGTCTGGTCGGCGTTCAGCGGCCTGGCGAAGAGGTAGCCCTGGGCCAGGTCACAGCCGAGCATCTCCAGGGCATAGCGCTGGTCCTCGGTCTCCACGCCTTCGGCCACCACGCCCATGCCGAGGGTGTGGGCCAGTTGGGTGATGGCGCCGACCAGCGAGTTGCCGGTGGGGGTCTCGACCTCGTCCACGAACTGGCGGTCGACCTTGAGGGTGTCCAGGGGGAACTTCTGGAGGTGTGACAGCGACGAATGACCGGTGCCGAAGTCGTCGAGCGCGAGGGCGACGCCGAGGTTGCGGATCTGGGCGAGCCGGCGGGCCGCCATCACCGGGTCCTGCATGAGGGCACTCTCGGTGATCTCGAGGGTCAGCCGGGCCGGGTTCATGTTGGTGGCGTGCAGGATCTCCGCGATGCGGTGGGTCAGCCTGTCATCGAGCAGCTGGCGGGGCGCGAGGTTCACCGACACTGACGGTGCCCAGTCCTCACCCACCATTTCCTGCCATTGCCCGGCCTCGGCACACGCCACTTCGAGAACGTGCTCACCGATCTCGTCGATCAGGTCTGATTCCTCGGCGAGTGGAATGAACTGCAGTGGCAACAGCAGGCCCTGTTCGGGGTGGTGCCAACGCACGAGGGCTTCGAGGGAACGGATGGCTCCCGTGTGCGTCTCGACCACTGGCTGGTAGTGCACCACCAGTTCGCCACGTGCTGCAGCGCCGCGCAGCCTCGAGGCCACCTCCAGTCGACGGACGGCCTCGTCGTGCATCTCCTCCACGTAGGTCATGAAGCGGTTGCGGCCCTCCTGCTTGGCCACGTACATGGCCAGCTCCGCGTTTCGGATCAGGTCTTCGGTCGAGGCCTGCGCCGCCCCGTAGGCGATGCCAATGCAGGCATCGGCAGACATCGACCGTCCGGCGACGGTGATGGGCTCACCGAGCGCTGACAGGATTCGTCGGGCCACCTCCTCGGCATCCGCGCGCTCGGCGAAGCGGCGCACGAGTACGGCGAACTCGTCACCGCCGAGCCGGGCGACAGTGTCCTGCGTGCGCACGCAGTCGCGCAGCCGTCTGGCCACCTCCACGAGCATCTCGTTGCCGGCGGAGTGGCCGAGGCTGTCGTTGACGGTCTTGAACGAGTCGAGCTCCACGAAGAGCACTGCGAGGCGGTCCTCGGGGAGAGTCATCGATTGCGCTGCCTCATCCACCCGACGCCTGAACAGTGCACGGTTCGCCAGGCCCGTGAGCTCGTCGTGTGTCGCCTGGTGCTCCAGTTCGGCCTGCAGGGCCCTCTTCGCGGTCACATCCCTGAAGCTCCAGACCCGCCCGATGGTGCGGCCGTCGAGGCGCTGGGGCCGGCTGTCGCGTTCAATCACCCGTCCGTCCAGGAACTCGATCACGTCATGGCTCTCCTGTTCGGGGTTGTCATAGAGGGCGGCTGCCTTGGACATGAACGCCTCGGGGTCGATCACGTGGCGGGACACGTGGTTGCGCATTGCGAGCGCCGAATGCGAGTCGATGACGTCGGGGGGCATGTTCCACATCTCGACGAAGCGCTCGTTGTAGCCGGTCACTGCCCCCGACAGGTTCACGGCCAAGACTCCTTCGGCGGTGGCGTCGAGCGTCGCGGCGAGCAACGAGTTGGTGTGGCGCACGTCCTCTTCGGCCCGCGCCCGTCGGCTCACATCGTGGATCGACACGACAATCGCCTCGACGGTCGGGTCGTCGAGCAGGTTCGCGAGCTCGAGCTGCGTGGCGAGACTGGAGCCATCGGCACACGTCAGGGTGACGTCCACATGGCGGCGCAACCCCTCGCGTGTGTCCCCCGGTGACATCTGGCTGAGCACGTCTTCGATGGCCTGCGCGTCGGCGCCCTTGGCGAGCACGCTCAGCGGCCGACCTTCCAGCCATTCCTGGTCGACCCCGAACGCGCGTGTGAGCGCTGCCGAACTCGAGGTGACAGTGCCGTTCGCATCGAGAAGCAGAGTGGGTGGTGCGGCGTTCTGCAGGATCACCCGGAAGCGCTCGGTGTGGTCGCCTGCCAGTTCCCACCTGCGGCGTTCGGTGAGATCCCGCAGAACCATGAGGATGCTGTCGCCGACCGGGGTGCCCACCAGTTCGACGGTGTGCCAGCCGTCGGCTGCCCTGACCCGCAGCTCGATGGGCGTGCCCACCTTCTTGCCGACGACGCTCTCGAGGGAGGTGAGCGCCACGCCGACATCGTCGGGATGCACGAACTCGAGAGCGTTGAGTCCGATCGAACTCTCCAACGTCCGCCCGAACAGGTGCGCCGCAGCCTGGTTGCCCCAGGTGAGGTTTGCTTCGGAGTCCACGAGGATCACCGCGTCCGGCAGGGCGTCCACCAGTTCGCCAAGCTCTGACGCGGCCCAGGCTTGCTCCATTGCACCGCATCGGTACCGATTCGAGATGTCCTGAGATACAAATGCGCGTGTTTCTGGATGCGACAACCGCGCCTTCGGAGGAGGTGGGTTTCTGGCGGGAACTCCGTTCGAGTGCTGGAATGTCGGGACCTGCAGGTGGCGGGCGGACCGGGGGACGGTGTCGTGATCGAACTTGGTTCGCCAAATTGGTTGCTGGCGCTCGCTCTGGCGGCACTGGCAGGAGTGCTCGTATGGCTGCTGAAGCGCTACCTCGGCGGCAAGGCCGTGTGGCGCTACGACCCCAAGGCCGCCTGGCTGCGGGGCTGTGCATTCTTCTGCGCAGGGTGGGCGATAGCGGCCGCGGCCGGCACGCTCAGCACGATCGCAGACAACCCGCTCGTGTTCGCCGGCCAGGGTTCGGACTGGCTGTGGGTGGCTTCCACCGCCGTGATCGTGGCGGTCGTCTTCGTCGGCTATTGGATCATCTGGCCGATCGGCACCCAGTCCCACGGTCGCAAGGTCGTGTTCCCCGACACGATCGTGTTCGGCCTGCTGTGGGGCCTGACCCAGGGGTTGCTGTTCGCCAGTGCCTGGATCACCCTCAAGCGCATCGTCGACCCCCTCCTCGGCGACGATGTGGCCGGCGAGATCGTGCTGGCATTGCTCACGATCCTCGTGCTGTCGCTCTACCAGGGCCTCTGGCACGCTCTGTATTGGGACGTGCACGTATCACCCGAGCACAACGTGATCGACTGGAACACCCGCAAGGTGGCGATCGTCCACAATCCCAACCTGATCCTCACCACGATCTGGGTGACGCACTACGGCAACGTGGGGCTGTGGGTGCTGGTCGAGACCCTGGCTCTTCTCGGGTCCTGCGTGACGATGCCGTTCCCGACGTTCCGCCGGCCGCTGCCGGCGGATCCGATCGGCCCAGAGCTGGCGGCACCGACCGACGATCCGGCCGACCTGCACGGCAAGACCGTGGTGATCACCGGCGCTGCCAATGGCATCGGCCGCCGGGTGGCCGCCGGACTCGCCGCCCGGGGAGCCCGGATCGTCGTGGTCGACGTCGACGGTGAAGGGGCGTCACTCACAGCCGACGAGCTGGCGCGTTCACATGACGTCGACACGCTCGTCGTCACCGGTGACCTCGGCTCCGCAACCGACGTGCGCCGCATGGCCGCAGAGGTGCTCGAGTCGTGCTCGCGGATCGACGTGCTGATCAACAACGCCGGGGTGTTCCGACCTGGGTACGCCGAGAACGACGACGGTCATGAGCTCACGATGGCAGTCAATCACCTCGGCTCGTTCCTGTTCACGCAGCTCCTGCTCGATCGGCTGGTCACCTCCGGTGCGCGGGTCCTTTTCGTGTCCTCCGACGCCCACCGCCAGGCCAGGGGCATCACCTGGGACGACATGAACTCCACCGCAGCCTGGAAGGGCAAGACTGTCAACAACAGCGCGGGCTTCGCCGCCTACAACCACTCGAAGCTGGCTCTGACCGCCACAGCCATGGAGCTGGCCGATCGCACGGCGGACACACCGATGACGGTCAATGTGCTGACTCCCGGGGCGCTGGTACCGACAGGCATATACGACGACCTGACCGGCTGGTTCGCAGCGTTCGTTGCGGTGCTGCGTCCAGTACTGCGTGACGTCGACAAGGCGTCCATGACGCCTGTGTACCTGGCCTCGTCGCCGGAGGTCGAGGGCGTGACCGGCTGGTACTGGCAGGACGTGCGGCCCAAGCGAGAGTCGGCTGTGGCTCAGGACCCCGAGGTCCGCCGCCTCCTCTGGGAATGGTCGGTCGACGCAGTCGGCCTCAGCACCGAGGGCGAGGCTCCAACCCCGCAGGGCTGAGCAGCAAAATGGCGGGCACACTCACGCCTCGGACGGAGTCGACGAGGGGCGTGGCCCACCGAGCTGTTCGCGACCGGATCGGTCGGGCGCGATGTCCGCGTCGGAGCTGGCTTCGGTGTCGATCAGGATTCCGCGTCGGCGTGCTCGGCGCTGGCTGCTTCCAGCTCGCCGAAGGCATCGAGGATGTCGGCCAGCAGCCCATCCAGACCGGGCACGAGGTCGGGGCAGGCGATGAGCCCGACGTCGAGCCGGCCGTTGTGTGACAGCACGGTCACGTTGAGTCCGGAGCCTTCCATCAGCGGGCCGAAAGGGTAGAGGCCCACGACTTCACCGCCTGCCATGTACATGGGCATGTCGGGCCCCGGCACGTTGGACACGATCAACGTGTGAGCCGGCGGTGTGCGGTCTGCGATCCCGGCACGGGTCCAGGCCGACATGCCGAACGACAGCACCACCGGCGGGATCAGGTCGACGAGGTCGCCGAGCATCTCGGGGCCCATCGCCCCCTGGATCGACTTGGCCCCCGAGGCGCTGCGCTGCACGGCCTTGAGCCTCTCCACGGGGTCGTCGAGCTGCACCGGCAGGTGCACGAACATGTTCGACACCTGGTTGGTCGAGGTGTCGCCGCCCTCGTTGTGCACCGACACGGGCACCGCTGCGACGAGCGGCTCATCGGGCAGTTCATGGTGTTCGAGAAGAAAGCCGCGCAGCCCGGTTGCCACCGAGGCGAGCACCACGTCGTTGACGGTGACACCGAAGCTGCGCTTCAGCTCCTTGACTTCCCGCAGGGGTGTGGAACCGAAGGCGACCGCACGGCGGGGTGTGAGCGATGCGTTGATTCGCGTACGGGGTGCTCCGAACGGCGCGGCGTGTTCCTCACCGGCGCCCCGGCCCGTCACGAATGCGTCCGCTGTGCGCAGGATGGACGATCCGGTGCGCCGGGCGGCACGCAGGGGGCGCATGGGGTCCGAAATGCGGTCGGCGGCTGCCTCCAGCACGGTCTCGGTGGTAGTGGGAACACCGAGCGGCTGGCTCGGTGCCGGCTTCGTCGCCTCGCCGCGCTCTGCGGGGGCGTCGGCGGTGAGGTCGAGGAGGTCGGCCATGATGCCCACCCCCGTGATGCCGTCGATCATCGTGTGGTGCAGCTTCGCCACGAGGGCCGTACCGCCGTCGGCAAGCCCGTCGGCCCATGCCATCTCCCACAACGGCTTGCTGCGGTCGAGCGGGGTGGAGCAGAACTCGTCGAGGAACGTGCGGAAGTGATGCTCGGGCTGGCCGTCGAAAGACCGGTGCACCAGGTGGTCGTCGACGTCGAGGTCCGGGTCTTCGACGACCGCTGGATGATCGATGCCCAGAGGCACCTCCACCAGTCGCTGGCGCAGCGGTGGGAGGTGGTCGAGCCGCGCCAACAGGTAGTGGCGGAACTTCTCAAACGTCAGCTCATCCGGCGAGCTCGAGGGGTCGAGCAGCATCAGTCCGGTCACGTGCAGATGCTGGTTGGGACCCTCCAGGTAGAGAAACCAGCTGTCCGCCGCCGTGAGTCGCTCAGTGCCTGTCATGCACTGAGCGTACGCCGGGTCGTTCGGTACGATCGAAGCGACCGCCATTTGGCGGACCAGCCGGGTTGCGGGGAGCCGAACGGGGGACCACGTGCAACGCCTCAGCGGGCTCGATGCCAACTTCCTCTACAACGAGACGCCTACCGAGCACATGCACACGCTCAAGCTCGCGGTGCTCGACCCTCCCGAGGGCAAGCAGTTGCCCTGGGACCTCGTTCGACACGAGGTCGGGCGCCGGATGGCCCATTGGCCTGCGTTCGCCCGCAAGGTGGTTGCGGTTCCCGGTGACCTGAACCACCCGGTCTGGGTGGAGGCCGGCGAGCCGGATCTCGGCTACCACGTCAGGCGGGCCCGGATACCCGATCCCGGCACACCCCACGAGATGGACCTCGTCGTGGCGCGGCTGGCGGGTTGGCCGCTGGACCGTCAGCATCCGCTGTGGCAGGTCTGGCTGCTCGAGGGTCGCGCGGATGGCCGCATGGCGGTGCTGGTCAAGGTGCACCACTGCGTGGCCGATGGCATCGCAGCCAACGCCCTGCTGGCATCGATCATGTCGACCGATCCCCACGCAGGCCTGCCGGCGGAGACACCCACCCGCGGCAACGAACGGGGCGAAGAGCTTCTGGGGAGCGAGCGCGACCCCGGATCGCGAGAGCTGCTCGCCCACGCGGCCAAGGATCTTGTGTTCGATGCTCTCCGCGTGCCGGCCACTGCACTCGGGCTGCGGGACTCGGTCCGCAAGCGCAGGCGTGCGATGGAGGAACTGGAGGCCGGCGGCGGCGAGATGCCGCCGCGACCGATCCTCGACACTCCGAAGACCTCGTTCAATCGGGCCATCACCGCGGCTCGCTCAGTGTCGACGTCGACCCTTGCGCTGGCTCCGATGCTGGATGTGAAGAAGCGATCCGGGGTGACCCTCAACGACGTGTTGCTCACGATCGTCGGTGGTGCGCTGATGGAGGTGCTGGCCGACAACGGCGAGCGGCCGACGATGTCGTTGACCGCCAGCGTTCCCGTGTCGTCGGAGCCGCCGCCCGAGCCGGGCCAGCCGCCGCGCCGGTCGGGAAACAAGGTGTCGAACCTGTTCGTGTCGCTCCACACCGAGATCGTCGACCCGCTGGAGCGCCTCGAGGCTGTGCACGGCTCGATGGTGGGTGCGAAGTCCCTCCACGATGCCACGGGGTCGGACCTGATGGAGACGATGCTGGGCTACACGCCACCAAGACCGTATGCGTGGGCGATGCAGCGCTACTCCGGCCTGGACGTGGCAGACCTGCACCGCGCGCCGGTCAATGTGATCGTGTCCAATGTGCCGGGGCCCCGCGAGCCGCTGTGGGTTGCCGGCGCCCGGCTGGTGGAGTTCTTCTCGGCCGGTCCCGTGCTCGAGGGAATAGCGCTCAATGTGACTGCGTGGTCCTACATCGACGCGATGGACTTGATGGTGACTGCATGTGCGAGGGCTCTGCCCGAGCCGTCGCGGGTCAGTGAGGGGATGGCCCACCAGCTGGACCTGCTGACCGACGCGTGATGTTGCGACCGGTGTCGGACCAGACAGCCCGGTGCCGCACTTGGGTGCTCAGTCGAAGAGCCAGGAGCGGATTCGGGTGCGCAGGATGTCGATGTTGACTCCCTTGGCGGCGCTGACCCACAGCACGTCGCGCGGTTCGAGGTTGCAGTCGGCAGCCAGTTCCTTGCGCCGCTTGTCGCGCCTGGACGACTTCACCTTGTCGTGCTTGGTGGCGATCACCGAGTGCGGGATCGCTTCGTGGCGCACCCAGTCGAGCATTCCGAGGTCGAGCTTCGTGGGGCCGACCTCGCCGTCCACGAGCACCATCACCATCGCCAGCTGTTCGCGTCCCACCAGGTAGTCCTCGATCATCGGGCCCCAGGTGTCCTTCACGTGGTGGGGCACCTTGGCGTACCCGTAGCCGGGCAGGTCCACCACGAGCGGTGGCGGCTCCGGGCCTTGATGCACGGCGAAGGCATTGAGCAGCCGGGTGCGGCCGGGAGTCTTGGACACCTCGGCGAGTTGGCGCTGATTGGCCAGCGCGTTGATGAGTGACGACTTGCCCACATTGGAACGCCCGGCGACCGCCACCTCGCGGGGTGAGTCCGGCAGGTGCTCGAGGTCGGGGGCCGACGTCACGAAGCGGAGCTGGAGCGGACTGGCTGCACCCATCCGCCGGCTCAGTTCTTGAGCTGCTTGGCGGCCACTCCGGCCGCGAAGACCACGGGGTCCCACACCGGCGACATCGGGGGCGCGTAGGACAGGTCGGCCATGGCCAGGTCCCGCACCGACATGCCACACCAGACCGCCGTGGCGATCGTGTCGATCCGCTTGCCCGCTCCCGGGCCCCCGACGATCTGGCCGCCCAGGACCGTGGCGTCGGCCGGGTCGACCACGAGCTTCACCGCCACGGGCTCGGCCCCCGGGTAGTAGCCGGCGCGGGTCTTCGAGTTGGCCGTGGCGGCAACCACCTTGCGGCCTATCCGCCCGGCCTCCGCCTCCGAGATGCCGGTGCGGCCGATCTCCGTGTCGTTGAACTTCGAGATGGCCGTGCCGATCACGCCGGGGAACCTGGCGCTTCCCCCGCCGAGGTTGGTGCCCAGCACGCGACCCTGCTTGTTGGCGTGGGTGCCGAGCGCAACCACCATCGACTCGCCCGTGATGCGGTGCTTCGACTCCACGCAGTCACCGGCGGCCCAGACTCCGTCGGTGCGGGTGCGCATGCACTCGTCGACCACGATGCCACCTGCTTCGCCCACGGCGATTCCCGCACTTGCGGCGAGCGCTGAGTTGGCGCGCACGCCGATGCCGAGCACGGCTACGTCCGCGGGTATCGACTCGCCTCCGGCAACCGCTGCGGTGAGCTTGCCGTCGGTGGTCTCGAATGCCTCGACAGCGGCCCCCAGCCGGAGGTCGACCCCGCTGGCGCGGATGGAATCGGCGAGCAGGGCGGCCATGTCGGCGTCGAGTGTGGCCACCATCGGGTGGTCGCCCATCTCGGCAATGGTGACCGACAGCCCGCGGGCACTGAGTGCTTCTGCGACCTCGAGGCCGATGTAGCCGGCGCCGACGATCACGGCGCTGGACGCGCCCTGTTCGATCCGACGGTCGAGTTCGATGCCGTCGTCGACGGTGCGTAGCTGCATCACCCCGTCGGCGTCGATGCCGGGCAGCGGGGGGGCGATCCCGTTGGCTCCGGTGGCTATGACCAGTTCGTCCCAGGCCTCGGTGCGTTCGACGCCGGCTTGGAGATCGACGACGGTCACGGTACGAGCCGCGGTGTCTATGGCCGTCACCTCATGGTGCACATGCACGTCGATGCCGCGTTCGCCGAACTGTTCGGGGGTGCGGGCCACCAGGCGATCCGCAGGCGAGATGATGCCTTCCACGAAGTAGGGGAGACCGCACGCGGCATAGGAGGTGCGGGGGCCCCGCTCGAACGCCACGATCTCCACGGAGTCGGCGTCCTTCATGCGACGGAGCTGTGAAGCAGCTGTCATTCCGGCGGCATCGCCGCCTATGACCACGACCTTGCGGGTTGTCATGCGTTCAGGAACCCGCGGGCATCCAGCTGTTCGTCCACGAACTTCTGGGCCTTGGTCGCCCACATGAACCCGACATGATTGCCCGGGTACCAGCAGATGTCCGGCTGGTCCCAGTGTTCCCACAAGCGGCGTGCCTGGTCGGGCGGTGCCAGACGGTCGCCCATGCCCGCGTAGATGGCCCGGGCCGACCTGGGGGTGGCGACGCCCATGGACTCTGGGCACACGACCTGTAGAACCGAGGTGGCAGTGCCGTCCAGAACGTTGTGCTCGATGGCGCGCATGTGCACGTGGTGTGGTGAGTGGTGCTTGAACATGTCGACGAAGTCGATGACCGGAATGCCGGCCAGCACCAGGTCGACCTCGCGCTCGAATGCAGCGGTGAGCGCGGTCATGTAGCCCCCGAGTGATACTCCGGTGACACCCACCTTGGTGGGGTTCTGCTCGCGGACCCATGACAGGAGCCGCCGGACGTCCCACACCGACTGCGACAGGCCGTGCACCGCGTGCATGAGGTCGAAGTTGAGGAACTGCTCCCCGCTGAGCGGGCTCGGGCGCCGGGAACCGTGTGCGGGCAGTGTGATCGCTGCGATGTTGATGCCGAGCTCGTCGTGGAGGTGCTTGGCGCGAAACGCCATCATGTCGACGAACGGTGTGCCCATGCCGAACCCGTGGATGCACACGAGCCAGGGTCGGGGCTTGTCCTTGTGGCGAAGCACCCAGGCCGACGCGGTGCGGTTGGCCTCGAATGAGTCCCACCGATCCCAGCCGGGCAACTCGGTCGGGGGCTCGTAGCCACTCGGCCACCAGATCCGTTCGTAGGCCCTGCCCATGGCCCAACCCTCACTGCTGGCCGGGTGGGTCAGCGGAGGCGGTTCGCGGTGGTAGGAGCGTGGGTCGTCGAGGTAGCCCTCGGCGGTGAGGCGTTCCCTGGCGAGCGCCAGCTCTGCGCCGACGCGCTGGTAGTCGCTGCGGCTGGGGAAGCGGTTGGGGCCAACTGCGAGCGCCATGACCGACTCGTCCATGGCCACCTGAGCGACAAGGCCCGGAGTCAGCCGGATGTAAGGGGTGCCGTCATCGTCCTCGGTCATCCGGGTCCGCATGGTCTCTGTCGCCCAACGGGCGGTCCGCGGCCCGACTGTGGTCAGCCGGGCGAGTGGTTGGCGGGCGAGGCGCTTCTCGATGCTCCTGAACGTGGAGGTGCTCCTAACGAGCAGGCCGAGTGGCGTCCACCACCGCGGGTCCTCGAGCTCCATTGCGGCTGCTTCGAACTCGGGCTCGGTGGGTCCGTCGGCGCTCCGAGTTCTCTCGGGCATCGTCGAGGTCATAACGCCTCCCAGCGGTCAGGTGGCCTCTGCGCTCATGCAGCGTAGTTGTGGTTGCGGGGCGAAGTGACGGAGGGGCTGCATCGCGCATGTTGGCGAAACCCTGCGGAACCGGATGATTCTCCTGTACCGCCCAATCCGCATCAGAGCAGTCCTGGTATCGGGCTGGGGCGCCGCGCCTCGGTAGCCTGCGCCTCGATGGGCAACCCGCCGGCCGGCCAGGAATCGGTCACGACACAGGTGGTCGAAGCCGACGACCGTGGCATCGACAGATGCGCACGCGCTCTGGCGGTCGGGGAACTCGTGGCGTTCGCCACGGAGACCGTCTACGGGCTGGGAGCCGATGCCCGCTCCCCGGCGGCCGTGCGGGCGGTCTACGAGGCCAAGCAGCGTCCCTTCGCCGACCCGCTCATCGTGCACGTGGCCGACGCTGACGATGCCGGCGGACTGGGCGACCTGGATCACGCCGACGGGGTGGCCAGGCGCCTCGTGGAGGCTTTCTGGCCCGGCCCCCTCACCGTTGTGGTGCCTCGCCACGGGGGCTTGGCCCCAGAGGTGTCCGGCACCGGCACAGTCGGACTGCGGTGCCCCGCGCATCCTGACGCGCGTGATCTGATCAGGCGCTCCGGGGTGCCCGTGGCAGCTCCCTCGGCAAACAGGTTCGGCCGGGTGAGCCCCACTGACGCACACCACGTGCTGGAGGAACTCGGCGGGCGCATTCGCTGGATACTGGACTCCGGGCCGACGCCGCTCGGCGTCGAGTCCACAGTGCTGCGCTGCACCGGTGATGGCGCAACCCTGCTGCGCCCCGGTGGCGTGACCGTCGAGGACATCACCGAGGTGCTCGGTGATGGCGTGCTCGGGGTACCACCCGGCGCGCTCGTCGCCCCATCCGGGGTGCCCGCTCAGAGCCCGGGCACCTCGTTGTCGCACTACGCGCCGGGGGTGCCGTTGGTGCTCACCGACGCAGGTGAACGCGTCGCAGACGACCTGGCCGATGCGCTCGCCTCGGGTGGCATGCGCGTGGCGAGGCTGCGGCTGCCGACAGGCGACGCAGCGGCAAGGGAGCTGTATGGCGCCCTGCGGGCGCTCGACGAGCCCGGCGGCGTTGATGCACCCGATGTCGCCGTGACCTCGACCGTGGACCCTGCGGGGCTCGGCCGTGCGGTCAACGACAGGTTGTTCCGCGCAGCGCACGGCCACATCGCCACGGACGCAACCGAGGGGTCACTCGCGTCGATCCGGCTCCGCGTCGGTGCCTGAGCGGGTCCCCGTCGGTGTCGCCACCGGCGACGGGAGGTTTCGGCGCAGCGGGGAGCGCTTGTACCATTTCTGCTCCGGGGGTTTCCCAGGCCGCCCGGCCCCGTGCGCCGCCCGGGGGCGACCCAGGGGCATCGATTGACCGAACAGGACACGCGCGAGCGCGGCTCGAGCAGCGAACCGCCGAGCACGTCGTTGGTGCGCGGGCTGGTCAAGGAAGCCAGGCCGAAGCAGTGGGCCAAGAACGTGCTGGTGTTCGTTGCCCCGGCTGCCGCAGGCCAGCTCAACCCGCTGGACGGGATGTACCCGCTCCGGCTGGCGGTGCTCTCCTTCGTGGCCTTCTGCATGGTCTCCTCGGCCACCTACATGGTCAACGACATCCTCGATGTCGAGTCGGACCGCGCCCATCCGAAGAAGCGACACCGACCGATCGCAGCAGGAGTGGTGCCCGTGCCGACAGCGGCGGTGGTCGCGGCGGTGCTGTTCGTGGGCGGCGTGGCCATCGCGTTGTTCAACCGCGGCTTCGGCGGGTCGCCCAACTGGGCGCTCGCCGGGGTGGTTGCCGGCTACGCGGTGCTCACCACCCTGTACTCGTTCTGGCTCAAGAAGATCGCCGTCATCGACCTCGTGGTCCTGTCTGCCGGCTTCATCCTCCGGTTGCTCGGCGGCGCCTATGCGACCGGTGTCGACGTGTCGGACTGGTTCCTGGTGATCTCGCTGTTCGGCTCGCTGTTCATCGCCGCGGCCAAACGCCACGCCGAGGCAGAGGAACTGGGCGACCAGGCTTCGATCCTTCGCCCCACGCTCGGCGAGTACAGCATCGAGTACCTGGGCTTCGCCCGTTCTGTGGCTGCTGCGGGAACGATCATCAGCTACTGCCTGTGGGCGGTCGAGGCCGGATCCGAGGGAGCTGCCGCGGCGGTGTCGACCCCGTGGGCGCAGTTGTCCATAGTGCCGATGCTCATAGCCGTGCTGCGCTACGCACTCCTGGTCGACCAGGGCAAGGGCTCGGCCCCTGAGGACGTGATCCTGCACGACCGACAGATGCAGCTGATGGGCGTGTTGCTCGTCCTGTGCATCTTCGTGGGGGTCTACCTGTGAGCGCGGCGACCGACGGTACCCGCACGGGCGGCCTGCTGCCGGTGGAGCACCGCCTGCTCTACGGGTGGGGGCGCACGGCGCCCACCGGAGCCGACGTGGTGGCACCGCGAAGCGACGACGAGTTCGAGGCTGCGCTCGAGCGCAGCGACGACCGCGGCCTGCTGGCCCGCGGCCTCGGGCGTAGCTACGGCGATTGTGCCCAGAACGCCGGCGGCACGGTGATCGACGGCCCGGCAAGCGCCGCCATCACCGACATCGACCTGGAGGCCGGGCTCGTCACCGCGACGGCGGGCACGAGCCTCGACACCCTCATGCGCACGATGGTCCCACTGGGGTTCTTCGTACCTGTCACCCCCGGCACGAGGATGGTGACCATCGGGGGAGCGATCGCGGCCGACATTCACGGCAAGAACCACCACCACGCGGGATCGTGGTGCAACCACGTTGTGTCGATGCGGTTGCTCGATGGCACCGGCACCATCCACGAGGTCACCCCCGGCGGCGACCCCGAGGTGTTCTGGGCGACGGCGGGCGGCATGGGCCTCACCGGGGCCGTGCTGGATGCCACGATCGCGATGAAGCCGATCGAGTCCAGCCTACTCAGCGTCGACACCGACCGGGCCCCCGACCTCGACTCGGTGATGGCCCTGATGGTCGACGGTGACGACGACTACGACTACTCGGTGGCGTGGATAGACCTGATCGCCGGCGGGTCGTCCATGGGCCGCTCGGTGCTCGACCGGGGTCGGTTCGCAACCCGCGACGAGGTCGTTGCAGCAGGGGTCGCGGACCCGCTCGAGTTCAGCACCTCGCAGTTGCCGTCACCGCCGGACCTCGTGCCGTCGGGCCTGCTCAACAAGGCCAGCATCATGGCGTTCAACGAGCTCTGGTTCCGCAAGGCGCCGTCCAGCCGTGTTGGCAACCTCCAGAGCATCGAGAAGTTCTTCCACCCACTCGACATGATGAGCGACTGGAACCGCATCTACGGCAAGCGCGGATTCCTGCAGTGGCAGTTCGTGGTGCCCGACGAAGCCCACGAAGTCGTGCGGCGCTCCGTGGAGCGGCTCTCGGGTGAGGGCATCTCCTCGTTCCTCGCGGTGCTGAAGCGAATGGGCCCCGGAAATGATGGCCACCTGAGCTTCCCGATCAAGGGCTGGACCCTCGCGCTCGACATCCCCGTCACCGCCGGACTCGACGTACTTCTCGACGAGCTCGACGAGATGGTCGTTGCCGCGGGCGGCCGGATTTACCTCGCGAAGGACAGCAGGGTCAGCGCCGAGCTGATGCCCGCCATGTACCCGCGACTCGACGAGTGGCGCGAGGTCCGTGCGAAGCTCGACCCGCAGGGCCGGTTCCGCAGCGACCTGGGTCGCCGGCTCGGCTTGCTCTAGCCGCCTACCTCGGCCTTGTAGGTGTCGAGCGCGGCCTGGAACTGCGTGTTTGCCGCGTCGAAGGTCTCGTCTATCGGAGTGCCGCCGATGAGCGAGGTCTCCAGCGCGTTTCGGACCTCGCTGCGGAACTCCTTGTAGGGGCCGATCACCGGACCCGGGAAGTCCGGGTTGACCTTCTGCAAGCTCTCGAACGCAGTGGCCAGCCACTCGCCGGGCAGGGTGTCGGTGAAGTAGGCCTGCAGCTCGGGGCTTTCGGCTGCGCCGGAGAACACCGGCAGGTAGGAGCCCTGAAGCGTCCACAGGACCTGGTTGTCGGTCTGGTTGACCCACTTCATGTAGTCCCACGCGGCAGCTACCTGCTCGGGGGAGCGGCCGACGCCCACGATGTACCAGGCGTTGCCGCCGACCTGGCCGCTGCCGACCTTCTCGAAGCCCGGCAGCTGCCCGACACCGATCTCGAGGTCCGGGATCTGGGCGCCGGAGAAATCGCCGCCGGTGTCGATGTCGTCGGCTTCGACCGTGCCGGTGATCAGGGCGTCGACGGTGGTCGCAGCGGTGGAGGTCTCGATGAGCATCGACGACGCCTGGTTGGCCACGGCCAGGTAGGCGTCGATGGTCTGGGAGTAGGCCTTGGTCTGCTGCAGGCCTTCGTTGCTCATCTCCTCCATCCACGTGGTCCACTCGGCGGTGGACTCGTTGAGGAGCTCGGAGGTGTCGGCGAGGCCCTCGCGGCCGTTGTCCATGTTGACGAGGGCATCACCGGCGTTGGTGGAGAGGTGCTCGAGCCACCACGCGTCCGCTCGGTAGACGAACGGGAAGCTGTCGGGCCGCACGGCCTTGATCGCCTCGGCGGCCGACTTGATCTCGGCCAGGGTCTGCGGGGGCGACTCGGGGTCGAGGCCGGCCTCGGTGAAGTGAGACTTGTTGTAGTAGATCACCGGCGTCGACACGCCGAACGATGCCGGCCACTGCACTCCCTGCACCGAGTAGCCCTCCTTGACCGCGGGCATGAGCTGGTCGTACACCTCCCCGGCGTCGGGGTCGGCCTCGATGCATGCGGCTGCGGGAATGGCCGACTGGGAGTCGATCATGAACTGTGTGTTGGTGTCTTCCGCCAGCAGGATGCCGGGCAGGTTCGCCGGGTCGCGCAGGGAGTCGGTGTACTTCTTCTGCTGCTCCTCGTAGGTGCCCTGGGACTCGACCCGAACCGTCACGCGGTCCTGTTCGGCGTTGTACTTCTCCGCGAGGTCGTCGAGGGTCTGTGCAGCCAGGCCGGTGATGCCGTGCCACAGCACGACCTCGACGGGGCCGTCGGCGCCATCCAGCGCATCGACGGGGCACAGCGATGCATCGACTGCGCTCTCGCTGCCGTCGCCACCGTTGTCACCCCCCGACTTCTCGTCATCGGATCCGCCGCTGCAGGCGGAGCCGACCATCACCAGGGATGCGGTGACGGCGGCGATGCGGATCGCGAGGGTGCGGCTGGGGGAGGTGCTCATTGGTTGACCCCGGTCGGGTAGTGGGACGGATGGGTTGGGCTGGGGCTGCTCAGCCCTTGACCGCGCCGGCGGTAAGGCCACGAACCATCTGGCGCTGGAAGAAGATGAGTAGGGCTACGAGCGGTAGTGCAGCAATTATTGCACCTGCGAACGCAACATTGAGTTGGTCGACACGCTCCGTGGTGAGCGTACGCAGCGCGATCTGCGCGGTCTGCCAACTGCTGGTGTCGGTGGCGTTGCGTGGCCACACGTACTGGTTCCAGGCGCTGAGGAACGAGATCACGAGGAAGGATCCTATGACCGGCTTGGCGAGGGGTACCGCGACCCTGAACAGGAAGCCGAGGTGTCCGAACCCGTCGAGGGTCGCCGCGTCGCGCAGGTCGCGCGGAATGCCCATGAACCCCTGGCGGATCAGGAAGATCCCGAGTGCCGTGGCCAGGAACGGGAACGTGAGTCCGGGCACCGAGTTGAGCCATTCGAGCTCGCGGATCGTGCGCACGTTGGCGATGAGCGTGACCTCGATCGGCAACAGCAATGTGCCGATCACCAGCGCGAACAGGGTGCGCTTGAACGGGAAGTCCAGGAACGCGAACGAGTAGGCCGCCAGCACCGAGGTGAGGAACTGGGCGCCCACGATCACCAGCGTCATCACGGCGCTGATTGCCATGGCCCTCGCCAGCCCGGCGTCGGACCAGGCCCTGGAGAACACGTCCCACTCGGGATTGACGAAGGTGAGCGGTTGGCCTTCGGCGATGTAGGCGAGCGGAGCCGAGATGGCGCGCAGGATCAGCATGTAGATCGGGAAAAGGATCACCACCGACAACGCGGTGAGCACCACGTACCAGCCGACCTTCGGCCAGACGCGCGGTCGGCTCGGACCGTCGCCGGGCTCGACCTGTGGCTCCGTGGAGCTTGCGGGCGCCTCAGTCGCCATAGTGCACCCGCCTCGAGAGCATTCCGTACTGGGCCGCTGCCACCGCCGCGGTCAACACGAACAGCCCCAGGGACATCGACGCCTTGACTCCGGTCGGTCGAATGCCGGTGGGATCCGCGATCTTGAACAGCAGCGTCTGGGTCGACGTGCCGGGCCCGCCATTGGTGAGTAGTTCAACCTGTGCGTAGGCCTGCAGCGCGAAGACCACCAGCACCACCGCGAGGAACAACAGCGACGGGCTGATGAGCGGCACCGTGATGCGAAAGAAGTGCCGCACAGCGCCATAGCCGTCGAGGGTCGCCGCCTCTTCCAGTTCGGCGGGCACCGCCTGCAGGGCCGCCAGCACGATGATGAACGTGAGACCCAGGTTGCCCCAGACCGACGACAACGACACCGAGAACAGCGCTGTGTCAGGGTTCTGCAGGCTCAGCCAGGACACTTCGCGGAAGTAGCCGACCTCCGGGTTGACCAGCGTGAAGAACACCACCGAGGCGACCGCCACGGAGGTGGCCACCGTGGAGGAGAACACGGTCTGGTAGAAGCGGATGCCGCGGAGCTTGCGGTTGGCCGCCACCGCCAGCAGCATCCCGAGCAGGATGCCCAGGGGAACCGTGTAGAGCATGTAGAGCCCCGAATGGGTGACTCCCTCGATGAAGTCGCTGCCGGTGAGTGTGTCGGTTATCTGGCTGGGGCCAACCCATGTCGGGTCGCCCCTGCCGAAACGGTTCTCACGGTGCAGCGCCATGTCGAACAGGCGGTACAGCGGGTAGTAGGCGAACACGCCGAACACAGCCAGAGCCGGCAGCAGGAAGGCCCAGCCCAGGAGGCCGTCCTTGATGCGTTGCGCGGTGGTGCGGGTGGGGCCGCGCCGGGCGGACTCGACCGTGTGGGTCACTCGGCGTCCAGCCGAAGAGTCGTGGCGGCGTCGAACAGGTGGACCCGGTCGGTGTCGGGCACGAGGTGCACCGTTGCCTCGACCTCGGGGATCGGGGTGTCGGCGTCGAGGCGGGCGACCATCACCTCGCCCGCCACGCGCACGAGCAGGTGGCGTTCGTGGCCGAGAAGCTCGATGTTCTCGACCGTGCCGGACAGGCCGGTGCCGTCGCTGAGCTTGAGGTGCTCGGGGCGCACGGCAATCACGACAGCCTGCCCATCGGTGGCTCCATGGGCGTCGGAGATCGACACGGTGCCCACCTTGGTGGAGATGGTGGCTCCGGCCTCGCCGGGTGACACGGTGCCCTCGATCGTGTTCATCGGCGGACTGCCGATGAAGCGGGCGACGAACAGGTTGGCCGGCTGTTCGTAGACCTCCTGCGGTGGCCCCACCTGTTGCACACGGCCCTCATGGATGATGGCGATGCGGTCCGCCATCGTCATTGCCTCGACCTGGTCGTGGGTGACGTAGACGAACGTGGTGCCGAGGCGCCGGTGGAGCTCGACCAGCTCGAGGCGGGTCTGGGTACGCAGCTTCGCGTCGAGGTTGGACAGCGGCTCGTCCATCAGGAACACCTGGGGGCGCCGCACGATCGCCCTTGCCAACGCAACACGCTGGCGCTGGCCGCCGGAGAGCTCTCCGGGCTTGCGGCCGAGGTACTCGGTCAGCCCGAGCGTCTCTGCCGCGTCGGCCACGAGCTGTTTGCGCTTGTCGGCCGCCACCCTGTTGGAGCGGTTGGCCACCAGCGGCGACTCGATGTTCTTCTCCACGGTCATGTGCGGGTACAGCGCGTAGCTCTGGAACACCATTGCGATGTCGCGTTCCTTGGGAGGCACATGGTTGACCACCCTGTTGCCGATCGACAGGATGCCCTCGGTGACCTCCTCGAGGCCCGCGATCATCCGCAGCGCGGTCGACTTGCCACACCCGGATGGACCGAGGAGCACCATGAACTCGCCATCGGTGATGTCGAGGCTCATGCCCTCGACCGCGACCACTTCGCCGAAGTGCTTGCTCACGTCATCGAAGATGACTCCACTCACTGGTCCTCCGTCGGTTGGATCGCGACCCAGCGCGATCGCGCTCAGTCTCGCGCGGCGCGTGGCGGGTTTCCGGTACCTGTGGTGGACGCGGGGTGAACTGTGGTCAGCATGTGATCCGCGGCCAGGGCGGCAGCGGGCATCCGCCTGCGAACGAGTTCGGCGGCGGTGCGCGCATCGGATGCCACGTAGGCGTCGACCTCCTCGGCCGAGGCGAGGTGCAGTGCCTCGCGGTCCAGCTCGACCGGGTCCATCCCGACCAACCGGGCGAGCGGCTTGAGGCCGCACGACAGGCCCAGGCTGCGACCCACGTCCGCGCGGTAGAGCACGTACCCGTCGAGCTGCACCAGGTTGTGCCAGCGCCCCCGCACCGCGCGGCGGTCGGGCTCATGACGCGACCCGCGGCTGGGATCGTCGCTCAGCTCAAGGCCGAGGTCGATGCCCAGGAGCTCCGCACGCCTCGCCACGAATGGCAGGTCGAAGGTGGACCCGTTCCAAGTGACCAGGTAGCCGGTCGGGATCGTGGACAGGAAGTGATCGGTCTTGGCAAGCAGTTCGGCTTCGTAGCCGGTGAACACCTCGTCGCACGAGTCGGTGGACACAGCCGTGGCCACGACCGCAGCCGTCTCGGGGTCGAGCCCACCGCTGGCGGTGTCGGTCTCGATGTCGAATCCCACCAGCGGTGCCGTGGTGCAGTTGGCTGGGGTAACCAACCCGGACAGGTCCATGGGAGCATGGTAGGACGGGGCTGAGACACAACCCGGCTACAACGCCCACACGACCGTTGGGAGCCCCAGGAGATGGCCATGGCCGAAGCCGACTGCGCGTTCTGCGCGATCGTGAGCGGAGGGGCACGGGCGCACGAGGTCTGCCGCGGCAACGGCGTGGTGGCGTTCCTCGACCATTCGCCGCTGTTCGAGGGCCATGTGCTGGTTGTTCCCGACGAGCACTTCGAGACGCTCGCGGACCTGCCCACCCAACGCATAGCTGCATACTTCGCAGAGGTGCAGCGGATCTCGGCCGCGCTGCCGGCCGCGCTCGGCTGCACCGGCAGCTTCGTGGCGATGAACAACATCGTTTCCCAGTCGGTGCCGCACCTGCACACACACGTGGTTCCCCGCACGCGTGGCGACGGCCTGCGAGGGTTCTTCTGGCCACGCACCCGCTACGAGTCCGACGACTCTGCCGCGAGGACGGCGGCGGCCATCGCAACGACCCTCGGCGCCACGCGCCGGGGTCGACAGGGCGGTCGGCCGCAGCGCTGAGACCCGTGCCAAGAACGCGTGCGGGGAAGGGGTCACGCTGGCCGGTACGATCGCAGCCAACGCCCGGGCCGTCCGTTGTCCGCCGCGACGCCCGCAAGAACCGGGCAGCAACCCCTGATGGCAAGACACCTCATCACCAGCGCACTGCCCTACATCAATGGCGTGAAGCACCTCGGCAACCTCGTCGGGTCGATGCTGCCCGCAGACGTGAGCGCCCGGTACCTGCGGGCGGGGGGTCATGAAGTGCTCGCCATCTGTGCCACCGACGAGCACGGCACACCGGCCGAGCTGGGCGCCCTCTCCGAGGGCATGGACGTGGCCGAGTACTGCGCCCGCCACCACGACACCCAGCGCGAACTCGGCGAGAGGTTCGGCCTCTCGTGGGACTGGTTCGGGCGCACCTCGGCACCGCAGAACCACGAGCTCACCGCCCACTTCGCGCGGCGGCTGCGTGACGAGGGATACACCGACATCCGAACCACCGCGCAGGTGTACTCGCTTGCCGACGGGCGTTTCCTGCCCGACCGCTACGTCGAGGGCACCTGCCCCAACTGTGGATACGAAAGGGCTCGCGGCGACCAGTGCGAGAACTGCGGCAAGCAGCTCGAGCCGACCGAGCTGATCGACCCGCGCTCTGCGGTGTCGGGATCCACCGAACTCGAGGTCCGCGACTCGGCACACGTGTTCCTGGCCCAGTCGCAGCTGGCCGAAGGCATCCGGGCCTGGGTCGACTCCAAGGAGGGCTGGCCCCAGCTCACCCGCTCGATCGCCTACAAGTGGCTCGACGAGGGCCTCGAGGACCGCGGCATCACCCGTGACCTGTCCTGGGGCATCCCTGTCGACCCCGATGACTTCCCGGAGGCCGCCGGCAAGGTCTGGTACGTGTGGTTCGACGCACCGATCGGCTACATCTCGGCCACCCGCGAGTGGGCCGACGCCGGCCGCGGCGGCGACGATCCGGATGCGGCATTCGACCGCTGGTGGCGTCGTGACTCCGGCGCCGCAGACGTGACCTACACCCAGTTCATGGGCAAGGACAACGTGCCGTTCCACACGCTGTCGTTTCCGGCGACGATCATCGGCTCGGCCGAGGACTGGGTCCTGGTCGACCGGCTCAAGTCCTTCAACTGGCTCACCTACTACGGCGGCAAGTTCTCCACTTCCCAGGGCCGCGGCGTGTTCATGTCCGACGCCCTCGACCTCGTGCCGGCCGACTGCTGGCGCTGGTACCTGATGGCCAACGCCCCCGAGTCCGACGACTCCAGTTTCACCTGGGAGCTGTTCGGTGAAGCGGTCAACAAGGACCTCGTGGGCACGTTCGGGAACTTCGTGAACCGCACCGCCAGCCAGGTGAGCCGGCATTTCGGCGACGAGGTTCCCGCAGGTGGCGACGACGAGGAACCCGAAGCCGAGCTGTGGAGGCGGGTCGAGCATCGGCTGGGGGAGTACACCGAGGCGATGGACGCCTTGCAGTTCCGCCGGGCCACAGCGGCGCTTCGCGCTCTGTGGGCCGAAGGCAACCTCTACCTCGAGCAGCGCGAACCGTGGAAGACCGTCAAGGTCGACCGCGACCGCACCGCCTGCACGCTGCGCAATGCCCTTCAGGTCGCCCTTGTGGACGCAGTCGCTGCGGCTCCGTTCGTGCCGGAGGCGTCCGGGCGGTTGCTTGACGCGTTCGGGGGCCTCGGCGGTGCGAAGCTGTTGCTGGACGCGTCGCTTCCCGGCGCGGCCCGCGACGCGGTCGGTGCCGGAGACCCCTTCACCGGGCCGGGTCTGTTGTTCTCCAAGCTCGACGATGACCAGCTCACGCAGTGGGCGGACCAGTTCGGCGGCGAGCAAGGCGCCACAGGCGGATGAGTTGACCACCACAGACACCCCACCAGCACAACCCGAGGAACCGCAGGAACCCCTGCGGCCGCGCAAGCGTCCCAACGTGTTCGTGCGGTTCACGAAACGCCTCGGGGCTCAAGGGGCGCGGGTGATCCTGCTCGCCGCGATCATCGGCGTGTCAGGCATGGCCATCGGTTACGCGTTGGGCTACCCGCTCCGCTACGTCGACTACGAAGCATCGGCCGCGGTGTCGCTCGACCAGTCCTCTCTCGCCGGCACGATCGACGTGGTCAACGCGCTCGTGAGCCCCGATGACCTCGGCCCGGGTTGGAAGCCGGGAGACGAGACGCTCGGGTCATTCGGTGTTCTGGGCGCGGATGTGTGCGGCGAGGTGATCGAGACCCCCACGCCGTTGTCGGCCAAGGAGGCTGCGGTCTGGGTGGACGAGACCAACGGGGCGCGGATCATCTCCCAGGCCCTCCGGGTCGACCGGTGGAAGGCCGCCGAGGAATACGTCGACGACGTGGCCGACACGCTCGGGGAATGCGAGACCTTCTTCCGCGAGGTCAATGGCGATCAGGTGAAGGTCAACTCGTCGGACCTCGACCGTGACCCGCCGATCACCGACCACGTGGACCGTCGCTACCAGTCGCCCGACGGGGTGCAGGACTGGTCGATGATGGCGGTCGGCGATGTGATCATCGCCATCCAGTACCTCGCGGCCACCCCACCGCCGGAGGGGTTCCTCGACGACCTGGAGCGATCGGTGCTGTTGCGCATCGCACCCGCCGAGTTCTCCCCCGAAGGAGTCGACCCGGCGGTTCAGATACCGCAGCTTGATGACACGGGCAACCCGGCGTTGACGACGACCACTGCTCCCGGCGGCTGATTCCGCCCCGGAAGCGTTCCTGGCGCCGTGGGCAGCGGTGCTGTCGGTCAGAGCTGGTCGACGATGCGGTGGAAGGACTCGGCCGGGCCGCACCCGAAGCGTGCGCCCGTGTCGGCGAGCTGGGCGCGCTCGCGGTCTCGGAAGGCCTCCAGCACGCCATGACGGTCCTCGCCGGGCTCGAGGCGGTAGAAGTGGGTTGTCTCGAGCTGGCTCTCGTGCGCTTCGAGCGCCGCCAGCTTCGCGGCGGTGTCGGCCGCTGCGACTTCCTCGAGGTGGTCCACGACATCCGATTCGAACAACAGCAACAACGATGGCCGGTGGACCTCGAGGCGGCCGGTGAGCTGTTCGGGGTGGAAGAACGGGTCGCGTGCCGCCACGATGCCGTCGACGGCCAACTGGCCCGCAGCACGGTGGTCGGGGTGCAGGCGGTACCGGCGCCACGGGTCATGTCCGAGCACCGCTTCGGGTCTGAGCCTGCGCAGTACGGCGGACACCTCGGCTCGGGTGGCCACATCAGCCACGAGTTCGCCATCGGTGCGCCCGAGGAAGACGACCTCGCCGGTCGCACCGAGCGCAGCCGCGGCATCTCGTTGCTCCTGCTGGCGGCGCCTGACCAGGGCCTCGATGTCGGCTTCGGCGTCCCAGGTGCCTTTCGAACCGTCCGTGAGCACCAGGTGGTGTACCTCACATCCTTGGCGGGCCCACTTCGCGAGGGTGGCGCCACACTGGAACTCGGCATCGTCGGGGTGGGCCACGATCGCCAGGGCACTCGCGGGAACGTGGTCCCCGACCACCGGCTGGTCGCCACCCGAATCGGCGGCCGGGCGCACCATGGTCAGTTGTCTCCGTCGACGAGAGGCGCGGCCAGCGCGGGTTGCGGCAAGGTCCCAAGTTCTGCGGGCGGCTCCAGGTCGGCAGGCTCGTCCACGTCCCACCCGAGCGCGGGGTCGGCCAGCTCCACCAACTCGAGGCCGAGATCCCTGGCCTGCGCGCAGTGCACCGCGAACGAGCCGGGGCCGTAGCCGAGCTTGAACCGCTGCGCAGTGGGTATCGACAACACGTTGGTGCCGTCGCCATGACGGTCGGGTGCGATCACCACCTCGCGTTCACCAACCACCGCGAGGTCGGCCAGCCCGGAAGCAAACGGCAGGTCGGCATGCGCGATCACGACCCGCTCGGTGCCGGCCTCGGTCGCCTGCGTGAGGGCTTCACCGAGCGCACCGTTGAGGTCGAGCCCGGGTGTCCAGCACACAGAAGCGCCACGTTGGCGGGCCCAGCCCGCAACCTCGTCGTCGTCGCACACCACGGTCACCGCCAGGCTGCCGGCGGCACCGATCACCACGTCTGCCATCGCCCGGGCGAGTCCGACCCGCTGTGAGGGGGTGAGCGCGGAGGAGAGCCGGCCCTTGGCCCGGCCGAACGCCTTCACCGGCACGAGCAGCACGGCTGAGGGGGCATGTTGTGCGTCGCTCACGTGCCGGATCATATGGTCGGCCGCCGTTTGCACACCCATCGGCCCCGGGTCCGCGGGCCCCTGGGGCTGGCCCGTCGGCGGGGTGGCGGATTCCCGAGATGCTGCGCTTCGCGCTTTGGACCGCCCGCCGGCGCGCCTGCCTCCTATGGTGAGCCGATGCACATTCGCGTCGCGGTCATCGGTGGTGGGTCATGGGGAACGACTGTCGCGCACCTGGCGGCACACTCGGTTCCGACCGTGCTGTGGGCACGACGCTCCGAGCAGGCCCAGGAGATCAACGAGCACCACACCAACAACCGGTACCTCCCGGGCTTCCAGCTGCACTCGGATCTGTGGGCCACCGACGACCTGCGAGAGGCCGTGCGGGGCGCGGACGTGATCGTCATGGGGGTGCCGTCGCAGGGGTTTCGCGAGGCGCTCGAGCAAGTCGCCCGCTACGTGCGTGCCTGGGTGCCGGTGCTGTCGCTCACCAAGGGCCTCGAGCAGGGCAGCCGCCTGCGCATGACCCAGGTGATCCACGACGTGCTGCCCGGCCATCCCGCAGCCGTGCTCACCGGGCCCAATCTGGCCAAGGAGATCCTCGCCGGTGACGCCGCGGCGGCGGTGGTCGCCACTCCCGATCCCGTGGTGGCACAACACCTGCAGAGCATCTTCCACCAGCGTCTGTTCCGCGTGTACGTCAACCCGGACGTCACCGGTTGTGAGGTGGCCGGTGCGCTCAAGAACGTGATCGCGATCGCGGCGGGCATGGCCGACGGCCTCGGTGCCGGTGACAACACGAAGGCGGCGGTCATCACCCGTGGCCTCGCGGAGATGTCGCGCCTGGGTGAGGCGATGGGAGGCCAGTTCGCCACGTTCTCCGGCCTCGCCGGCATGGGCGACCTGATGGCGACATGCATGTCGAAGCAGTCCCGCAACAGGTTCGTGGGGGAACAGCTCGGCCGCGGCCGCACCATCGACGAGGTCATCGAGGAGATGAACATGGTGGCCGAGGGGGTCAAGACTTCCCGGGTGGTGATGGAGCTCGCCCGTGAGCACAACGTCGAGATGCCGATCGCGGCCGAGGTTCACTCGGTGTGCCAGGGCGAGGCCACTGCGGTCGACGCCTACCGCGGGCTGATCCGCGGCCAGGACGGCGGCGTGGAGCATCCAACCCTGCATTTCAGGGACAGCTAGCACGCTGCGGCGCCGGCACCGGACCTGTGCCGTTGGGGCCGCGCAAGGGGCGCTGGCGTAGCCTCGCGGAATGGCTGAAGCGAGCCCCCCGCCGCCAGGACCGGCTGCAGACGAAACCGGCGAGTCGGTGGTTCGCGTGCCGGTCAGGCGCGTACCTGTGCCACCCGTGCCGCTTGGTGTGCGGCTGGGTGGCGATGACGGTCCGAGGCGGGCCACAACACCACTGGGCACCGTCGACTCGCCGGTGCTGGGTGAGGTCGACCCAGCCGGGCGTGTGCAGCCGGCCGGACGACGGTGGTCGTTCGACTGGTGGGTCGGCTGCGAGGACCGTTGGCACCACCCGTCGATGGAAGCCAACCGCAGCCACGGACCCCACGGCGCCTCACCAGTGAGGGAGACGACGCTTCGGGTGCCGGGTGGCGACATCGTGCAGCGTGTTGGCGGCCTGGTCGCCACCGCCGGTGACTTCTCGGGCCCCACCATCTCGGTGGAGATCGAGAACCGCAGTGCCGTTCCGGTGGCGCTCGCGTTGGTGCTCACCGCATGGGAACTGGATGGGCCCGGCTCCCTCGCCGAGGTGAGCCTGGACGACCCCGGCGGCACGGTGGTCTCGGTCGATGGGGTGCCGGCCGTCCTGCTGGACCGCCCCGCATCGAGGGCGGTGGCCTGCTCTCGTGGTGAAGCCGCCAAGGCCCTTGCCGCCGGCGAGGACAACGAGGTGGCCCCGGGCGCTGAGTGGACCGCGGCTACGGGATCGGACCTGGAAGTGGCCCTCGTCGTCCCGCTCGCGCACACAGCCACCGTGCGCCTGCTGATCACGGGACCGGATCGCAAGGGCCGCACAGCCCCAACGTCGCCGTGGACGGCTCCTCCGCTCGAGTCCGTGGCCAGCGGTTGGGGCACCCATGGCGAGCACGACCCCCGGATCGTGGCTCCCTACGACGCCTGGGGCGACTTCGTGTCGTGGTCCGCACCGATGCTGCGTATCGCGGGGCCCGCCGAGGTGACCGACTCGCTCGACCCGGCTGCCGCCCCGCCCGCCGGCCAGAGCTGGGGGCCACGGCTCGGATCAATCTGTGAGGCACTGGCCGGTATCGACTCGGCCGACGCCACCAACGCGGTGGCGGGAGCACTCGTGCGGGCGCAGCGATTCTCGGGCCGGGTGGAACCTGCCGATGGAAGCGACGCCACCGCCGCCCTGCTCTGGAGCGCCGGGGCCATGCTCGTCGGACCCGACGGAGCCGGCCTCGCTGATGACTTCGTGGGTCCGGTGGCCAAGGCGGTGCGCCATCTCGACAAGCGCACGCGGAAGTCCGGGCATGCCGACGCCGGCGGGGTGGGGCCTCGACGATGTGCGGCAGCGTTGCGCCATGTGGCGGTGGGGCTGGCCGCGGTCGGCCAGCCCGAGGTGGCAGCCGATGCCCTCGCCCTGGCGCAACGGCTCGACCTGGACGCCACCGGCGAGGGTGCCCTGCAGCCGGTTACCGGAGCGGGCACGGGCACATTCGGTGACGCCCGCAGCGAGCGCGACGCCGGGTGGTCCGGTGACGCGTCCGGTCTGAAGCATCTCGCGGAGCGGGTGCAGCCTCGGCGAACGGCAGGTGTGGCTGACGCGGAGCCCTCTACCGCGACCAGCGGGTTCGACGTCGCCGAGTTGGCGGAAACCCGCCTGGCCCTGCTCGACGCCCTTGTCGCCGACACCCAGCAGGGGCCGGCGATCCTGGCGGTGTTCCCCGATGCGTGGGCCGGCCAGGGAGTCGAGGCCCACGGCGTGCGCACCGCGTGGGGCCAGGTCTCGTTCGCCCTGCGGTGGCATGGCAGTCGCCCGGCATTGCTGTGGGAGGTGACCCCCTCGGTTCCGGGCGCCGAGACCACCCGCACCGCACCGGTGGTCAGTGCCCCCGGAGTCGATCCAGCGTTCAGCGCCACGCAATGGTCGGGCGAGGCGCTCCTCGTGCAGCCGTTGCCCGCCGAGGAGCCGACCGCGTCCGACGCCCCTGGCGAGGGACAATCATTCACATGACCCAGCCGACCGCTGCCCGCCGCGCCGCAACCCCACGGCGCAAAGGACCGGTAGTGCTGCTCTCCGCTGTTGCGGCTGTGTTGTCGATCGCACTGACGGCGTGCACTCCCGAGGAGTTCCAGCAATGGTGGGTGCAGCAGGGCAACCCGCCGATGGCGGAACCAGAACTGAGCAGGGCGGCCGCCGGCGCCACGAAGTTCTGGGAGGAGGTCGGCCGTCGCAACCGGTTCTCGCACTCGGTGTCGTCGATCGACGCCGCGCTCGCGGCGCGCATGACCCCGACCTCATGGCGGCCGGGCTGTCCGGTGCCGTTGTCGGAGCTGCGCTACCTGAAGCTGTCGTACATGGACTTCAGCGGTGCCGAGCGCACAGGCGAGCTGGTGGTGCACCGTGACGCGGTCGACGTGGCAGTGGCGATGTTCCGGCTGATGTGGGAGGAGAACTTCCCGATCGCATCGCTTCGCCTCGTGGACGACTTCGGCGGCGACGACGACGCATCGATGGCTGCCAACAACACCTCTGCCTTCAACTGCCGGTATGTGGCCGGCACGACGCGCTGGTCCAACCACGCGACGGGCAGGGCCATCGACATCAACCCGATACAGAATCCGTGGGTATCGTCGCGGGGCGTCGAGCCTCCGGCCGGGGCTGCGTTCACCGACCGCTCCTCTGTGCGTCCCGGCATGCTCGTAGCCGGTTCCCCCGCGGTGCGGGTTGCCGACTATGTCGGGTGGGGCTGGGGTGGCCGCTGGTCGTCCTCGAAGGACTACCAGCACCTCTCCGCCTCAGGTAACTAGCCCGTTCACGGCGCCGCACCGGCGCGCCAGGAGACTGTTCCTTCATCTGCACTCGTGGGCGCGGATGGGGCAGCTGTGTGACTGGACGAGCAGCGAGCAGTCGTGTGGCGCGAAGCAGTGGGGTGGCGCGGTCAGGCAGCGGTGACGGTCACTGGCAGTGACTCCAGGCCGCGGATGGTGAAGCTCGGCCTGTAGTGCGGCCGCCCGGTGGTGTTGCCGGCGGCCTCGAGCGCCGCAGTGTCGAGCTCCACCGACGCGAACCCGTCGAGCATGGCGCCGAAAATGATCTCGCCTTCGGCGCGCGCCAGGTGGGCACCCAGGCAGTGGTGCGCCCCCCAGCCGAAACTCAGCGGTGTCGGCACGGTGCCGTCCTCGCCGGAGAAGCGGGTGACGTCGAAGCGGGCGGGGTCGGTGTAGGTCGACTCGTCGTGGTTGCCGGCACCCTGCATGATCACGAACTGGTCGCCGCGCACCAGCTGCTCGTCCAGCAACTCGACCGGCTTGAGCACGGAGCGCACGTTCATCTGAACCGGGGAGTCGTAACGCAGCATCTCCCAGATCGCAGATGGCATGAGCGAACGGTCTGCGCGCAGCAGTTCCATCTGCCCGGCGTGCTCCATGAGCAGGCGCAGGCCGTTGCCGATCAGGTTCGAGGTGGTATCGACGCCGGCCGCGTACAACAGGAGCGTGTTGGCAATCAGCTCTTCCTCGCTCAGCCGTTCACCCTCGGCCTCGACCTGGATCAACGCAGTGAACAGTGCGTCGTCGGGCTCGGCGCGCTTTCGTGCCGCCAGGTCCACGAAGTACTCGGCGAGCTCGCTGGTGGCCGCCTCTCCAGCGGCGATGGCGTCGTCGTCGGCGGCGGCGTCGATCAGGGAGGTGCCGCGGTGCACCAGCGGTGCGATCCGCTCGCTGTCCGCCATCGGCACCCCCAGCAGTTCGGATATGACCGTGACGGGGAACGGCATCGCGATCTCTGCCATCAGGTCACCTCCGCCCGCCGCAGCCATGCGCTCGACGCGGTTGCCGATCAACTGCGCGAGGCGCGGCCGCAGAGCTTCGATGCGGCGCGGGGTGAATTCGCGGGCGACCAGACCCCGGATGCGGGTGTGGTCCGGCGGGTTGAGGAACAACATCACGTTGGAGTCCTCGTCGTTGCGTCGCTCCTCTCGCCCCGACAGGGTCCCGTTGAACTCCATGTCGCTCTCGGGGCGACCGAGCTTCGGGTGGCGCAGGGCCTCGAGGCAGTCGTCGTAGCGGGTGAGCACCCTTGAGCCGAAGCTGCTCCTCCATCGACCGAACTCGGAACGCATGCGTGCGTAGAGGGGGTAGGGGTCCTGGCGCCCCTCGTCGGTCAGCACCGCCTCCGCGAGCAGGTCGTCGGCGGTCGAGGTGTCGGTCATGGCCCAAGTCTGCCAGCAGCGACGATGGCCGCGTGACTGGGTTGACGTGTCAGCTCAGCGGCCTGACCTGTTCGGTCGGGAACCAGGCCGGGAGGACGTGCAGGTCCGACTTGCGGCGCAGTCGCAGACCCTCGGGCTTGCTCTCTGCCACGGAGAAGCCAGGCACCCAGCGGCCGGAGAAGTCACTTCTCACCTCGACCTCGGTGCCCACTCCGGTCGAGCGGTCGGTGTCAGCCGCGGCGTGGGCGGTGTGCTGGTCTGTCTCGTCGATCATGTGATCTCCTCCGCCACGTCTGTCGGGTTCTCGGTCGACGGACCTTGATGGGCAATGAGGCCCAACGCGTCTTCGTCGCAGCACCACCCGGTGCGTATAGGCGCCGTTGGTCCGTCGCCTTGACCGCCCGCAGGTAGGGTCGGTTCCATGCCACGTCGCCGCCGGGGGCCGACGCTCAGCTTCGAGCGGGAGTTGTGGGAGGCAGGCCATGACGTGGTCGTGGGCCTTGACGAAGTCGGCCGGGGGGCATGGGCGGGACCGCTCACGATCGCGGCCGTGGTCCTGCCAAGGGACCGCCGGGTCTATGGGGTGCGCGACTCCAAGCAGCTGAGCGAAGCGCGTCGCGAGCAGCTCTTCGACCGCGTGAAGGACTGGTGCGATGCGGTCGGGGTGGGTCACGTCGACCACGATGAATGCGACCAGCTCGGCATGTCCGAAGCACAGCGGCTGGCCGCTCGCAGGGCGCTCGATTCCCTCGGTGTCGTTGCCGACCAGGTGCTGGTCGATGGTCCGTGGGACTTCGTGGGCGGGGGCAACACCCACACGATCGTGAAGGGCGACGCGAAGTGCCTGTCGATCGCCGCGGCTTCGATCGTGGCCAAGGTGAGCCGTGACCGCATGATGCGGGCACGGTCCCGCGACTACCCCGCCTACGACTTCGACCGCAACAAGGGCTACCCGTGCCCGCGCCACAAGCTCGCACTCAAGGGATATGGCCCCACGCCCATCCATCGCCACTCGTGGGCATTCATGGACAACCTGCCGTGGTTGGCCACCCGCGTGGATCCGGTGTCCGCGCAGGGGCAGCTGTTCGACGAGCGTGACTGTGGACCCGTGGCGCTGAACCTGCTGGGGCCGACCTGGTAGTCGGCCTTAGGGTGCCGCCATGGCGTCACAGCAGCACATCGACCTGAGCCATCCGATCAGCGAGGGGCTCGTCACCTATCCGGGCCTGCCCGAACCGAGGGTGTCCACGCACCTGTCGCGCGAGGCGGCCGAGGAGGCGTACGGACCGGGCGTGACGTTTTACATCGGCGTGGTCGAGATCTGCACGAACACGGGCACCTACCTCGACGTGCCGTTCCACCGGTTCGCTGACGGCCACGACGTGGCCGAACTCGCACTCGACCGCGTCGCTGCGGTGCCTGCGGTGTGCATCGACGGCCGGGGAGAGCGCGCTGTCGACCTGGCAGGCGTTGGACCCGACCGGCTGGAAGGGCACGCAGTACTCGTGCGCACCGACCATTCGCAGCACTTCGCCACCGACGCCTATGCCGTGGATGCGCCGTACCTCACCGAGGGTGCGGCGGAAGCGCTGGTCGCTGCCGGCGTCGCCTGTGTGGGCATCGACTCGCTCAACATCGACAACACCGACGACCTGCGCCGTCCTGTGCACACGGTGCTTTTGCGCGCCGGCATTCCGATCATCGAGCACCTCCGTGGCCTCGGCGGGTTGCCGGCGGACGGGTTCACCTTCACAGCCGTGCCGCCCAAGATCGAGGGGATCGGCACCTTCACCGTGCGCGCCTACGCAACCGTGCCCACCGCCTGACGAACCGCCTGATGGCGGCGGCGGAGGAGAGACCATGGCGGATCGGTGTGCCGGCAGGTTCAGTCGGAGCGCTGGGTGCCGACCATGATGTCCTTGAACGGCGTGTTCTTGTCGACGCCCGGGCCCTTGGGCAACCCGAGCACCTGCTCGGAGACGATGTTCCGCATCACCTCGTCGGTGCCGCCGGCCACACGCATGCCCGGAACGCCGGTGAGCATCTTGGAGAACGAGAACGTGCCCCACTCGCCGGTGTCGGCGGTGATGCGCGGGCCGAGCACGCGCGAGACCCAGTCGGCGTAGGCCTTGAGGTTGTTGGTGAGCGCGAGCTTCGCGGTGGACAGTTCGGGGCCGGGCAGACCACCGGCCTTGATCTTGTCGAGGGCTCGCTGGTTGTTCCACTTGGCGACCATGAACGACGTGTAGATGCGGGTGATCTCGTCGCGGGCCACGACATCGTCGGCCAGGCCGAAGTGCTCGAGCATCGCGTGGATGCGGCCGGGCGTGAACAGTCCGGCACCGCCGCCTGATCCGCCCGCTCCGATCGAGGCCCGTTCGTTCATCAGGGTGGTGAGCGCCACGGTCCAGCCGCCGTTGACGTCGCCGAGACGGTGGCTGTCGTGCACCCGCACCTCATCGAAGAACACCTCGTTGAAGTTGGAGCCACCGGTCATCTGGCGCAGCGGGCGGATCGTGACCGCCGGGTCCTTCATGTTCACCACGAACGCGGTCATGCCGCGGTGCTTGGGCAGGTCGGGGTCGGTGCGGCAGATCACCTCACCGATCTCGGAGAGGTGTGCGGAGGAGGTCCACACCTTCTGGCCTGTGAGAACCCACTCGTCGCCGTCTCGCATGGCCTTGGTGGAGATCGAGGCGAGGTCCGAACCCGAGCCCGGCTCGGAGAACAGCTGGCAGCCCACCTGGTCACCCCGGTAGAGGTCGCGCAGGTAGAGGTCCTTCACCTCGTCTGTGGCGTGGGCCAGGATCGTGGGCGCCACCATGCCGAGGCTGATCGCGAACACGCCCATGTTGGGCGTGATGTAGCCCGCTTCGATCGCGGCGTAGGCACGGTCGTACGCGGCAGGCAGCTCCCTGCCGCCGAAGTCCTTCGGACCCTGTATCCAGCCCAGCCCTGCGTCGAAGCGCTTGCGCCTCCACTCCTTTGCCGCCTCGGCCTCGATCGCCTCGGCGTCGCGGTCCTTCTCATCGAACACGGCGACGTCGTCGGAGCCCTCACCCCACTGGAAGTCCCTTTGCGGTGGGCGCTTCTCGGCGTTGTCGTCGAGGAACTTCGTGGCCTCCGCGGTGAAGTCGTCCATGGAGATCGTGGCGCTGGTGTCGGTCATGGTCCTGTCCGGAATCTGTGCCCTGGGGCTGGCGGTACCTGCGGTCCCGCGGTGTGTCTTGACTGTTCGGTCAAGTTAGTCGGTACGGTCTGGGGCGTGCGCACGCGACAGCTGACTCCGATCGTGGCCGCAGTGCTCTGGACCGGCTTCGTCTGGATCGGCCGGATCCGCAATGCCCTGGCGGACGATGAACTGCAAGGGGCGGCGCTGTGGGGTGTGCTGGCGCTGAGCGCGTCGTTCCTGGGCCTGGCCCTGGCGGCTGCAGTGTTGACATGGCTGGACCGCGACCGTGGCGCCGGCAAGTGGCTGAGGCGGTTGGTGTTCGCCAATTTCGCTTGGGCATCGGCGGTCTGGGCGGTACGGATCGTGGACATCGCGTTCGCCTCTGACCACGATGCTCCGTTCATCATCGTGCACGTCGCACTGGGCGTCGTTTCAGCCGGTTTGTGGATGTGGGCACATCTCGGTGTACCTGCAACGGACTCAGAAGAAATCTCTCCGGGCGCCTAATAATCGCCCTTGAGATGAGGCATGATGATCGGTGCAGCTTTGCTGTGGAGCATGTCGTCCTCCCATCCACCCTTCCTCTCCCATTTGGACGGCTTGGTTCGAGGGGTCGCCTCACATCGGTACTGATGGGGTCCGATGCGAGGCGACCTTTCAATTTTTTGGCCGTTCGCGCCTCGAGCCGGTTCCGATGCTGCCGGGTCTGCGGACTACCGGCCGGACCCTGCCGGTCCGACCCGGTCGGGTGGGCGCCGGGTCCCGGCCCGTACGTCAGTTCTCCTGGTTGACCAGGTGGGTGGCAGCCATCTCGAAGTACTCCGACATGCGCAAGTGCAGCTCGGCCTGCAGGTCGTCGTCGAGCGGCGTCTGCGGCATCGTGGCCTCGAGTGCCTCACTCATCGCGGCCAGCCAGTGGTCGCGCTCGGCGGTTCCGATGGCGAAGGGGACGTGGCGCATCCGTAGGCGCGGGTGACCGCGCCGCTCGGAGTAGGTCTGCGGGCCTCCCCAGTACTGGCCGAGGAACAGGGCCAGGCGTTCCCGGGCTGGCCCGAGGTCCTGCTGTTCGGGGTAGAGCGCAAGCAGCACGTCGTCGTCTGCCACCAGAGCGTAGAAGCGTTCGACCAACTGGTCGAAGAACGCCTGACCGCCAACGGCCTCGAACACCGTCACGCGGTGCTCGGGGTCGGACCCGTCCGTGCCGGCGGCGGTCGGGGGGCCATCCTGTGGGGTGCGTGCGGTTACCGGGATGTTGCTGCGCGGCGCTTCGTCGTTCACAACCCCCATGGTGCCCCCGCGGTGGTCGCCCTGCTGAATCCGCCCACCTCGCTGAATCCGCCCAGCTGGTTCTGTTGGTGCTGGATCACGCCTGGCGTGATCCAGCACCAACAGAAGCTGTGTGGCAATTCCGTAGCTGTCCGCGGGCCGGGTAGGATCTGTCCGCTATGGGACAACCCGTGACCGTCCTCGAGAAGCCCGCCTCCCGTGCTGGTGTCGTGCGCTTCGAGACCAACCGGGCCCTCACGGGCACGGGCCATGAGAACTACGCCGCCGGCGAGGAGATCTTCGGCGAACGACCCCCCGACGTGGTGGCCAGGCGGCTGTTCGAGCGCGGCGGCATCGACCGTGTGCACATCAACGGCAACGTGATCACGGTCGAGTTGGCCCGCGGCCACGACGCCGATGGCATCTCGGAGATCATCGCTGACCTCTACACCTACTACCGGCCGGGCGTGCCGGTGCCGACACCGGCGGACTTCGAGACCGACGAAGACTGACGGCGGCAGGCTTCCCATCCCTGCGACCAGCCCCTTGCCAGTATCGAACAAGTGTTCGATACTGGCTGAATGTCACCCGGCCCCGCCCCAGCGACCCCGTCGAACCTGTACGGCCTCCCCTCCGCTGGGGATTCACCCACCGACAACCTCCTGCGGCGTGGCATCGATCGTGAGCTGATCGAGCGGTTGAGGCCCATCAACCTGGCCGAGCAGCGGCTGCTGCCCCTCACTGCGGCCACCGAGCACCTGCTTCCCCGAGGCGGTCTGGTGCGCGGCAGCTGTGTCGTGGTGGGCGGGGGAGGCGGTGCCACCACCCTTGCCCTGGCGCTGGCATCCGGACCCTGCAACGCGGGTTCATGGGTGGCCTGTGTCGGCTTCGGACAGTTGGGGTGGGAGGCGGCAGAGGAAGTGGGCCTGCCGGTGGAGCGCCTGGTGGCGGTGCGCACCCCGAAGCAGCAGTGGGCCAAGGTCGTGGCCGCGCTTCTCGATTCCTTCGATGTCGTGATGTGCGGGCCGGAGGTGGTGCCAACGCAGGCGGAGCTTCGCCAGTTGAGGTCCCGTGCACGAGAGCGCGAGTCGGTGCTCATGGCTGTCTGTGGCGAACACACAGCCCTCGGCGCGCCGAGGCGTCGACGTCAATGGCCCACCCGTGACGTCGCCATGATGGTTCGTCGTTGCAGGTGGCATGGGCTGGGTCAGGGCTGGGGCCGTCTCGACAAGCGGCGCCTGGAGGTTCTCGTGGAGGGGCGCGGAGAGCTGAGCCGCCCCCGCATCGAGGAGGTGCTGATCGACTCACACGGCCGCCCTGAAACCGACGGGGCCGTGGTGCGCCGTCTGGAGGACGGGCCTGTCGTGTCGTTGGGGCAGGCGGGATGAGCGACCCCTCGGGCGGTGCCGAACGAGGTGAGGTTGCAGGTGCTGTCGGTGCTGGAGCGGTCCGCACGGTTGCGGTCTGCTGCGCCGACTGGCAGGCGGTGGCCACAGGGCGCCCGGCGCGGGTGCCTGTTGGTGTGTTTCATGCCAACCGTGCGGTGTCTGTATCGGCGTCAGCGCGCAACGAAGGAGTCTCGGTGGGGCTTCGCCGCCGGGAGGCCCAGGCGCGTTGCCCGAACCTGGAGGTATTCGAGGCCGACGAGACCCGCGACGCCCGGGCCTTCGAAGCGGTGCTGGGGGCACTCGACACGATCGCTCCGCGCTGGGAGGTGAGCGAGGCGGGCAGGGTGGCTGTGCCGGCGGTTGGGCCCTCCCGGTACCACGGAGGTGACCGTCGTCTGGCCGCAAGGGTGCACGAAGTGGTCCGCGGTGCACTCGCGGAAGTCTTCGACTCCTGTGTGGACACCGGGGCTTCGCTGTTTCCGGCGATCGGCGTTGGGGTGGCCGATGGTCCGCGCGCCGCAGCTGTGTTGGCCGAGAGGGCAAGCGTCGGACGTGCCGGGCGCCGGGGCATCTGTGTCGTGGCCCCCGGCGACACCGCAGAAGCCCTCTCAGGGCTGCCCGTGGCCTGGATCATGGCCGGGGGCCCCGGTTGGGGTGCAAGCGACCAACTCGGTGAACTCGCCGACGTGCTGCGGCGCCTGGGCCTGGGTTCCCTTGGCCGCTTCGCCGCCATCGAGCCCACCGATGTCCTCGCTCGCTTCGGCACAGTTGGAGCTACTGCTCACGACTTCGCCCGCGGAATGGAGAAGGGTCATGTGGTGCTGGCCGACCTGCCGGCCGACCTGCGCGTGTCGGCGGTCGTCGACCCGCCGGCGGAGGCGGTCGACCGTGCAGCATTCGTGGCCAAGGTGCTGGCCGACGACATGCACGCGGAGCTTTCGGGCCGTGGGCTGGCCTGCAGCCGCGTGCTGGTAGTCGCAGAGACCGAAGTGGGTGACCGGATCGAACGCCTCTGGCGCCACGAGGGCACTTTGTCGGCGGCCGCGGTGGCACAACGGGCGCGTTGGCAGCTCGACGGCTGGCTTTCCACAGGGCGGGGTTTGGGGCGCTGTCGGGGTGGTGTGAGCCGCATAGAGCTGGTGCCCGAACAGGTGGTTCCCGATGACGGCCTGCAGCTCGGCTTCTGGGGTGGGAGCTCCGAGTCGGGGGAGAGGGCGCTGAAGTCACTGGCAAGGGTGCAGGCGATGCTGGGTCCCGAGGCCGTGGTGGTACCTGAATGGAAGGGCGGTCGGGCCCCCGGTGAGCGGTATCGCCCGGTACCCCTCGAGACGGTCGACCTCGATGCACGACCGGGCCGCGACGACCGCCCGTGGCCCGGTGCGCTTCCGGCGCCCTCCCCTGCAGTGGTCTGGCCCTCGCCCGTGGCAGCCGAAGTGCTCGACGGCGAAGGTCGCTTGGTCGGGGTCAACGGCCGTGGCCTCATCTCGGCCCCACCTGCAAGCTGCGCTCTCGACGGTGGGCCGCGTGCCGACGTGAAGGCATGGGCCGGCCCGTGGTGTATCGACGAACGTTGGTGGGACCCGGTGGCGCACCGCCGACGGGCACGACTGCAGGTCCTGGTCGAGGGTCTACCGACCGTCGCCGACCCCGGTGGTGCGGGTGACATCACGGGTGGGGGTGAGCCGGCGCCCTCCACCGCCCACCTGCTCACCCTGGAGTCGGGACGGTGGTGGCTCGAGGCCACCTACGACTAGCAGCGCCTGCCTGCGGCCAGCGCACGCATCAAGCACGCGCGCAGTTTCCGGCAAACCATCGGACCGCGCGCTTCGATGGTGTTGCTGAGCGGTCGATCAGCCTCTGAACCGCCGGGCAGCGGCACCGCCGCGACCGGCGTTTGGGGCCGTACACCGCCTCTGCGTCTCCATCGGCCCGCAGGGAACATGGCGCTGGTCGTCCCAGGAGCATTGCTGCGCGGCGGCGGTGGGTCGCTCATGGCGTGCGCGATCACTGATTCGGGGGCACAATCCTGAGAAGCTGTGACAGCCGCCGCGACGTAGCGTGCACCACAGCAGGAGGAAACGTGCCTGACGACCCCACTTCCGAAGAGACCCAGACCGATGCCCCCGGGCCCAGAGACCCACTGGTGCTGGTGGTGGAGGACGAGGTCGCACTCGCGGACGGCATCCAGCGTGGCCTCCAGCAGGAGGGCTTCCGGGTGGAAGTCGTGCACGACGGCATGCAGGGCCTCGAGCGGGGTCGTGCCGACGACATCGATGCGATCGTGCTCGACATCATGTTGCCGGGGATGAACGGCTACAAGGTCTGCCGCAACCTGCGCGGTGAGGGGATCACCACGCCGATCCTCATGCTCACCGCCAAGTCCGGCGAGTACGACGAGGCGGAGGCACTCGACACCGGTGCCGACGACTTCCTGTCCAAGCCGTTCTCGTTCGTTGTGCTGGTCGCCCGGCTCAACGCCCTGCTGCGGCGCTCGAGCGATGCCAAGGCCCAGCCGATGGTGGTCGGCGACCTGGTGCTCGACCCGCTGCCACGCACATGTCGCAGGGGCGACACCGAGATCGCCCTCACGACCCGTGAGTACGAGCTGCTCGAGGCCCTCATGCGCAAGCCTGGCAAGACCGTCGACAAGCAGGACCTGCTCGAGAAGGTCTGGGGAGACGACTTCGACGGCGATCCCAATGTCGTGGAGGTGTACGTCGGCTACCTGCGCCGCAAGATCGACCGGCCCTTTGAGCGCAACGACATCGAGACCGTCCGCGGGGTCGGCTACCGAATCGGAGAGGAGACGGGTGGCTGAAGCCGCCTCTCCGGACCATGTCGCCGGTCTGTCCGACGGGGCCGACGACGCCGAACCGACGTCGCTGGTCAGCCGCCTGGGCAAGTCGGTCCGTTGGCGCCTGACGCTGATCGTGATGGCCGTCGTGGGCGTGGCGTTGTTGCTGGGCGCGCTCCTGTTGGTCAGGTGGGTCGAGGCCACGATGGTCAACGACGTGCGCCAGCGCAACGAGGCCGCGCTCAACTCGATGGCGGAGTTGCTGGGTGAAGGCAGGTTGCCCTCGGAGCTGCTGGCCAGTGAAACGGAGTTCCAGCGCAGGCTGACCGCGGGCCAGGACGAGTTCGACAACGTGCTGACGTCGACCTTCTTCTTCCTCGACGGCGCTGCCCTGGCGGAACTCGAGTCCCGCCAGGTGCGTGACGAAGCCGGCCGGATCATGCTGTTCGGCCGCAGCGGCCTGCCGGAGGACATCCGGGGCGGCTACGTAGAAGTGACGCGCGACCTGAGCAGCAACATCGGCCCGCTGGCGTTGCACGCCGTGACCCCCCGCGACGCCATCGACCGTTCGGTGAGGGCGCTCACCGGTGCGCTTGTGCTCGGCCTTCCGCTGCTGGTGCTCGCGGCCGGTGCCATGACCTGGGTGGGTGTGGGTCGCACGCTCGCACCTGTGGCCGCCATGACCCGTCGGGTGCGCGAGTTGAGCGCCACCACCCTCGATGCCCGCGTGCCGGTGCCGCCCAGCGGCGACGAGATCGCGGAGTTGGCCGAGACCATGAACGAGATGCTCGAACGCCTCGAGCGGTCATCCGCCGCCCAGCGCCAGTTCGTTTCGGATGCATCCCACGAGCTCCGCTCACCCGTTGCCTCCATTCGCGCGCAGCTCGAGACGGCGCTGCGCTACCCGGACGACGTGGACTGGCCCCAGGTGGCCGAAGTGGTGCTCGCAGAAGATGACCGGCTCGACCACCTGGTCGGCAACCTGCTCGCCATGGCACGACTCGAGGAGGGCCGCCGCGGGCCGCGCACTGAGGTCGACCTGGAAGACCTCGTGCTGGCCCAGGCGAGACGGCTGACCGGCAAGTCTGTAGACGTGTCAGCCGTGTCGGCGGGCCGGGTCTGGGGCAACGTGGGCGAGCTGACGAGCGTGGTGCGCAACCTCACCGACAACGCCGCACGCCATGCCTCGTCAGAGGTGTGCATAAGCCTGCGTGAGGAGGGGCCCTGGGTGGCGCTGCGGGTCGGCGACAATGGCGAAGGCGTGGTCCCGTCTGATCGCGAGCGCATCTTCGAGCGCTTCGCCCGCCTCGAGGAGGGCCGCACCCGCGACCGCGGTGGCGCGGGACTCGGCCTCGCGCTCAGCAAGAGGATCGTCGAGGCCCACGGCGGACGGATCCATGTGGAGGACGCACCGGGTGGCGGTGCGGTGTTCGTCGTGTCGCTGCCTTCGGCCGGTTGGACGCCCGCCGCGGATGGCGTTGACGCCGATGGCGTGCGTACGGGCTCACCGGGCAGCGCGGACAACTCCGGGCGCCAGGAGTCCTAGCGCTGTCAGGCGGTGCCGGTGAGCGCGGTTGTGCCCGAGGATCGCAGGAAGCTCTCGAACGCCGACTTCGGCAGCGGGGGAGCGAACAGGAACCCCTGTGCGAGGTCGCAGCCGCAGCTGTCGAGGAACCGTCTCTGGCGCTCGTGCTCGAGACCCTCTGCGACCGCCACGACTCCCAGGTTGTGTGCCAGCGCCACGATGGTGCGGGTGATGGTGCCGGAGCGGTCATCGGAGAAGTCGCCCACGAAGCGGCGGTCGATCTTCAGGGTGTGCAGCGGCAGCTGGTGCAGGTACGACAGCGACGAGTATCCGGTACCGAAGTCGTCGAGCGACACGTGCACGCCCTGCCGGTCGAGCTGGCGAAGCCTGTCCGCTGCCATGCGCAGGTCGTCGACGAGTAGCGACTCGGTGATCTCGAGCTCGATTCGCTCAGGGTCGAGTCGTGCGTTGTCGAGCACCGAGGCGAGGCGCTCGAGGAAGTCGCGGCGATTGAATTCCGCGGCGGAGATGTTGACCGAGATGCGCCGCTTGGTGGGGAAGATCCCGTCACGGTCCCATTCGGTCATGTCTGTGGCCACGGTGTTGAGCACGAAGTCACTGATGGCGCCGATGGCGCCCGTCGCCTCGGCAGCGGGGATGAACTCCGCGGGTGACACCGGGCCGCGCTCGTTGTGGTGCCAGCGCAGCAGCGCCTCGGCGCCCGCAAGTTCCCCGCTGCGGAGATCGATGATCGGCTGGTAGTAGACGTCGAGTTCGTGGCGGGCGGTCGCCAGCCGAAGGTCGCGGTCCAGGTGCAGGTGCTGGCGGTTGCGGATGTCGACAGTGACGTCGTGGAAGCGGAACTGGTTGCGTCCGCGCCGCCGGCTGGTCTGCAGGGCACGGTCGGCCGCCGCGAGGAGTTCGACCGCCGCATCGGCATCGTCGGGTCCGCGTGCGGCGCCCACAGAGGCCGTGAGGTGCAACTCCAGGCTGTTCGTGGCGTACGGCACGGCGATGCGGCGCTGGACTTCCTCCGCGAGGCGTCGCATGCGCGTGTCGAAGGCGAGTGCGGGGTCGTCACCCCGTACGACCAGCAGGAACTCGTCGACCCCGACGCGGCCGACCTCGACGCGTCGGTCGGTGAGGTCGCGCAGCCGCTCGGCCACCTCCACGAGCACGGCGTCGCCGATCGAAGGCCCGAACGAGTCGTTGATGGCCCGGAAGCCATCGATGTCGACGTGCAGCACGCCCACCCTGCAGGCGGTGGTCTGGCAGTCGATGAGCAGCTCTGCCACCCGGCGGATGATCTGGTCGCGGCTGGCCAGGGCGGTGAGGGCGTCGGTGAACATGAGCCGGTGGAGGTTCTGTTCGGCATCGACGACCGACGTGAGGTCGCCGAGGGCAAAGATGACTCCCGACTCCGTGTTGTCAGGTTCGATCGGGCCGACCCGCATGCGCACCCAGGTCGCCCGCCTGCCGCTGCGCAGCAGCACGGTCTCGTCAACGAGGGAACCGGCTCCGGACAACACATGGGCCACCGGACCCTCGGCGGCGGAGATCGGCTCGTTGGCACGGGTCTCGAGGTGCCAAGGGGGGTCGAGCACGTTGGCGCCCACTATGCGCTCGACGGGCATGTCCAGCAGGCCACACAGTGCGGGATTCGCCGAGGTGATCGCGCCGTTGGGTGCGATCAGCGCCACACCCTCGGTGAGGACCGCAAGGGAGGATGGCGACAGGTTGATGTCGGCACTCCTCGCATGCATGTCTGGGCGCCCCCTGCGGACGGTCGCAATCCGGTCCGCCGTCGGCGGCCGGGACCACTGGAACTGTCCGGATCCTAATTCTGGGACCGGTATTCCCCGGGGGATGGTCGCGGGGAATGAGATGCAAGCGATCGCGCTGAAACGAGGTTGACTCAGTTGATGCGGTCGGCATCGCGCCCGGCCTGCAGTGCAGCGTTCAGCTGGCCCTCGACGATGTCCAGACCGGCGTCCCAGAAACCGGGGTCGCCGAGGTCACAGTCGACGATCCTTCCCAGTTCCTCGGGGGCCATGGAGCCACCTGCGGACAACAGCTCGAGGTAGGCGGGCACGAACTCGGCGCCTCGCTCGCGGTAGCGGGCATACACCGACAGTGCGAGGAGCTGGCCGTAGGCATAGGCGTAGACGTATCCGGGTGTGCCTATGAAGTGTGGGATGTAGCTCCACCATGTGAGGTATCCGTCGGTGAGCTCCACGGAATCGCCGAGTGCAGCGCTCTGGGTCTGCTGCCACAGTTCGCCGAACCGCTCAGGCGACAGCTCGCCGTCCTCGCGTCGAGAGGTGTGCACGGCGTCCTCGAACCGGTTCATCGCCACCTGGCGGAATACGGTGGCGATCGAGTCCTCGAGGGTGGACGCGAGCAGTGAGAAGCGCTGGGCCGGATCGTCCAGGCGTTCGAGCAGGGCGTTGTTGGTGACGGCCTCGCCGAACACCGACGCGGTCTCGGCGAGGGTCAGCGGCGTGCTCTGGTGGAACACTCCCTGCTCGCGGGCCAGGTAGGCGTGCAGGCCGTGGCCGAGCTCGTGGGCGAGGGTGAGCACATCGCGGTTGCGGCTGGTCCAGTTGAGCAGCACGTAGGGATGGTGGGAGGGCACGGTGTAGGCACAGAACGCCCCGGGCCGCTTGCCTCCTCCGGCGGGTGCGTCGATCCAGTTCTCGTCGAAGAAGCTCCTGGCGACACTCGCCAGCTCGGGCGAGAAGCTCGCATAGGCGTCCAGCACCAGCTCGCGGGCCTCGCTCCAGCCGATGGTCGACTCGTCGTCGGCCACGCTGGCCATGCGGTCGTAGTCGGCGAGCCGGTCGAGCCCGAGCACCTGCGCCTTGGCCTCGTACCAGCGGTGGGCGATGTCATAGCGACCCACGACTGCCTGCACGAGGGCATTGACCGACGCGTCTGAGGCCTCGTTGGACAGGTTCCGCGAGGAGATCCAGCTCGGGTAGTGGCGCAGGCGGTCATCGACGGACTTGTCGAGTAGAAGCGTGTTGTAGATGAACGCCCTGGTGCGGAGGCCCGGCGCCAGTGATTCGGTGACGGCGCCGGCAGCGGCCTGGCGCGTGGCACGGTCCGGGTGTTGCAGCAGAGACAGCCCGGCTTCGAGTCCGGTGGTGACCGTGTCCTCGTCGGGCTGGCCCGCGAGCGCACCCGGTAGTTCGACGGTGAGCGCCGAGGTGAGCTCGTCGAAGAGCCGCACCCAGGCGCTGGAACCGCTCACGGACTTCTCGGTGAGCACCTTCTCTTCCGGTTCCGACAACAGGTGGGTGCGGTAGCGGCGCATGTTGCGCAGGTGGTGCGCACAGAAGTCGAGTGCCGGGTCGGCGAGCAGTTCCTCGACATGCTCGTCGGGCAGCGCTGCCCATTCGAGCTCGAAGAAGACGAGCTTGGTGGCCATGGAAGTGGACCGCTCCTGGGCGGCCATCATCGCGGCGCCACGCTCGGGGTCGTCGGTCTGCTCGGAGAACCGCAGCATGACGTAGTTGCCGATGCGCCCGAGGAGGTCCTCCAGTTCGGCAGAGCGGTGCATGAGGGCGGCCAGGGCCGCGCTGTCCAGCTCCGCAACGGTGCCGCGGGCGCCGGCGAGCTCGTCGACCACCTCGTCGGCCTGGTCCAGCATTTCCTCGACGCTGCCCCCCGTGAGCAGGTCATCGAGGTGCCAGCGCACATCCGCGGCGGTCAGGTCGGCATCTTCGGCAGTCATGGGCGGCAGGGTACAACCACCGCGCCCCACCGCAATTCACGTTGCATGCTCAGGGTTGGGGGTTGAAGCCCCGCTCCTGTTGGACACTGCGGATGTAGGCGATCACGTTGGTGACCTCCTGGTCGTCGAGGCTGCCGATGGCCGGCATGGGCGTGAAGTCGTAGTACTCCCGGGGCGCGCCATTTTCGATTGCCTGGCGGAATTCCGCGTCGGTTGTCTCACCGGGGGCAAAGTGCTCATCGAGCTGTGAGGGCCCCTGGCTGCTGCCCTCGAAGTCGCGGCCGTGACAGGAGCCGCAGAAGTCCATGTAGGTCTGCTCGCCGGCCGCGAGGTCGGGCTCGTCAGGGGTGCCTTCGCTCTTCGACGGGTCGCTGTCGCCGCACCCGCCGACCAGTGCGGCCAGCAGCAGCGTTGCCGTGGCGCCGAGCAGCCGGCCGGCGGTCAGGGGGCGGTTGCAGGTGAGTGTCACAGCGTGATCGTAACTTCGCGTGGGCTGGGAGCGGCCAAACTTGTGATCGAACAGGTGTTCGGTATGCTCCGGAAATGGGGTTCAACAATCCGGGGGTTCCCTGGGGCGAGATGGAGCGGCGGTTGTCCGATCGCCGCACCCGCAGCGCCCACCCGGGCGATGGCGGTGACAGTCCCGCGTGGACGAGGCACAGGGAGCCCTACGAGCCACCGCCGGTGGAGAGGCAGGTGCGCAGGCCGGTTGCCAGGAAGACCTCCGCAGAGCACCGCTATGGCGAGCTGCACTGCCATTCGGCCTTTTCGTTCCTCGACGGTGCTTCGATGCCCGAGGCGCTTGCCGAGCAGGCAGCCCACCTCGGACTCGAGGCGCTCGCCCTCACCGACCACCATGGCTTCTACGGCGCGGTGCGCTTCGCAGAGGCAGCCCGAGAACTGGGGCTGCCCAGTGTGTTCGGCGCCGAGGTCACCATCGGTGCAGACGAGCCCCGCCCGGGCCCGGCCGACCCCGACGGCCGCCACCTCGTGATCCTTGCCCGCGATCCCGCGGGATACGCCAACCTGGCAGCGCTGCTGTCCAAGGCGCAGATGGCGGGGGAGAAGGGCCGCCCCCGGCTGAGTTTCGCCGATGTGGCCGAGGCGGCCTCCGGTCGGGCCAGGGGGCATTGGGCGGTGCTCACCGGGTGCCGCAAGGGCATGGTGCCCGCTGCCCTCGCCGATCGTGGCCCCGCTGCGGCCGACCGCGAGTTGCGGGCACTGGTGGCCGCCTTCGGCGCCGAGAACACTTTCGTGGAGCTGTGGGACCACGGTGATCCCCTCGACTCGGCGCGCAACGATGCCCTGTCACGCCTGGCCATGCAGACCGGCCTCCAACCGGTGGCCACCAACAACGTGCACTACGCCACACCGGGGGACCGTCGGCTCGCGACTGCGATGGCTGCGGTGAGGGCGCGGCGCAGCCTCGAGGAGATCGATGGCTGGCTGCCGGGTGGTGGTGTGGCCCACCTGCGCAGTGGCGCCGAGCAGCACCGGCGGTTCGCCCGCTACCCCGGTGTTGTCTCGGCCGCGGCTGACCTTGCCGCGCAGTGCGCGTTCGACCTCTCGTTGGTGGCGCCGTCGCTGCCGCCGTTTCCGTGCCCGCCCGGCAACGGCGGCACCGCCATGAGCGAGGGCGACTACCTGCGCCAGTTGACCGAGCAGGGAGCGACGCGGCGCTACGGTCCGCGCCGCTCCGAACGGGTGCATGGAGCGTGGGCCCAGATCGACCACGAGCTCGACCTGATATGTGCCATGGGCTTTCCCGGCTACTTCCTGGTGGTGTGGGACCTGGTGGAGTTCTGCCGCCGCAACGACATCCTCTGCCAGGGGCGCGGATCGGCTGCCAACTCGGCGGTCTGTTACGCGCTCGGGATCACCAACGCCGATGCGGTGGGACTGGGCCTGCTGTTCGAGCGGTTCATGTCGCCCGAGCGCGACGGTCCACCCGACATAGACATCGACATCGAATCCGACCGCCGCGAGGAGGTCATCCAGTACGTCTACGAGCGTCATGGCCGCAGCCACGCGGCCCAGGTTGCCAACGTGATCACCTACCGGGCCCGCTCGGCGGTGCGTGACGCTGCGAAGGCGCTGGGCTTTGCTGCAGGCCAGCAGGACGCCTTCTCGAAGTCGATCGGCCGTTGGGGCAGCATCTCTGACCAGACAGGGACAACGGCTGTTGTGGGGCAGGGGCCCGAGGTCGCGCAGGAGGTGGGCGCGGGGCGAAGCACCCGGGTGCCCGTCGGCAAGGAAGCGCAGATCCCCATTCCTCCATCTGTGCTCGAGTTGGCGGCTGAGTTCGAGGACCTACCCCGCCACCTCGGCATCCACTCGGGCGGAATGGTGATCTGTGACCGCCCGGTCGTGGAGGTGTGTCCCACCGAATGGGGTCGCATGGAGAACCGCTCGGTACTCCAGTGGGACAAGGATGACTGTGCCGCAGCCGGGCTGGTGAAGTTCGACCTGCTCGGCCTCGGGATGCTCTCGGCGCTCCACTACGCCATCCACCTGGTGGGCGAGCACCACGGGGTCGAGGTCGACCTGGCGATGCTGCCCCAGCAGGACGAGGTCTACGAGATGTTGTGTCGTGCCGACACCGTGGGTGTGTTCCAGATCGAGTCGCGTGCCCAGATGGCCACCCTGCCGAGGCTGCGGCCCCGGTGCTTCTATGACCTCGTGGTCGAGGTGGCCCTGATCAGGCCCGGGCCGATCCAGGGTGGCTCGGTGCATCCCTACATACGGCGCCGCAAGGGTGAGGAACCGGTCACCTACCTCCACCCGTTGTTGAAGAACTCCCTCGAGAAGACACTCGGCGTGCCGCTGTTCCAGGAACAGCTGATGCAGATGGCGATCGACGTGGCCGGCTTCAGCGCAGCCGAGGCCGACCAGTTGCGTCAGGCGATGGCCTCGAAGCGCTCGGTGCGGCGGATGGCCGAGCTGCGCGACCGTTTCGATTCCGGACTTGCCGCCAACGGGATCACCGGCGATGTGGCGGGGCAGATCTGGGACAAGCTCGCCGCCTTTGCGAACTACGGGTTCCCTGAATCGCACTCGGTGAGCTTCGCCTACCTCGTGTACTCGTCGTCGTGGTTCAAGTACCACTACCCGGCGGCCTTCTGCGCGGCGCTGCTGAACGCCCAGCCGATGGGCTTTTATTCACCACAGTCGCTCACCCAGGACGCGAGGCGGCACGGGGTGGAAGTGCTCACTCCCGACCTGCACGCCTCGGGCTGGGAGGCCACCCTCGAATCCGGCCGCTCCGGCGTGTTCTGTTCGAGTGAGATCACCCAGGGGGTGATCTCACTCGAACAGAACACCCAACGGGATGACTCGCGACCACAGACCTGGGGGTGGGGTGGACCTGCGGTGCGCCTCGGGTTGTCCTCGGTGCGCGGGATCGGTGACGACCTCGCGAAGGAAATCGTGGCCGGGCGGCCCTACTCGGGCCCCGACGACCTCGCACGGCGCATCGGCCTCGACCGAGGACGCCTCGAAGCCCTGGCCACCGCCGGGGCGTTCGGCTGCTTCGAGGGAGCCGGGGGCAAACCACTCGAGCGCCGCGAGGCACTCTGGTCGGCCGGGGCGGCCTCGAGGTCGCGGTCGGGTCGGCTACCGGGGATCGTCGAGGGCATGGACGCTCCCCGGCTGCCCGGCATGGACGAGCAACAGGAGGCCGTGGCGGACCTGTGGGCCACCGGGGTGGCTCCCGACGGCCATCCCACCAGGTTCCTGCGCGAGGACCTGACTGCCAGGGGGGTGGTGCCGGCCGACGAGCTCAGGGACCATGGCGACGGCGAGAGGGTTACGGTCGCCGGTGTGGTCACCCACCGCCAACGCCCGGCTACAGCAGGCGGTGTCACATTCGTGAACCTCGAGGACGAGACGGGCCTGATCAACGTGGTGTGCTCGGTCGGGTTCTGGCAGCGCTACCGCCAGGTCGCACAGGGTGCCTCGGCCCTGTTGGTGCGCGGCAAGCTGGAACGCACCGTCGACGGTGTGGTCAATGTGGTCGCAGACCGGTTCGATCCGCTGCCCGTGGCCGCGGCGGTGCCCTCCCGCGATTTCAGGTGACCGGCCACACCAGGTGGCCGGTCATTCAGGAGACACGACCGCCATCGGTGGCCCGACCGGCACATCAGTGCCTTCCACGGCGACACCCGCCATGGCGCCGCGCGCTGCTGTCATTCCCACTCCCGCTACGAGGAACAGCTGGCGTGGTTGCTCCGGTGCGTGGCGGCGCGGTCCAAGTCGCCGCAGGCGGGCTCCAACAACTGCTGTGGCGTGAGGTCGACCGTGGTCGCCTCGATCGCGTCGGGGCCGGAGTCGTACGGGTCTAGGACCCATCGACCGGTTCACTTCGCGCACCCGGGCCCCCGAGTCGTTGCCGAATGACCACAGCCAGTTCCGAGACGTCGTCTGCGATGTGGTCGGGACCTGCCACCTCGACCTGTTCGCGTGTGTGGTTTCCCCAGGTGACGGCGCACGTCGCCGAGCCTGCGCGGCGACCCATTTCCATGTCGAACGACGTGTCTCCGATAACCAACGACTCCGATGGGTGCATCCCATGTGCCTCACAGATCGCCAACACCATGTCGGGCGCGGGCTTGGACACCTCGACGTCGTCGTCGGTGAGGCGGACCGCGAAGTGGTGGCCGAGGCCGAGGTGCTCGAGCAGGGGATCAAGGCTGTGATGGCGTCGGCTGGTCGCGATGGCCTGTGGCACGCCCATGGCCGATACCTCGTCGAGCGCATCCTCGATACCGGCGAAGGCGGTCGACAGTTGCGTCGCGGTGGCGTCGAAGTCGGCCCTGTGCGCGGCCATCAACGAGGCGATCAACTCGGGATCGGCGTCGCCCACGAGTCGCCCGAACATCTCGGCCAGCGGCAGTCCGATGCCGGCCGCGATCTCCTGCTCCGCGGGCATCGGCACGTCGTGTTGTCCGAGGGCTCCGGTGGCGCACGCGAGGATGGCGGACCGGGTGTCGGCGATCGTGCCATCGAAGTCCCAGATGAGCAACGCCGTGCGGGCCGAGACTGTCATCGGCCCTCGTCTGACTCGCCCATGGGCTGTGGGGCCGTGGCCGTGTCGGAATCCGCCCGACCGGCCGCGTCGGCGCAACGTCCGAGGCCGTGCTCGTGCGCCTCCTTGGCCTCGACCATGTCGTCGTGATCCTCCTCCATGTCCGCGAACCAGCGTCCGTACAGTTCCGCGAGGCTGGAGGCGGTCACCCCGTGGGCGACGACGCTGAGCGCCACCGTGAGCATGACCACGTCCACGACCTTGCCGGCGTAGGCGATCCTGTCGGCCTCCTCGAGCAGCAGGAACGAATACAGAACACTGGCGATTCCGCGCGGACCGAACCATGCGATGAAGGCCTTCGTCTGCCACTTGGTGCGGCTGGCGACGAGCGAGATCGCGACGGCGGCGCCTCGGATGACCGTGAGGCTGAGGACGGCGTACAGGAGCATCTGCCAGTCGAACGCCGCGAGGTTGGGGCCGAGCACGATGGCGCCGAACACCACGAACGCGAGCATCGTCAGGAGTTCGGCCACGTCATGGGAGACGTCGTCGGCCACGGGCAGGTCGACCGACGGGCGGTACGCAAGTCCGGCCGCGAATGCGGCGATGAACCCGTTGCCGTCGATCGTGACAGCCAGGCCATAGGCGGCAGCGGTGATGCCGAGGGTGGCCAGACCGTGCCAGTGGCGCCCTGTCCAGCCACTACGACGGGCGACGGAGAGCAGGGGACCGGCCAGCAGTCCGACGCCCAGTCCGGCCACCGCTCCGAACACGACCTCCTCCAAGAGCACCCGCGCGGCAGCCTCCGCCGTCACCGAGACGCCCACCAGTGCCATGGCGACTGCAGCCTCGAAAACCGGGAATGTGAGCCCGTCGTTGAGCCCGCTCTCGACATTGAGGCTCTGGCGCACATACACGGGGACGCTGCGGTCGGTCACGACGGCCTGGCCGAGCGCGGCGTCGGTGGGCGAGAGCATGATGCCGATGAGCAGGGCGCCTTCCCAGGGCAGCGAGCCGAACACGCCCATGGCGCCCAGCGTTCCGAGTGCGATGGCGAGCGGGAGCCCGACCAGCAGGAGTCTTCCCGGAATGCTCCAGTGGGAACGCAGGTTGCGGAGGTCCACCCGCGAGGCATCGGAGAACAACACGACCGCCAGCGTCGCCTCCACCAGACCGGTGATCGCGTCGTTGGAAAGGTCTGCTTCCAGCCAGCCGAGTCCACTGCTTCCCAGCAGCAACCCGAGCCCGACGAACACCATCGGCCCGCTGATCGGAGTGGTGTCCAGCCGTCGGGCAACTGCGGCGTAGAGGACCACGACCGCTCCGATGACCAGTACCGAGTCGGCCTCCATGCTCCCAGCCTCGCGGGCCTCGCCTAGCCGGCGGCGGACCCGGCGCTCGGCGCGGGTGCCTTGCCCAGTGCGTAGTCGTCTACCGGGCCTTCCCAGCCCTTGCAGCGCGGAAGGCCGAACAAGCCGGGTTCGGTGTTGGCGGGCAGCACGGGCATGGTCTCGAACCACGGTGGCATCCGCATGGCGATCACCGCTATCAGCAACGCGCTGCCCTGGAAGATCGCGAAGATGGCCACGTTGTCGTAGGCGACGAGGAAGGTGAGCGTCACCAGGATGTTGGGGATGTGCGTGGTGGGGATCTTGCGGCGGATAGAGGCCGGCGTGTCGTGCTCGGGTGACACGTACACGTCCCAGTACAGGTCCATCCAGAACGCCTGGAACAACGAGATCAGGGTGAACGCGAGCAGCCACACGCCCCAGCGGGGCCAGCCGGTCCTGTCGGCCAGCACGTACAGCGTTGCGAGCCACATTCCGGTGCCGGACCCCCAGATCAACCCGAACAGGATCTGTGGTCCCCAGTAGCGCTTCCGGTCGAAGACCAGCGTGCCGGCGCGCCAGATGACCAGGTAGGCGATTGCGATCGTTGCGACGGCGACGCCGAAGAACAGCCACCAGCGCCAGTTGTCGACCTGGTCGGGCTGGATGATCGGTTCGGTGAACACCCGTGACGTGGTGCCGGCCACCGTGGCGATGATCCAACACGCAGCAGAAAAGACAATGGCGCGCATCCAGGCGGCCTTCGGCGAGAAGCTCTCCATGACCGCAGCCTGCCACATATCGATTCCGGTACGGTGAGCCGGGTGCCGGGCGCGACGACTTGGCGACGACCGGACCCGGGAGGCGCAGTGCCGATCATCGGAAATCTGTTCCAGGAGTACACCGAGACGACGGGCCAGGATCCGTTCACGCACCAGAACAAGAAGATGCTGAAGGTCCACATGGGCTTCGGCCCGGTCAATGCGCGGCTCGGCTCGATGGTCGCCTACCAGGGTGACGTGCGATTCCAGAACCAGGGCTCCGGTGGCCTCAACAAGATGATGAAGTCGAAGCTCACCGGTGAGGGGGTGCAGATGATGCACTGCGAGGGAACCGGCGAGCTGTTCCTCGCGGACTTCGCCTCCGAGATCCAGATCTTCTACCTCGACAACGACATGGTTTCGGTCAACGGCTCCAATGTGTTGGCCTTCTCGGCTTCGATCGAGTGGGACATCAAGCGGGTCAACGCCGGCAAGGCTTCGATGATGGCCGGCGGCATGTTCAACGTGGAGCTGCGCGGCATCGGGTATGTGGCGGTGACGACGAAAGGTGACCCCGTTGCGCTGGACGTGGCGGGCGCCCAGACCTTCGCCGATGCACAGGCGGTCGTGCTGTGGACCTCCGGTGTGTCCATGGACATCCGGGTGGACACCGGAGGACTCAAGTCGATGCTGCGTGGCGGCACCGGTGAGCTGGTCCAGATGGCCTTCGGTGGACAGGGCTGCGTACTGGTGCAGCCATCGGAGAGCGTGATGGAGGGCGGCCACCAACAGCAGCAACAGCAGAGCAGTGGCGGCGGCATCATGGGCGGAATCCTCGGCGGTTGAGCCTCCGCGCAACCGCGGGTTTCTCTCAGAGCGAACGGTGCGCGCACTTCATCTTCGGAGGCTGAGTGCCGATGGGCGAAGTGCATGTCGAACCGTTTGCATCCGCGCCCGACCGGTCGCCTGGTCCTCTCATGTGCCCTCGTGGCGTGCGTGATCTCTGCAATGGCGCCCGGCGCTGGGGCGGTCGAAGGTGACTCCGCAGATGAGGCACCGTCCGCTTCCGGCACCACCACGACCACCGTTCCCGGTCGGCGCGCGTCCGCGGAGGCATCCGTGGCGTCCCTGAAGGTTGACCGGGCCGCGGTCCGCGCACAGCTCGCAGAGGCGGGTGCCGCCCGTAACCAGCAGTTCGACGAGTGGTCGCTGAACCACCTCGCGGCCGGCAAGGCCCGGATCGAGGCTGATCAGGCCGCCGAGCGCGCAGCGCAGGCTGCCGCGGATGTCGTGGTGGCAGAGGAACGGGTGAAGGAGTACGCAAACGAAGCGTTCATGAACCCCCCGGCGTTCGAGTCCCAGGCAGTGCTTTCGATCAGCGATGCTGATGCAATGTCGTGGGCACACGAACTGCTCGTGATCAGTGCTGACGACAAGCACCGAGTGGTCGGCGAACTGCAGGTGGCAGAGCGCACTGCAGCCCGCAGGGCTTCGCAGGCCAACGACGCGCTGGCCGCGGCTGGTGAGAAGGCGGCTGCGGAGAAGGCCAAGCTCGACGAACTGCAGGCGGCGGTCTCCCGCCAGGAGGAACTCGCCGCACAGGTCGAGTCGCGCCTCGACGATGCGCTGGCCGAGGTGGCAGCCCTCGAGGCGATCGACCGGAGAGCGGCGGCCGAGTTGGCCGAACAGGAAGAGGCGCTGGCCGAGGAGTCCCGCACGCTGGTCGCCGGGGCGAAGCAGACGCAGCCGAAGGCCGGCTCAGCAGGAGGCGGATCTTCCTCTCCCGGTACCACGGCGCCGTCCAGGCCCAGGTCCCCGACGACCACTGCGCCGAAGCCCACCGGCCCACCACCTCCTCCTCCGTCCGGCATCGTCACCTGGCAGGATGTCACCAGGGCCGGTGGTATCTGGGTCAACAAGAGCATCGCGGGCAGCGTGTCGGCTCTGGTGAGCGCGGCTGCCGCTGACGGCATCAGCCTCTCCGGTGGAGGGTTCCGCGACCCCGCCGAACAGATCCGCCTGCGCCAGGCCCACTGCGGCCCGACGCAGTACGACATCTACGAAAAGCGCGCATCGCTGTGCACTCCGCCCACCGCACAGCCCGGTCGTTCGATGCACGAGCGGGGTCTGGCCATCGACTTCAAGTCGTCGGGCAGGCTGATCACGTCACGCTCTGACCCGGGCTACCAGTGGCTGGCCGCCAATGCCGCTTCGTACGGGTTGTACAACCTGCCGTCGGAGCCTTGGCACTGGTCGGTTAACGGGAACTGAGCCGAGGCCTCAGGCGCCGTGGCAGCGCTTGAACTTGTTGCCGCTGCCACAGGGGCAGGGGTCGTTGCGCCCGACTCCGGCATACAAGGCGGCTTCCTCGTCGGCCTTGTGCTTCATGATGTCGGGAGCTGCCCCACCGTTGCGCAGCAGGTCTGCCATGGTCGACATGTCGTCGCGGATGTGGCCGAAGAAGTGCTTGTAGCCGGCACACAGGTAGTTGAGCCCAGCCTCGCCGTCGGGCGTGGTGGAGAACCGGTTTCTCGGGCACTCGCCGTTGCAGGCGAAGCGCACTTCGCAGTCGAGGCAGTACCGGGGCAACGTGTCGCGCTTGGCGTTGCCGAATGCGACCTGCTGGGGAGAGGCCATCAGCTCCACCATGTGGGTCTGTGCGATGTTGCCGACGAGATAGTCGGGTTCCACGAAGTGGTCACAGGAGTAGAGGTCGCCGTTGTGCTCCAGCGCCACCGCCGTACCGCATGTCTCGCGCAACACGCACATGCCCGGCTCGACCCCGACCCAGGCTGCGAGGGCGGCGTCGAAGTGGCCCACGAAGACGTCGCCCACATCGTTTCGCACCCACTCGTCGAAGATCTCCGACAGGAAGCTGCCCCACTGCTCGGGGCCGACGGACCGGTCTGTGACCAGCGAGCCGCTGTTGACGTAGAGCGGGCGGTCGCGGTTGGACTCTCCCCAGCCGGCGTTGGCGATCGAGAGGGTCTGCTCGTTGGTGCGCTCCACGACCGGGATGAACTGCATGAAGTCCATGTGGAGCTCGTCGCGGAAGAACCTGTACACCTCGAGCGGGTGGTCTGCGTTGGCCGCGTTGACCGTGCACATGACGTTGACGTCGACGTCGTGGGCGCGCAGTAGCTCGAGCGCTGCAATCACGCGGTCGAAGGTGCCACGGCCTGCCTTGTCGACCCGGTGGAGGTCGTGCATTTCCTCAGGGCCGTCGATGGAGAGACCGACGAGGACGTCGTTGGCTGCCAGGAACTCGGCCCAGCGGTCGTCGATCAACACGCCGTTGGTCTGCAGTGTCAGTTGCACCTGCTGGCCCGGGCGTGCGTACTTGCGCACCAGCTCGACAGTGCGCTCGTAGAAGCCGACTCCCATGAGGGTCGGCTCGCCGCCCTGGAAGGCCAGCACGACCTGGGGGCCGCGCTGGCTCTCGAGGGTCTGGCGCACGTAGGTGTCCAGTAGCTCCTCGGCCATGCGGAAGCGGTCGCCGGGGTACAGCAACTCCTTGGAGAGGAAGAAGCAGTAGGTGCAGTCGAGGTTGCAGATGGCCCCGGTCGGCTTGGCCATCACATGGAAGCCGTCCGGTGCGGCCGTCGGCAGTGGTGAGGGCAGGGCCGGCACGGCCGAAGCGTCGTTCATCGCCCTGCAGTCCACCACACGGGTGCGTGCCGGTCCGCACGCCTCGGCCGGGGTCGGCCCGTGGGCCGTCTCCGCCCTGTCCTCCGGCTCAGCTCCTCAAGCGTGCGAGGAGGCGCAGCATCTCGAGGTAGATCCACACGAGCGTGACCATGAGCCCGATGGCCCCGTACCAGTCCATGTAGCCGGGCAGGCCGGCCTTGGAGCCCTTCTCGACGAAGTCGAAGTCGAGGATCAGCATGAACGCTCCGACCCCGACGATGAAGAGGCTGAGCAGGATACCGAGCCCGCCTCCACTGTTGCCGGTGCCCAACGGGCCGTACACGAAGGCCATGTCGGCGCCGAACAGCGACGCGACGAATGCGATCAGGTACATGATCAGGATGCCGAATACCGCGCCTGTGACCATCTTGACCATCTTCGGGGTGGCCCGCAGCACCCGCAGTCCGTAGAGCACGAGCATCACCAGGAACACGCTGCCGGTGCCGAGGATCGCCTGGATGACGATGCCGTTCCACTCGGCGTCGTAGAGGTGGGAGATCGCTCCGAGCACGTATCCCATCGACAGCGCATAGCCGATGCCGCCGATCGCGCTCAGGTTGGGCTTGAACCTGCTGAGGATCACGAAGGCGAGTCCGACCAGCATGGCCACGATCAGCAGGATCGGTTGGTTCAGCGTGGCCTGCACCACGGGTTCCCCTGTCTGGGGGTCGACTCCGACCTGGGTGGCGGTGACCGTGGTCCAGCCGTAGACACCGGTGGCGCCGGCGAGCAGGAGCAACAGCAGGGTGGCCCACGCGGTGCCGCCCATGGTCATTGTGCGTCCCGTCGTGACACTCGCGGGTGGTGCCTGGGAGTACATCGCTGCGTCGTCGGCGGCTTGCGTCGCAGCCGCGTTCTGCGCGGAACCGCCGGCTTGTGCCTGCTCCCACTCCTGTGCGGGAGAGGGGCGCGTGGCCGTGGTTGTGCCGCCGTAGTGAGACGGATCGAAGGCCTCGTCGGTGAGAATTGGATTGCGTGACATGTCCACCTCGTGGCCCGACATCACGGTCGGGCATCAGCCCGACGGGGGCCGGGTCAGGACTACGAATCTACCTGTTCGGGTGACTCGACCCGTCGCACCGCCTGTGCTGCGTATCATGAACGCCACATATGGGATCCTCACATGGATGAACGGCCCCGAAGCCTCCGCGAGATGTTGTCGGAGGCCAAGGACTCCTCGGAGTTGATGATCGACCTCGCCTATGCGGCGGTGTTCTTCAACGATCCGGGCATGGCGACCGAGGTCGGCCAGCTCGAGGAACGCATGAACGACCTCGTGCAGGACATGCGCGAGGTCTGCATCATGGCGGTGCGCCGTCCGGCCGAGGCCGAGGGAATGGCCTCGGTGCTCCAGGTGATCTCGGCCATCGAAGGCATCGCCAATGCGGCGGTCGACATCACGCGGTTGGTGACCCATCGGCTGGGCATCCCCAATGAGCTGATCGCCGACCTATCCAACGCGGAGGAGATCTCGCACCGCGTCTGGGTTCGTGAGGGGTCACACATGGCCCACCGCCCGCTCAAGGACCTCGAGATCCCAGTCCAGTGCGGCATGCGAGTGGTGGCCATCCGCCGCGAGCGCTCATGGATGATCGAGGAGATCGACGGCGACCTGATCCTGTTTCCGGGCGATGTGCTGTTCCTGCGCGGCTCACCCGCCGGCATCTCGCGCCTGCACGAGCTGGCTGCCGCGCCCACGTGGGAGCCGCCAACGCCTCCGGTGGGCGTGCTCAGCGACCTCGACCGGGCGGTCGACGTGCTCGTGGAGATGAAGAACATTTCCGAGGCTGCGGTGGGCCTGGCCTACTCGGCACTCGCGCTACAGGACGTCGGCCTGGCCGCCGAGGTTCGCCACCTAGCGGAGCGCCTCGACGAGATGAAGGACCACCTGCAGCTGTGGGTGCTTCGTGCCGCCAAGTCGGACACCGACCTGTCGCCGCTGCGGGGCCTGCTCCAGCTGGCGTCGGCTGCCGAGGAGTTGGGAGACCAGGCCAATCACATGGTCTGGCTGATCGCGGACGACTACGAACTCCATCCGATCGTCAACGTGGCCCTCGGTGAGGCCGACGTGGTGGCGATGCGAGTGCCGGTGAGTACGGGTTCAGCTGCCGACGGGCGGCGTCTCGTGGACCTGCAGCTCGACATCGAGCCCGGATTCCACGTGCTCGCCATCCGGCGCGACAACCGCTACCTGTACCGCCCGCGTGGCTACGTGACGTTGCACCCAGGAGACGAGCTCATCGCCTCCGGGCCCGCCGAGGGTCGCAACCTGCTGGCCGAGGTGTGTGGTTGGTGGATGGAGGAGAGGGACGACGACCCGACCGGCGTCGTGCAGCTAGTCCCCCTCGAAGCCTCCCGCTGAGCCCGGAGCACGGAACCACCGACCATTCTCACCATGTTGCTGGCGATGGTCGGCGATTCGGGCGTGGGCTTCTGGCGTGACGGTTCAGGAGCCGCTCGGGTCGGACCAGTCAGATCCATCCCACCAGCGCATCTTCGACGGTCGTTGGGGGTCGGGATACCACCCGGGCTCAGCCCCGCCGCCGGTTCCGCCGAGACTCTCGATGGCCGCCTTGGTGGCCTCGATGTCGGCCTCGGGGTCATCGGAAACCTCGACATGGATGTCGGGTGGGTCCGGGGGAGTGAGCAGCTGGTCGATCTCGGACCGCTGGGTGCCGCGCCGACTGCCCTGGGGCGGATCGCCCGCGCCGCTGAACAGTTCCGCGATTCCGGCCAGCGCACCGTTCATGCCGCCGGTGTCCATCGGAAGGTAGATCTTGGTGGCCTGGCCATCGGCAACCGATGTGAGCGCTTCGAGGTACTTGATCGCGATGAGGTCGTTCGTCGGGTCACCGTCGTGGATCGCCCCGTAGACGTTCCGGATGGCCGCGGCCTCACCTGAGGCGGTGGTCTCGGCCCGGTAGCGCTCGGCGTCGGCCAGCGCCCGCACGGCCTCGGCCTGGCCCTCGGCTTCCAGGACCTGGGACTTCTGGACCGCCTCGGCAGTGAGGATCGCGGCCTGCTTCTCGCCCTCGGCCTTCATGATCGACGCCTCGCGGAAGCCATCGGCGGTGGTGACCTGTGCACGGCGGTTTCGCTCCGCCTTCATCTGCTCGTGCATCGCAGACATGACGTCGGGTGGCGGGTCGATGCGCTGGATCTCGACACGCACGACCTTCACGCCCCACTTGTCGGTGGCGTCGTCGAGGATCTGGCGGAGTTCGAGGTTGAGCTTGTCGCGGCTCGTGAGCGCCTCGTCCAGTGACAGGTCGCCGATCACGTTTCGCAGGTTGGTCTGGGCCAGCTTCGTCACCGCCACCATGAAGTTGGCCACGTTGTAGAGCAGTCGCTGGGGGTCGGTGGGCTCGTAGTAGACCACTGCATCGACGGCGACCACCACGTTGTCCGAGGTGATCACCTCCTGTGGTGGTACGTCCACGACCTGCTCGCGCATGTCGACCAGCCGCATGTTCTGTACGAAGGGGATGATCAGATGCAGGCCCGGGTCGTGGGTCTCCTTGTACTTGCCCAACTGCTCGACGAGGCCGCGCTGGTACGGGCGGATGATCCGCACGCTCGAGCCGACGACTATCAGCAGGAACAGCACGAGGATTGCGACGATCACGATTGCTGCGACGCTCATGTGGTTGCTCCGTTCATCAGGGGGGTTCCTCTCCTCTGCATGTGTACCGTCAGCCAGGCCCGATGTGTCACCGGTGTCACGGGTCCGCCGGCTAGGTGCCGGCGGTGGGCGGGCCGGCTGGAGGCTCGATGCCGGGCGTTGTTTCGGGGGCGACTATCACCCGGGTACCGCGCACCTCGGTGACCGTCACGGTGATGCCGGCGGGCAGGGGGGTGTCGTCGACGGACTCCGCTCGCCACTGCTCGCGGTCGATGCGCACCATCCCCGAGTCGTTGGCAGGAATCTGCTCGAGTACCACTGCCCGCGATCCGACCAGTCGGCGCGCCCCGATGCCCTCGTCGACATCGGACTCGTTGAGCCTGCGGGCCAGCGGTCGCATGGCGGCAAAGGCCGCGCCGGATGCGCCCAGGAAGATGATCGCCTGCACGAGGCCGGGTGCCCCGAGGAACCCGGTGAGCGAGGCGATCAGGGCGCCCACCCCGAAGGGCAGAAGTACGAGGCCTGGCGCTGCGATCTCGGCCGCGCACAGGCCCAGCCCGACGACCAGGAAGATGACCGCAACCTCGTTCGGTCCCATGCGTTTCACGGTACTGCCCCCCGGGAACCGTTGCGCGCCGGCCCGGGCCCGGAGCTGCCGCCGGGTCACACATGCGCCGGTGCAGCGGTACCTTGGACCCCCATGGCTGCCCCCCTGCGACTCCTCACCGTGCACGCCCATCCCGACGACGAGTCGTCCAAGGGTGCCTCCACCGTTGCCCTCTATGCCTCCCAGGGGATTCCGGCCACGCTCGTGTGTTGCACGGGTGGTGAGGCCGGCGACGTGCTCAACCCCGCCATGGACCGCCCAGAGGTCAACGAGCGGCTGGCCGAGGTGCGCATGGAGGAACTCGACGAAGCGGCCGGAATCATCGGCTACGACAGGGTCGACCTGCTCGGCTACCACGACTCCGGAATGCCCGACTCGGAGGACAACGCGCGCCCCGACAACTTCTGGAACGCGGATCTCGATGAAGCCATCGGGAGGCTCGTGGCGATCATCCGCCGGGACCGTCCCCAGGTGATCGTGACCTATGGCGATGACCAGAAGCACTACGCACACCCCGATCACCTCCGGGTGCACGACATCTCGGTTCCCGCGTTCGAGCGGGCAGGGGATCCCGACTGGTATCCGGAGGCAGGAGAGCCATGGGAGCCGCTGAAGCTCTATTACACGGTCTGGTCGCGGCGCCGGATGGTCGCGTTGCACGAGAAGTTCGAGGAGCTCGGCATCGAGTCGCCCTTCGGTGAGTTCTGGCAGGAGCGCATGAAGGACACCGGTACAGACGACCGTGTCACGACCGAGGTGCCGATCCGCGACTTCTACGACGTGCGAGAGAAGGCCCTCTTGGCCCACGCCACGCAAGTCGACCCCACGAGCGCCTTCTGGTTCGGGTTGCCCACTGATGTGGCCCGTGACGTGCACCCGTTCGACGACTACATCCTCGCCCGCTCGAGGGTCGACTCGACCCTGCCCGAAGACGACCTGTTCGCCGGCGTGGCGGGCCGGTAGTTTCCGTTGCCGTGACATCGCTCGCCGAGAGGCTCGGCCACGCCGCGGACGCCAGGGTCCTCATCGTCAACTGTGACGACCTGGGGATGTGCCACGCCGCCAACGAGGGCGTGTACCAGTCGATGCGGGACGGGTTCGCCACATCGGCATCGCTGATGGTGCCCTGTCCATGGGCGCGCGAGGCAGCGGCGCGCTACCGCGGTGAAGACGTCGGTGTGCATCTCACGCTCAACGCGGAGTTCGAGCTCTACCGGTGGGGTCCGGTGACCCATGGCCCCTCGCTGGTGGGTGGCGCGGCAGGGTTCCCGGCCACGGTGCAGGACGTGTGGGACCACGCTGACCTCGACGAGGTGCGCCGCGAGCTGCGCGCACAGGTGGAGCGGGCGATTCTGTGGGGCTTCGATGTGACCCACCTCGACTCCCACATGGGCACCCTGCAGCTGCGGCCCGAATTCTTCGACGTCTACCTGGACCTCGCGGTCGACTTCGGGCTTCCGGTTCGTCTCGGCGGTGCCTCGACCCAGGAGGCGGTCGGCTTCCAGTTCCGCGAGCTCGCTGCCGAAGAGGGAATCGTGGCCCCGGACCACCTGGTAGTGGTGCCGGGCGTGGGTAGCCGTCGGTCGGTGGAGCGCGCGGTGCGCGACCTGCGCCCGGGCGTCACCGAGGTCTACCTGCACCCGGCCACCGACAATCCCGAGCTGCGGTCCCTTGCTCCCGACTGGGCCGACCGGGTGGACGACCACCACCTGTTGACCAACGACTCTGAGATGCGAGCCACCGTGGAGCGCTCGGGCATCGTGTTGATCGGATGGCGGGAGCTTCGAGAGCTCCAGCGCGCAGGCTGAGAAGCCGGTCGCGTCGCCGTCGTCTACCCGTAGAGGTCGTCGCCGCCGCATTCGCCCCAGAGGCCGCGGTCCTGTTCCCGGGCCTCGCGGCCGGCCGCGACGAATGCTTCGGTGTGCGCCACGTTGGGTGGGTAGGTGGCAGGCTGGGCGAAGCCGCCCTGCACCATCGCCAGGTTCACGAAGACCCCGTCGGATGCCCTGTAGACGTAGGCGAGCAGGCGGTCGTAGCGGTCCCTCGCCTCCACGTCTCGCTCGAGCACCACCGGAGTGCCTTGCGGCAGTAGCTGCTCTGCATGTGCCGAGGCCGCCTTGCCGAAGCACTCGACCGGGCTGTCGGGCTTGACCGTCTCGGGTGTGTCGATCCCGATCAGGCGTACCCGTTCCTCGACCCCCGCAGTGTCGACCACGATCGTGTCTCCGTCCACCACCCGGACCACCGTGGCGTTGGGCTCACCGGGCAGCCCGTCGGCCGTGGCCGGCTCGTTGGATCCACACGCGGCAACGACGA